>CANFLQ010000096.1 GCA_947447995.1 Bacteroidota bacterium | reverse complement strand
TTTGCGGATGATGGCTCCCAACGGGGCGCCAATAAAAAACAGCACCAGGCATGCAATGGAAAGGGTAAATTTTCGGTGCCATTCGGCCTGATACCTTAATTTAGAATATTCTTCCGCTTCGTGATCACTTACAACAGATTCGGAATACGCTTTAGCACTGCGAATAGTATTGGTTGCCGATTCCACCACATTTAACTGTTGTAACTTAGTTAACTTATTAAAATAATTTGAATCACTTACTATTTTTTTATTTTTTTCCGATGCTTTAAAAAATGATGTTGTTCTGTTATAATAGCTTTGTTTTAACTGTTTACCAAAGCCGGCTATTCTTACTACATTATTATTATCTAATGAATCAACAGCTGCATTTAATTGTGAAATATTCATCATCTGATGATTGCTTTTAAACAAATCTTCGTTGGTTCGTGACATTTTAAATTCCGAAAGATCAAATCGTATCACCCGTTCTTCAAACTTATCACGAATCAAGGGATGCGTTTGTTGCTGATTGGTCATTTCCTTGTAACTGGCGCCATCGTTTAAAGTGAGTACCAAAAACATTTTGTCACCAGTCTCTTCCATCTTCCCCTTTTTAGCATACAAGACAATATTATTCCCTTGCATTTCCCTATGATCGTATATAAGTATATCTCTCAAGGTTTTACCATCCTTATCCTTTTTACCCACGCGAATACTAAAACCTTCGATACTGTTATTAAAAACCCCCTCTTTAAAAAGTAAGGCAGGCTTTGATTCCCTTATATCGTATAATAATGAACCAGCTTTTAAATTAGTAAAGGGTAAAATATTATTGGAAAAATAAAAAGCGGATACCGACAAAAAAACAGTTGTATAAACAAGGGGTTTCATTATTTTTTGAAGAGACAATCCTGCACTTTTCATAGCGGTAAGTTCAAAATTTTCACCCAAATTACCGAAGGTCATTAACGACGATAACAAGATTGCAAGCGGCAATGCCATTGGAATGGTAGTAAGCGAAAAGTAAAAGAACAATTCAGACAAAACACCTGCACCTAGTCCTTTACCCACAAAATCATCAATATATTTGAAAATGAACATCATAAAAAACACAAACATGGCGATGAAAAAAGTCATCACAAAGGGACCTATGTATGATTTTAATATGAATTTATGCAGGGTCTTCATAGAACTACAAATATAGCAATATCTACACTCTAAACGACGGTTTTGGACTAGCTATTTTGTTTAGAGGCAAATTCTTAATTTTAATTTATTATTTTTGTGCAACATCAAATCCATTATGATAAGAAACAAAAGAGTAGTAGTTGTTTTGCCGGCATACAATGCCGCATTAACACTGGAAAAAACATACAACGAAATCCCATTTGATATAGTTGACGAAGTAGTATTGGTTGACGACATGAGCAAGGATGATACTGTGGAAGTAGCCAAACGTATTGGAATCAGGCATGTTGTGCGTCATACCAAAAACAGAGGCTATGGAGGAAATCAAAAATCGTGTTATGACAAGGCTTTGGAGCTGAAAGCTGATATTGTAGTAATGCTTCACCCCGATTATCAATACACTCCTTTGTTGATTCAGTCGATGTCACATATCATTGCCAATGATTTGTATCCGGTAGTATTCGGTTCACGTATCCTTGGGAAAGGAGCTTTGAAAGGCGGAATGCCCTTGTATAAATACTTTTTTAACCGTTGCCTTACCTTAACACAAAATATACTGTTAAATCAAAAACTATCGGAATACCACACCGGTTTCAGAGCATTTTCCAAGGAAGTTTTAGAAACTGTTGATTATGAAGCCAACGATGATGATTTTGTTTTTGACAATGAAATGATTTCCCAGATATTTATGGCCGGTTTTGAAATTGCCGAAATTACTTGCCCTACCAAGTATTTTGACGATGCTTCTTCTATTAATCTTAGCAGAAGTATAACGTATGGTTTAGGCGTACTTCGCGTTTCTTTCGGTCATTTTTTCTATACGATAGGGATGAATAAAAATAAAATTTACAAAAGAAAAAAGTAGGATTATTGTTAGTGCAAAACTTTTAATTTCTGCAATCCTAACCCGTTAGCGTCATTGCGAGACACGAAGCAATCTCAACCAAAGTATCGTATTAGATTGTTTCGCACCTCGCAATAACGTTCTCAATTTAATTTCGGTTAAATCAACAATTCAAACGATTGTTGACAAAGCGATTTCCCGTTTACCAATATTTCCACAACATGAGTTCCGGCATAATGTTGCCGGGTTGTGAAATTCTCGAAGCGATGTTTTTTTACAATGTGAACAGTCTGTTTGGCTTGAAGATCGAGCTCTTTTAACTTAAAAACCTTTGGAGATAGTTCACCTGATTTTTTAATGTAATGAACTGCAAAATCAATGACCAATTTTTGTGATGTTGACTTTTCAGAAACAATATCAAATTCCAATTGAAGGCTGTCACCAATTTTTAATTTCGACTTATTTAAGTTGAATTTCCAAATCTTGACTTTGGTGTTTTTTTCAAAATCAAACAATGCTAATGAATCTGTATCCCCCTTTTTAATCAAGGTTCTACAGGCATGTTTAATTATCCAGGCAGTATGACTATTTTTTTTGTCCCAGCCCTTTAAAAATTGTAACATCCATTCCGAATTGTCTTTCGAAATATCATTCAAATGATTGGCAACTGATTTTTTTACATACAGCTCATCGTCAGCATTTAGTTTTTCAAGTATAGAAGATGTTAGCTGAGGATTTTTAATTACCTCATCCAGCTTAAACGACCAAGGCAAACGGGCTCTGCTGCCTTCGGAAGCCAAACGGCGAACATGATGATTTTTATCCTCTGCCCATTTATTCATCACTTTAATGGTTTTACTAAAATCACGTTTTAAAAATTCACGAATAGCAAATTCGGAAGAACCATATTTGGTAAAATGTTTTAGGGCTTCCATAGAAGTACTAAAATCATCGTGCCCATACAAACCAACAAAATCAGGGAATATCAAATTAGTATAACCTCCTTGTGTCTTAGGAATAACATTGTACATAACATCCAATGCCTTTTTATAATCGGCAGATAAATGTTTTTTTAAAACAATGGATGTATTGCGCATACGCCCGTTGAGCGATAATTCATCCAAATTATTTGTAACATCTTTTACAAATTTTTCAGGATGAAAATTTGTATCCGCTTTGTTAAATTCAACAGCTAAATTCTGATAGAATTTTTTATTGAATAGTTCTTTTAATGCGTCTGCCATATTGCTTAGATTCTTTAGAAAAAATTATAATTACTAACCTGTAATAATCAAAATTGGCAAAAATAAAATACCCAATCCTAAGGTTATAATCATATAAATTTTGGACTTGGGATTATTTCTCGAATCTAATATTCCCCATATAATTCCATTTGCCAAAATTATAATTGGATACAAGACAAAGAACAAAACAACATACATATCATTGCCATTTTCTACCATCTTTATTAGCAGCCCTACCAAAATAAGATTTATTATTATAGCTATTAATAGATGGGCTCTATCTATATTTTCCATTTTTATTTTATTTTCAATAACACGATTCTCAGCAAATCCACACTGCTGCTAGCGTATTCACCTAAGCATTCCTCAACTCCATCACCGTAATCTCCGGCGAAATACCCAACCTTCCAGGATAACCTAAAAAGCCTAAGCCTCGGTTTACATACAAGTATTGATTGTCATTGGAATACAAGCCCGCCCATTGTTTATAAACATATTGAGATGGACTCCATTTGAAACCGGGAATTTCAATACCAAATTGGAAACCGTGCGTATGTCCGCTGAACGTAATGTCAACATCTTTGTATTCCTCCTTCACCTGCATACTAAAATGCGAAGGATCATGGGAAAGCAATAATTTAACTGGATATTTTTCAGTTCCTGCATGTGCCTTTTTCATATCACCGTACTTAGGAAAATTCAAATTGCCTCCCCAATTTTCAATACCTAAAAGGGCAATTTCGGCATCACCTCTTTTTAAAGGAACATGTTCGTTCATCAACAACCGCCAACCCAATTGCTTATGAACCTTTTTAAGGTCTTCTAAATTTTTTTGTTTTGCTTCTACGCTGTCCCACTTCACATAATCGCCATAATCGTGGTTACCCAAAATGCTAAACACACCCATTGGTGCTGTAATTTTGCTCAATACCTCTTTTACCATATCCGTTTCGATTGTCCGATCGTTCACTAAGTCGCCGGTAAAAAATACCACATCTGCTTTTTGCTGATTGATCATTTTAACAGCCTCTTCCAAAGGATTGGTAGAAACAAAACTTCCACAATGTATATCCGAAATTTGAAGAATTTTTAATCCATTAAATTCGTTTGGTAAATTGGGCAATACTACCTTTACCTTATGTACCTTATAATTAAAAGCACCTCTTGCCATACCATAAATAAAGGCAGTGAATGGTATCAATGTCATGCCAACCGCCATTCTATTCAAAAAAGTTAATCGTGAAATACTATGAGGATTGATGGTTGCAACTTCTGTAGCAGGTAGGATATAACTTCCTATCCATCTGAACAATCTGATAATATCATCCGTAACAACAAACAAGGAACCAATCAATTTTGAGACGCCGGCAACAAGCACCAAACCAATTACATACACACGAATAAATTTTGGCCATTCGGTAATCGCAATAACAAAAGGAGTTAAAAAAAGTAAAAAAGTAAACAGAGTAAAGCTCCAGTAGATGTAGAATACAAGCTCTTTGCGGTTGGGTGCTGAATCTTTTAAAACAGTAGTAATTGCTTGATAGAAATACCAATCAATAAGCAATAATATAAGCCCGATAACTATGATACGTGAATGCATGGATCTTTCAATTTTTTAGGATACAAAGGTAGGAAACTTTTTTCCATAAAAACGTTTCCGCTGAATTTATTTTTGTATTCCACCTTATGTTCTGGACTCCGCTCGAACTGACAGCGCGCGCTGTCAGTTCGAGCGGAGTCCAGAATGAATGAAAGACAAAAAATATTCTGAATAAAATTTATACGCTTATTCACTATCTTTACCCCAATGAAAAAATTGCGAAAAATATTCTATCCCATCATTATAGGCTTTTTTATTCTAAGTATAGCTAGTTCCTGTCACAAAAAAGCACCTTATAATCCTTATCTGGATCTAAAAGTAAAACCGCATCAGGAAGAAGGGAAAAAGACTAAAAAAGCTGCTAGAAAGGCTGCCAAAGCTTACCGACAACAATTACGAAGCAATAGAAAAGCGGTGTTTGGAAAAAAGGTAGCACCTAAGTAAGTTCAAAGTTGGAAAGTTTAAAGTTAAAGAGTCAACAAAAACTTCATCGTATCTACTCCATCGGCATAATCAAGTAATGTAGGACATTGGGCTTGTCCGAAGGGAATAGCTTTTTTTATTGCCGGATCATTGGCAACAATACACTGAATAAGCTCTTTATCGGCATCCAAACGAGCTGATAACTGTTCTGAATCTTCGTAATATTCAAAAAACAAGACTCCTATTGGCGAAGAGTAACTCTCGTCTTCTTTTAATAATAAAAAATTATTATCCAACAATGACGGATGATTACTCATCAAATAAACCGTACGGTTGTAATCATAATTATTACCGTATTTATTATTATTTACAATGTTTTGATATTCAAAAATGGACTGATAAAAGGTATCAAACTTATAACCTTTTGGTACAAATAATTTAGAAATATTACGGCATCCCAATCCAAAATACTGAAAAACATCTTTACCTAAAAGCCTTAATTCTGCAAGGCTTTCATTGCCATTAAGTACTGCCACTGAATTTCGATTTTTACGAATGATATGAGGGTATTTGCCAAAATAATATTCAAAGTAACGCGATGTATTATCGCTGCCGGTTGCTATTACCGCATCCATATTTTTAAGCTGGCCGCCTGTAAATTCAATACTATCCTTAAATTCAGGTTCGATGGCAATTAAAACTTTAGCCATAAAAGGCAATAACAAATTATCATCAGAGGATAATTTTCCGATAAAATCATTGCCCGAAAGCAACACGCATAACATATCGTGAAAGCCTACCATTGGAATGTTTCCCGCCATAATAACGGCAACACGTTTTGGCTTTTTTATATCGAATGTATTTTTATCATAAGCTGCAATCCAGTTTTCCAAAGCTTCTTTATTTAAAGCAGCAGAAATTTCAGCAATCGCATTTCTTACATTATCTTCGGTAAACCAGGCATTATGAAAATGAACCGTTTGGATCAATTCACTAAAACTATCATAAAAACTACTGTTTAATTGGCTATCGGTTTTGCTCCCATTCTTTTCAGTAAACTGCGATAAAAAATCTCCCAGTTTAGCAAATGCATTTATTCGTTTATTTACAATCATTTTTTATTTTAATTCTAAAGCTTAAAATCAATTGCTTTGTATTATATTTGCAGTCAATTTTTTACAAAACTACTAAAACAAACAACTCTTATGGCAATTAAAATTACTGAGGAGTGCATTAATTGTGGAGCTTGCGAACCGGAATGCCCCAACAATGCTATTTACGAAGGTGGCAACGAATGGCGTTTTTCGGATGGAACTTCCATCAAAGGAATGTTCACTTCAAAAAGCGGCTTAACTGCAGATGCCGATGCCCCTGAAACTCCGGTTTCCATGGACTTATATTACATTGTATCCGATAAATGTACCGAGTGTGTTGGTTTTCACGATGAACCACAATGTGCAGCTGTTTGTCCGGTTGATTGCTGTGTTGATGATGAGAACTGGCGCGAAAGCAAAGAAGAATTATTGGCTAAAAAAGCCTCCATGCATAAGGAGTAAAATATTGATTCCCCCTACAAATGCCATTGTGTTTAATACATAATGGCATTTTTTTTATATTTTTGAGGAAATGAAAATATATCTTTCTCTTTTTATTACCTTCATTTCTCTGACAATTTCTGCACAGGAAAAAAATCCGGAAATTCGACAATTGGATGCCTATAATGATACTTTAAAATTCATTGTACATAAATTGTATCAATCAAAAAACGATATCGAAAAACAAAAGTGGAATCAGCAATTGATTACTACCTTTGAACACTCATTAAACCAACCTAACTCCTTTAGCTATACATTCGATTCTCTCAGTGATATTGGGCGATTGGAGTCGCCGGATAAAATGTTTAGAATAATCAACTGGAATGTGGCTAAAGATAATGGGACACAAGAGTATTTTGGTTTTATTCAGAAAAAATACATTCAGATAATCAAGAAAAACTTATTTAAAAAGGAAACAACAGAAACCATACAACTGTTCCCTTTAATTGATAAATCGGCGGAAATAAAAGATGCGGAAGGTTATGTAAGCGACAATAAAAAATGGTTTGGAATGTTGTACTACAAAATCATCCTAAAAAAAACAAAAAACAACACGTATTATACACTTTTGGCCTGGGATGGAAATGATAAATTGAGTTCAAAAAAGATCATTGATGTATTAACTTTTGATAAAAATGGCAGTCCACGTTTTGGAGCAAGTATATTTAATATGAACAAGTTACATCAAAAACGGGTAATTTTTGAACATGCCGCCACTTGTACCATGTCGCTCAAATACAATACAAAAAAGGATTCCATTATTTTCGACCATCTTACAGCTCCTTCACCTCAACTAGAAGGTCAATACCAATACTATTGCCCAGATTTGGGTTGCGATGGCTTTGGCTTTAAAAGAGGCAAATGGAATTTTGGCAGCGACGTAATAGCTACCAATGAAAAAGATGAACGAGATAAAAATTATGTGAACCCTTTAAAAACAAGTCCGGCCCGCGAAAGCAACACTTTTATCCGAAGCAAAAAAAAGAAAGTTGAAAAGTAATTATGGAGCTATTTTAAAAGTAGTATCGGGATTAAAAAATGTTGGATATTATTGTTATTCATCCTATTTAATTCCTAATTTCGCATCGAAAATAAAAAAAGATCATTCTACTTTATTCTAACAATTAAAATCAATATGACAAAAGTTCACAATTTTAGCGCAGGTCCGGCAATCCTACCAGCAGAAGTATTACAACAAGCATCAGAAGCTTGTATCAATTTTGACAATTTGAATTTGTCCATTTTGGAAATTTCACATCGCAGCAAAAACTGCATCGCAATGGTGGACGAAGCAAAAGCATTGGTAAAAGAACTTTTGAACTTAAATGATGGATACCAGGTTTTATTTTTAGGCGGTGGCGCCAGCATGCAATTTGCAATGGCACCAACTAACTTATTACGAACTGATGGCACAGCAGGCTATATAAACACAGGGGCTTGGGCAACCAAAGCACTTAAAGAAGCTAACAAAATTGGTAAAACAGTTGTTGTTGCATCTTCAGAAGATAAAAACTTTACATATATCCCTAAAGGATATACCATACCAACCGACCTTGACTATTTACACATAACATCCAACAATACCATTTTCGGGACACAAATGAAAGAGTTCCCTAAAACTTCGGTACCATTGGTTAGCGATATGAGCAGTGATATTTTTAGCCGCAAAGTAAACGGTAATGATTTTTCTGTTATTTATGCCGGTGCTCAAAAAAATATGGGCCCTGCAGGTGTTACCATGGTTGCTGTTCGTGAATCCGACTTGGGTAAAACAGACAGAAAAATGTTATCCATGTTGGATTATCAGGTACACATCAAAGGAGAATCAATGTACAACACGCCTCCGGTATTCCCTATCTACGTTTCATTGTTGACCATGAAATGGCTAAAAAAGAATGGAGGAATTGAGTGGATAGAAAAAGTGAATCAGAAAAAAGCAGATACGCTTTATGCTGAAATAGACCGTAACAGCATGTTCAAAGGAACTACTGCTGTAGAAGACCGCTCCAACATGAACGTTACTTTTGTAATGAACAAACCTGAATTGGAAGCAGAATTCGACAAATTAGCTAAAGTTGCTAATTTGAGCGGATTAAAAGGTCACCGCGATGTGGGTGGATATCGTGCATCTATTTACAATGCCCTTCCTCAGGAAAGCGTAAATGCCTTGATTGAAGTAATGCAAGAGTTCGAGAAAAAATTTGCATAAGCAATAATTGAGTTAAAAGCTTAAAACGCCTGTTCAAAGATGAGCAGGCGTTTTTAATTTCCTAAAACAAACGTTTTATTAACATACGTATTGTTTAAAAATCTATAATAAGTTTTCATAATTTATTATCCTAAAAAATCGTACTTTTATTATCTAGTAAAAAAAAATCTTGTTTATATTTTTTCTAGAAAACACAAAGAAAAAGAACCCTACTAAAATTTAATTTATTTTACACGATTTCAATTAATTAAAAATTTATGAAAATTACCTATTACGGGCATTCTTGTTTTGGTGTTGAATTAAATGGCAAACATTTATTGTTTGATCCGTTTATTACCCCCAATTCATTGGCAAAAAATATTGATGTAAAATCTATAAAAGCTGATTATATTTTAGTTTCTCACGGACACGAAGATCATGTTGCCGACTTAATCGACATCGCAAAACGTACTGGAGCCCAGGTTATTTGTACCTTTGAAATACACACTTGGCTAAACAACAAGGGTGTAAGCAATACTCACCCAATGAATGTTGGAGGTAAATTCAAATTTGATTTTGGCAATATTAAATGTGTTACAGCAGCACATTCCAGCAGCTTACCTGATGGAACTTATGCCGGTAACCCGATGGGATTTATTGTAGAATCAACCGAAGGTAATTTTTATTTTGCTGGAGATACTGCTCTAACTTATGACATGAAACTAATTGGCGATTACCGTAAAATAGATTTTGCATTTTTACCGATAGGAGATAATTTTACAATGGGGACTGACAATGCAATTATAGCAGCTGAATTTATTAAATGTCGGAAAATAATTGGTATGCATTATGATACTTTTTCTCCAATAAAAATTGATCACGAAACGAGCATTCAAAAATTTAAACACGCTGGCAATGAACTGCTTTTATTTAAAATTGGAGAAACTAAATTAGTTTAAAAGCCCCCTATCCCCCAAAGGGGAAATTTTGGCGGCGAAAAAAAACATTACAGACAAATAACAAATTACTTCTCCCCTTTAGGGGGTGGGGGCTAAAAAAATACAAGATGGGAAAAATAATAGCAATTGCTAATCAAAAAGGCGGAGTTGGAAAAACAACAACAGCAATTAACCTTGCAGCAAGTTTAGCTGTATTAGAATTTAAAACGCTTTTGATAGATGCCGACCCGCAAGCTAATTCCACTTCCGGTGTTGGATTTGACCCTCGCAATATAAAAAC
>CANFLQ010000095.1 GCA_947447995.1 Bacteroidota bacterium | reverse complement strand
GCGTTGCATTGCGCGCTGATATAGATGCGTTACCAATTATTGAAATAAATGATGTAGCATATAAATCAAAAAATATAGGCGTGATGCACGCCTGCGGACACGATGTACACACAGCATCGGTGCTTGGTGCTGCAAAAATATTGAATGAATTAAAAGGCGAATTTGAAGGCACTATAAAATTAATTTTTCAGCCCGGCGAAGAAAAATTACCCGGCGGTGCATCCTTAATGATAAAAGAAGGTGTGCTTGAAAACCCCAATACCAATAGCATTTTTGGGCAACATGTATTCCCGAGTATGGAAGCCGGTAAAGTTGGTTTTAGAAGTGGAATGTACATGGCAAGTACCGACGAAATATATGTAACAGTTATAGGTAAAGGCGGACATGCCGCTATGCCAAAGGATTACAACAATCCTTTATTTATTGCGTCAAAAATTTTACTGGAATTAAATGATGTTTTTATGGTAAATGCCAACACCCTCCACATTGGGGAGGGCTGGGGAGGGGCTTTTCCTCCAACCGTTCTCGCCTTCGGTAAAATCATTGGAAACGGTGCTACCAATGTTATTCCGGATGAAGTGAAGATTGAAGGGACTTTCAGAACCATGAATGAAGTTTGGCGAAAACAGGCGCATGCAAAAATGAAAAAGATGGCCGAAGATATTGCAATTCAAATGGGCGGAACGTGTGATTTTAATATCATTCCCGGCTATCCGTTTTTAGTGAACGATGCAGCAACAACAGAAAAAGCAATTATTGCTGCACAAGATTATTTAGGAAAAGAAAACGTGGAAGAGCTTCAAATACGCATGACGGCAGAGGATTTTGCATTTTTTTCACAAAAAATACCTTCTTGTTTTTACCGTTTGGGTACAGGTAATAAAGCAAAAAATATTGTGAGCGGTATACATACCTCCACTTTTAATATTGATGAAAAAGCGCTTGAAATAGGTGCCGGATTGATGGCTTGGTTGGCAGTGAATGAATTAACTGCCTAATTTCCAAACTCACTCATAAAGCGTATGCGCATTAAACGAATTTCGGTTTCAGAATAATCTTCCTCACCTAATTCTTTTAAAGCATCTTCAATTGAATCGCTTTGCGATTCTTTAAAATAATCTAAAGCTTCCTGTTGTTTGTCCTCATCAATATTATCGTTAATGTAATAATTGATGTTTAGTTTTGTGCCCGAATGAACGATGCTTTCAATTTCTGCAATCAAATCTTCAAGGTTTAATCCTTTTGCACTTGCTACATCCTCTAAAGGCAGCTTGCGGTCAATGTTTTGAATGATGTGTACTTTTAATCCCGATTTGTTTACAATTGATTTTACAACCATATCCAACGGTCTGTCTATCTCATTTTCTTCAACATATTTAGCAATTAAATCTAAAAACGGTTTTCCAAATTTTTGAGCTTTACCTTGTCCAACGCCAGTAATATTAACCAATTCATCCATTTTAATGGGATATTGAATGGCCATTTCTTCCAACGATAGTTCTTGAAATATAACGTAAGGAGGTAAATTTAATTTGTGAGCAGTTTGTTTTAAAAGGTCTTTTAATGCAGCAAATAAAGCAGCATCCGCACCTGAGCCACCTTTATTACCACTTTCAATTTCTTCGCTTTCGGTTTCCGTTCCTTCGTAATCATGGTCTTTAGTAACCATAATGCTGGTAGGTTCATCTAAAAACACATTGCCTTCCTTGGTTACTTTAAGTAAACCATAGTTTTCTACATCTTTCTCCAATAAGCCTGATACTAGGGCTTGGCGGATAACAGCATTCCAGTGTTTTTCATTTTTATCATCCTCAGCCCCTTTGCCATAACTTTCTAATTCGTTATGTTTATAGGCTTTTGTGGTAGAATTAACATCACCTAAAAGAATGTGAATAATATCTTTTGTTTTAAATTTTTCTTTCACATCCAATATCGCTTCAATTGCTAAAGCAACATCATCCATGGCTTCAAATTTTTGTTTTGGATTGCGGCAATTGTCGCACATGCCACCACAATTTGTTTCGTCAAACTCTTCACCAAAATAGTGTAATAAAAATTTTCTGCGACAGCTTGATGTTTCCGCATACGAAACCGTTTCATGTAAAAGTTGTTTGCCTATTTCTTGTTCAGAAACAGGTTTACCTTTCATAAATTTTTCAAGTTTTATAATATCTTCGTGACTGTAAAAAGTAACGCAATTGCCTTCGCCTCCATCTCTTCCGCCACGTCCGGTTTCCTGATAATAACCTTCCAATGATTTTGGAATATCGTGATGGATAACAAAACGAACATCCGGTTTGTCGATGCCCATACCAAATGCAATGGTTGCAACAATTACATCAATATCTTCCATCAAAAACATATCCTGAGTTTTTGCTCTTTCTTTGGCTTCTAACCCTGCATGATAGGGCAATGCTTTGATGCCGTTAACACGTAATGTTTCCGCCAATTCATCTACTTTTTTGCGGCTTAAACAATACACAATTCCGGATTTGCCTTGTTGTCCTTTTATGTATTTTATAATTTCTTTAATCGCATTTTGTTTGGGACGTACTTCGTAAAAAAGGTTGGTACGATTAAAGGATGATTTATATAAATTGGCACTGGTCATGCCTAAATTTTTTTGTATGTCTTGCTGAACTTTGGGCGTTGCCGTAGCTGTTAAAGCAATAATAGGCACTTTGCCAATTTCTTCAATGATGGGGCGCAATCGTCGGTATTCAGGTCTAAAATCATGTCCCCATTCCGATATACAATGTGCTTCATCAATTGCAAAAAAGGAGATTTTTATTTCTTTGAAAAATTGTATGTTGGCTTCTTTTGTTAGGCTTTCAGGCGCAACATATAAAAGTTTGGTTTTACCATCGGTAATATCTTTTTTTACTTTCGTGATTTCTATTTTCGATAAAGAAGAATTTAAAAAATGTGCAATACCATCTTCATTTCCAAAGTTGCGCAATGCGTCTACCTGATTTTTCATCAATGCAATAAGGGGTGAAATAACAATTGCTGTTCCCTCACTTACCAATGCTGGTAATTGATAACATAATGATTTGCCTCCACCTGTTGGCATAATTACAAAAGTATCTTTGCCTTCTAAAAGACTTGTAATAATTGCTTCTTGTGGCCCTTTAAAACTATCGAATCCGAAAAATTTTTCTAAGCATTGTATAAGGGAAGTTTCTACTTCGAGCATCGTATAAATCTATTTTTTGTTAATTTTAGTAGTGTTCTAATCGATTATTGAATAAAAAAACTAATTTTATCCTGTTGTAAATAATTGCAATTGGATTTTTATGTTTGCATCGTAAATATATAACAAAAAATTGTTGCAATCCCTAGTTTTTACGTATTTATTTTAAATATACTACCAAGTGAATAAATCTATCGATAAAATAATTGAATTAGCTAAATCTACTCTAAAAATAGAGGCAGACGCAATTTATAATTTACAGAATTATATCAATACCGATTTTGTATCTTGTGTTCAATTGATATACAATTCAAAAGGTAGAGTTGTTGTTACAGGCATTGGAAAGAGTGCTATTATTGCTCAAAAAATTGTTGCAACTTTTAATTCAACCGGCACACCGTCTATATTTATGCATGCTGCTGATGCCATACATGGCGATTTGGGAACAATACAAAATGAGGATGTTGTAATTTGTATTTCAAAAAGTGGTAACACACCCGAAATTAAAGTGCTTGTTCCGCTGTTAAAAATAGGTGGAAATAAATTAATTGCATTGGTGGGTAATATCAATTCGTATTTGGCACAACAAGCCGATTATATTTTAAATAGCACCGTTGAAAAAGAAGCGTGTCCGAATAACCTTGCACCTACATCAAGCACAACAGCCCAATTAGCAATGGGCGATGCCTTAGCAGTTTGTTTACTTGATTACAGAGGTTTTACAAGTAAAGATTTTGCGAAATACCATCCGGGAGGAGCATTGGGAAAAAAATTATATTTAAAAGTTTCGGATATTTCCTCACACAATCAAAAACCAATAGTAAAGCCTCAGGACTCACTAAAATCAGTAATCATGGAAATTTCTTCCAAACGATTGGGAGCAACTGCTGTTATTGAAAACAATAAATTAGTTGGAGTAATTACCGATGGCGATTTGCGTAGAATGCTTGAAAAGGTTGATTCTATTGACTCTATAAAAGCATCAGATATTATGAATAAAAATCCAAAACAAATTGAAGCAGATGAATTGGCAGTAAATGCTATGCGTTTGTTGGAGCAATATAGTATCACACAATTGGTGGTTACCAATAAGGGTAAATATCAAGGTTTTGTTCATTTGCATGATTTGTTAAAAGAAGGGATTATTTAAAATGAGTTCAAATATGGAATCAGCTACTTTAAGCATTATTATACCAATTTATAATGAAGAAGATTCATTAGTAACCTACCTTCCTAAAGTAATTGAATTTTGCAAACACAATTTATTTGAACTCATTTTAGTGAATGATGGTTCAAAAGATAAAAGCGCAACACTTATTAATGATGTTGCCGATAATAAAACCATTTTTGCGATACACAATAAACTTAATAAAGGTTACGGTGGTGCAATAAAAGAGGGGATAAAAAAGGCAAAAACTGATTTTGTGGTAACCATTGATGCTGATGGGCAGCACATGCTTGATGATGTATTAAAGGTGTTTCAACTTGCAACAGAAAAAGATGCAGATATGATCGTTGGTAGTAGAAATATTGCTTCATCTGGTCTTTATAGGCAATTCGGGAAATGGCTGATCCGTAAATTTGCAAAATTATTGATGGAAGTGCCGATAGAAGATTTGAATTCTGGGATGAAGTTGTATAGAACCGATTTGTCAAATAGGTATATTAAATTATGTCCCAACTCTATGGCTTATAGCGATACGATTGCTTTAGTTTTTATAAATCAAAGACATTTGGTGTTAGAAACTCCTATATCTATTGCTTCTAGAGAAAGCGGTACAAGTACAATCAATACGCTTACAGCATTCGAAACGTTGAAAGAGATTATAAATATGATTATTCTCTTTAATCCTATGAAAGTATTTTTTCCAATTTCTTTTTTCACTATGATTGTTAGTATACTTTGGGGAATACCGCTAGTATTGAATGGACATGGAGTGAGCGTTGGCGCGATGTTGGGAATTGTATCGGCAATTTTGTTTTTCTTTATTGGATTGTTGGCCGAACAATTGAGTATGATCAGAAAATCCGGTCTCTAAATAAGAGGAATTCAAAAAGGCCAAACTCTGAAAAATAGTTTATTTTTTTAAGAGCCTGTTTAAATTTGTTTCGTTTTAATTGATTTCACCCCTAAAGGGGTTTTATAAATGTTTTTATTACTTTTTCTACCAATATTTCGCTCCCAGCGGAGCTTAAATAAGTCCTAGAGGGACAAAATATCGGTAGAATTTTAATTATAGTCTAGTTTTAAACCCCGTAGGGGTGATATAAATAATTTTGAATAAAATTTAAACAGGCTCTAAATTGTATGAGTAAAAATTTTATTGTAAAAATATTTTCTTTGGAATATATTTTTCCTTTTTTTATTGGAGTTTATGGAATTTTGAATGTTTTATATGCTGAAAAACTGCCTGCAAACGGTGGATTAGGTTGGGATGGATATAAATATGCCATAATTGCTAAGGATTTTCTAAAAAGTCAGGCAATTGATAACTATACAATAATGCGAATATTCCCTTCTGCATTGGTACATATAGTATTCAAAATGTTCCAGGTGGCATTCACCATCAATTCTATCATAATTGGATTTGAGATCATCAACGTAATATCCTTGGTAATTACCGCAATATTTTTAAAAAAAATATTTCAACACTTTGACATTACCTTAAAAAATCAAATTCTTGGATTTTTATTATTGTTTGGAAATTATGCAAATGCAAAGTTTGCGTTTTATTACCCGGTAATGACAGATAGTGCAGCTTTGTGTTTAAGCACGATGTTACTCTATTTTTATTTAAAAAATAGGACAATCAATCTTTTATTAATTTCTTTAATTGCAGGTTTTACATGGCCTATAATTTTTTATCAAGGTGTTTTAATGTTTGTATTCCCTCTTGTACATCAATTTTTTCAACCTTTTACAAAAGTTAAAACAATATTGTTTCATGCTTTTTCTGCGCATTTGGCCTTATTGGCAATTTTTTATTTTGTATATATAAATTACCAATTTAAACCAATGTTGCTTACGTTGCCACTGGATTTTGATATTATTGTTTACAGCATTTTTTCAGTTGTATTGATGTATTACTTTTTTCCTTCAATGCTTATGAATAAATTGTTTTTTAGCAAGGTATACCTTAAAAAAGTTATCGATGTAAAAAGGGTGTTGTTGGCAGTTATTATTTTGATTGGGTTTAATTTATTAATAAGATATTTGAATTATAAGGGTTCACAGGGCTTGCTTTCATCCAACTTATTATCCGATAGGCTGCTGTATTCATTGGTTAAGCCATTTATAACCATTGTTGCTCACACCAATTATTTTGGTGGCATTGTTTTATTGGTAATTATTTTTTGGAAAAGATTTAGTATTACTGTTTCAGAATATGGCTTAGGTATTGTGTTGGCTTTTATGCTCAATTTTTATTTTTTCGCTGAATTTCCGGAGTCCAGAACTATTATTAATCTTTTACCTTGGTTGGTTGTTTTTGTTTTAAAGGCTATTGATCAATTGAACTTTAACAAATTTTTTTACACTGTAATTTTAGTATTTAATCTTTTGTCTTCAAAAATGTGGTTAATGATTAATTATGCCGATGTGCCGGTTTTTAATTCAGACAATACGATTGGATTCCCAAATCAAAAGTTTTTTATGAATTGGGGACCTTGGATGTCAGTAGATATGTGGAAGTTACAAACAATTGTTGTTGCATTTACTTTGGTAGTATTATTGTTAATTTTATACCGGTTGGATTTTAAAAAAGGTTTAATTTATTCTAGATTTAATAATAAAAAATTGGAATAAAATTATGACAAATGATACTGCGCCCGAAAAAAAGGGTTCAACTAATGGCAGTGCATCTTCAGTTATATTGGTTGCAATAATTATTACCGTTGCTGGATTTGTGCTTATAACAAAGGAGCAACCGGTTGAAAAAGCAGATGATAGTGTTCAAAATCAAATACCACGATCTAGACAACCAGAAAAAATAGTTAATCCTGAGGCTGCTAAGTTTTATGAGGAGGGGTTTGCGGCATATAATGCAAAAAAATTTAAGAAATGCATTGAATTAACACGAAAGGCAGTTGAGCTGGATTCAACTAATTCTGTTGCTTACAATAATCTTGGAGCGGCATATAATGAACTTCAAATGTGGGAGGATGCAATAAAGGTTTTAAATAAAGCCATTCAGATCAATCCCGATTTTCAACTGGCAAAAAACAATTTAAATTGGGCAATTAGTAAAAAAGGCAGGTAAAAAAAGCAAATGGATGTTTTAGAAAACTTAGTAATCCAAAATTAGGTATAAAATGTCTTTTATTTTTTAAGCATCAATTCATTCTTTTTGCCATTTCTTGAAATTTCCAGATTATTCTTTAATCGCTCATAGTTAGGATTAATTTTCATCCCTTTTTCACCTGCATCAATGGCTTTATTCCATTGTTTAAGTTCATTGTATGCAGAACAAATATTATTGTATGCTTGAAATATTTTTGGGTCATATTTAATTGCGGTTTGTGCCATTTCGATACATTTATTAAAAGACTTTAAATTATAATATAAAAAGCTGAAGCTTGTATATAAATTGGCGCTGGGTTTCATTTTTATTAGAACCTGCATGCTATCTACTTTGGATTTTGCATATAAACTAAAATTTAAATTGTTTTTGGCAAGTTGATAGTTTGATTCAATTTTTATAGCCTCTTGGCCCGCTTTTATAGCCTCATCGTAATTACCTAATGCATTTTGAGCAGCACAAATATTGTTGTAAGCTTTAGCATATAATGGTTTTAACTGTATAGCCATATTTGCAGCATCAATGCTCTTTTCAAATTCATTATTTTTATAATAATTCAAACTCAAATTCAAATACCCCTCTGGTGTTGGAGATGCCAATACAGATTTCTCTGTTTCCTGAAATTGTTTTTTTTTATTCTTGATTTCAGAAAGTATTTTATTGCGCAGTTTTATATTTTCAATATCTTCCAGGGATATTTCCAAACCTTCATTTATGATTCTTAGAGCATCATCTAGTCGTTGTTGTGAGTACAACCATTTGGCATAAAAATGATAAGACGCAGGTGCGTTTTTATTAAGTGAAATAGATTTTTTTAATAATTCTTCTGCTTCATCATTTTTACCTATCGCAGATTTTAAAATCCCCAAATTGGTATAAATAGTATAATAATTTGGCCACAACGCTTTGCATTCTTCAAAATAGTGAAGTGCTTCTTGGTAGTCCGCCCTGGTCATTAAGGCAACACCATAATTCATGAGCCCTCTTGCGTTTTTTGGGCTTTTTATAGTTACATCATGCCATAAACTTTCAGAGGAGCTCCATACCTTGTTCCTCTGGTGTACGCCATAAGCATGTGCAGAAAGAATAAATGAAAAAATATAAATTAACCCGAATCTTATTGTTGAATTACTTGTAATCTGGTCCTTAATTTTAAATAATTGTATTCCGACAAACCAAGTAAATGCCAATACTAATCCAATATATGCAAAAAATGGTCTGTGGTCGTTCATTACTTCGGCAAGTGATGTGATGGAAGTTGGTAATAACGCAAGTAAAAACCAAATGATTCCAAAGGAAATTGGGCGTAGCATATTTTTACCTGAACAATAAATTGCAAGTCCAATCAGTATAAGTATAAATAGTACTCCAACAAATACCCTGTAATCATAAATATTACTTACCGGTACCCAATCGGTATCCGCTGATAAACTAATTGGTAAAATAAAATTATTAAAATAGTGCAGAATTACGTAAGGTTGTGTCAATACATAATTGCTCCAGGGTGTCATTGTGGGGCTGAAAGACGAAGGTGTCATTATTTTGGATATTCCCAACAACAATAGGATCAATACAAACAGCGGAATCATTCCCAATACGGATGCAAAAACATCTTTCAACCCTTTACTCGAAAACCATTTAAGTATCGCATCTTTTTTTTCAAAAAGTAA
Source organism: Bacteroidota bacterium (assembly GCA_947447995.1). Classification (GTDB taxonomy): domain Bacteria; phylum Bacteroidota; class Bacteroidia; order 2-12-FULL-35-15; family 2-12-FULL-35-15; genus 2-12-FULL-35-15. The sequence goes on along the minus strand of CANFLQ010000095.1, from coordinate 1,144 downwards.
AACATATGCAAATAATAAAGGGGCTGCCATAATTGCGGGCTCTTTTGTTAAAAAACCAATTAATATGGGTATCAAATAAATGAGTTTGTTTCTCCATTTTGGTTTATACATAAAAATTACGAATGAGAGCACTACCATTGTAGTAGAAAATGAATCGGAACGGGAAATAATGTAATTAATCGTTTCGGCATTTGCTGCATGCAAACAATAAAAGCCTGCACCTAAAAGTGCCAGATATTTATTCCATTCATGTGTATAAGTTATATCAAATGTTTTTAATAAAAAAAAGTATAATAAAATGCCTAAAAATACAAACGAGATGAAAATGGAAATATGGTAATATAAGGGCGTAGGTTCTGTTTTTCCTCCTATCCAATAGTCTATGGCATTTAAAGTTGTGACTATTGGCCGGTATGATTGATTGGCCGGTAAAACACTAAAAGTACGCGCATCGGTAAAAAAATGCGGTATATTTTTTAAACTACGTATAGCATTATTATTAACGATAGTATGACTATCGTCAAATTCAAAAGGATTGTTAAAATGGTTAGAATAAACACCTATCAAAATAATTAAAAAAGTAATTGCCAAAACATAAAACCCAGTATCTTTTTTCATAAATATAAACTCTTTTTATCTGTTTTCTATTGGATGGTTTTTTAGAAATTATTTTAATAATTAGGGTAACAAAAATAATCAATATTAAGCGTTTAATTTATGTTATAATTTTTAATCTTTGTTTACTTTCGTTGCTTGATAAAATTCATTTTTGATTTCAGCATTTTGTTTTTTGAATAATTACACTAAGTTTTTCTTTTTGTAAAGCATATACCATTTTCAATTTATTATTTAAAATTATGAATGTGTATAATACCGATAAACGGCATTACATCTCATCAATTTGCGTATCATTATTAAAATTTTACACTGTAAAGTAAATTAAATGTATTGATATTTAGTTAGTTATGATTTTTTATTAAAAAATATTTAAAAAAATTATCCATCTGCAACCATTTACAGATAAGTTGCATCCTTGATAGTATAACAAAGTACCAGAAAATAGAGAAAAACTACCATATTTTTTAAAATATATAAATACAGCATTTCATGAAAAATCAGAAAATAGAATCGAGGATAATAGTAG
>CANFLQ010000094.1 GCA_947447995.1 Bacteroidota bacterium | reverse complement strand
GTTTTATGGGTTGCAAATTTACGAATATTATATCTAAAGCATATTGTATAACAGTGCAATTAAAAAAAACAGCTTAACTAAAGGTAAAATTATAATAGTTTGTTACTTAATATTTATTTTATTTTTGAACTTTATTTTATAAAAAGTGCAATAAAAAAACTGCTTTATAGTTATCAATTATTAAATATGAAACCACAAATAAAAAACCCTTGTTTTGAAAATTGGGACGCAATGAAAATTGGACTCAACTCTCGCCACTGTGATAATTGCAAAAAAGATGTTATCGATTTTACAAAAAAAAACAGAAAAGAAATAATTGAATTTTTTTTAATAAATTATAATAAAAAAACCTGTGGACGATTTTATAGTTCACAATTAGATTTTACCCATTCAGATATTTTAATAACGATAAACGCCTTATCGAAACATCAAAAAAATAGTAATCTTCCCTTTTTTCTTTTATCATTTGGAACGTTGGTAGCTATAAATAATATAAATTCACAAACAGCAAATGATAAAATGTGTTTGTTTAAAAATACAACAACGGTAAACATTACAGCTAATGACACGGTAATTTTAGATACCGCCACTCAGCACAACGAACTTTTAATAAATGAATTGATACCCCAAAAATTTATGACAGGAATTGTAATGCTATCGCCCAACGATACCATTACAAAAAATGAACCATACGTATTGGTTGAAACTATGCCAGAATTTTATGGTGGATTTGATAGTTTAATACGTTATATAAAAAAAAATTTAATATATCCCGAGTGGGAAAGAAAAAATAAAATACAAGGAACGGTATATGCTTCATTTATTGTAGATAAAAACGGTAAAATAAAAAACTCAAAAATAATAAGAGGTGTAGAAAATGCAATAAATTTTAATAAAGAAGTATTAAGGATAATTGATAATATGCCTGATTGGAAACCTGGTGAAAACACAGTTGAAAAAGTAGATGTAGAATACAGTTTGCCGATAAAATTTGCACTTTAAAATTGAGTAGTTAGTAAAAATGAAAAAAAGCCATTTATTCGTTTACAAAAGTCCGTTTAATGCTAACTTAAATATGGAAGAGTTATCCAAACTAAAAACGATATTTTTTTGCCCTTGCAGAGTAGTAGTAGTGGTAGTTTATTAATAACAATGGTTGGTAGCATAATTGTAAAATACCAAATTATTTTTTAAACATTGTATCTGAAATGCCTTTATTTACCTGATAATTTGATAAGGTAATAAAAATTTGTCCCTTTTTCTTTTCTTTAGATTTTTCTTTTTCTTTGGCAGTATTGTTAATATCTGCAGCTACGCTTTTTGGAATTTTAAATTTTTTAATATCTACCGTAAAAATCATTTTATCGGGTAAGCCAAAATCCTTTTGTGATGCGTATGTATACTCGGTTAAAATGGTACCATTAGATTTTGTAGTTAACAACGATTTTAAAATAACATTGTCTTTTATATCAATCCATAATTTACCCAAAATAAGATCGCTGGTATCTGAAACAGGTATAATGTTTATGATTGTTGTTTGAAATGCTCCAAGGGCTTCTTTGCCCTGAATAATTGTGGTAATTGAATTGGTGTCTGCCAACATTTTTGATGCCTGATCAAATCCCTGACGGGGAACAATAGCAATACTTTTAGATACTACTTTAAACTTATCTTTTTGTTTTGAATAAATTTTAGCTTCAATGGGTAACATTCTTATAAAAGGTATATCTACTTTTATTAAAACGTCAACGGAATAATCTTTTGCTTTTTGAAGTTTAGTATACACATTGTTTAAAACAGTATTTGCATTTTGCTGTGCAACAATTTTATTGTTTACACAAAATGTAACTATTAAAAAAAATACGATTTGTAAAAAAGTATTTGATAATCTTGAAAGTGTATTAGCGCTGGCGTTTTTAAGTATCATGATAAAATATCCTTTCTGTTAAATTTATAAACGGCTACGGATAATAATGCGGTTATATGAATGATGAGAATCATAGCCGATTCAATAATTTTTTTTGTAGGTAAAGGGTCTTCAAAAAAATTACGCCACGATACCATGTGTGATGTAAATAAAAAAGGTTGAATTTTATTTAAAGAAGGTACATCCAACGTGCCAATAATTGTAAATAAAATAATAATGGCCATTGTAGAAACAATAGGCCCTATTGAGTTTTCGGAAAAACAGGATAACGTGAGTGATAATGTTGAAATCATTATCATGGATAAATAAGCAATACCAAAGCCGCATAAAAAGCGCCATGCAAGATCGTGCTCCTGAATAACAATTAAACCATCGCTGTTTAATACCATTAAATCGCCGGCACCAAACAGCCATTTGCCAACAATTAATGCTAAAAATGCCATCCACAACAGTATAACCAGTGTATATGCGCAGCCAGCAAGGTATTTAGAAAACAAAATACTTGTTCGTGAAATGGGCTTTGTTAGCAACAATCGGATGGTACCCATTGCAGCTTCGCCCGAAACAAGATCGCCAGTAACCAACGCTATTAATAATGGAACGTGGATAATTAGCATTTGTAAAATAATAAATGCAATTAAATTTCCATTGAGTATATCGCCTTCAAATGCTAATGATTGTTCAAAAGGTGCGGTAACAAACGAAATAAAACTTAAGCCATCGGTTTTCATTGCAAATAAAATTATTGCAACAATAAGCGTTATGGCTCCAATACCAATGTAACTACGAGGCTTTGCTGCAATTTTCAAAAATTCGTTATACGTGCTTTTCCAGAACATCATCCTTTGATAAGTTTTAAAAAATAATCTTCTAATTTACGTTTCGCTTCAATTGAAAATACATTAATGTTGTTGTCGCAAAATAATTTATTGATGATGGGAATTTTTTCTTGAGAAAGATGAAGTAACAAACTCGTTTGTTCAACGGTATCTATCAAATTAGCCATGGATGCGTTATCTAACACTTGTTTTGCTTTATTAATATCGTCAACCGAAAAGGAAACAATTAATTCCTGTGCATTGAGCAAGTCCTTTACCGAGCCTTGAATAATGGATTTTCCTTTGTTGATAATGACCATTCTGTTGGCAATCAATTCAATTTCGGAAAGTATATGCGAGGATAGCAAAATGGTTTTGTTATGCTCGTTTTTTAATTGTAAAATTAAATTACGAATATCAATTATTCCTTGCGGATCAAGCCCTGTGGTGGGTTCATCCAAAATAATTAATTCGGGATCATGTATTAATGTTTGAGCAATACCCAAACGCTGTTTCATGCCGTGCGAAAAGCCATTTAGCTTATCTTTTTCTCTGCCTTTTAATCCAACAAATTCAATGATTTGGTGCACCTTGCTTTTAGTAACCGTTACGCCGGATAACCGAGCAAATAGTTCAATATTTTTTTCTGCCGAAAGGTATTTGTAAAAATCGGGTTTTTCAACAATACAGCCTATTTTACCAAGTATGTAGTTTCTATCGCTAAGTAGATTTTTACCAAACAGTTTAAGTTCACCGCTTGTAGGGCGTATAAGCGAAAGCATTGTTCGTATTGTGGTGCTTTTTCCTGCACCGTTGGGGCCTAAAAATCCAAATACATCACCACGGTACACATCAAAACTTACATCGGTAACGGCTTTGAATTTTCCATAACTTTTTTCCAGATGTTTTATTTCAACTATTTTTTCGTCCGTTGCTGTCATTATTAATAATAAAAAAAATGTAAATACAAAGTTAGTATTTAATTGTAGTTAAAATAAAGTACATAATTACGCTATTTCAAATAAATTTTTTAATTCTTTATTACTTAAATTGCCAATCCAATTTTCGCCAGTAGCAACAGTCATATTTGCCAATGCCTTTTTATTTTGAATCATTTCGTTAATACGTTCTTCAAACGTATTTTTAGTAATAAAACGATGAACCATTACGTTGCTTTTTTGTCCGATACGATACGCTCTGTCCGTTGCCTGAGCCTCTACCGCAGGATTCCACCACAAATCATAATGAATAACGTGATTGGCGGCGGTTAAATTTAATCCGGTGCCGGCAGCTTTTAAGGATAAAATAAATATTTTTTCGGCCTTGTTATTTTGAAATCCATTTACCATTTCGGTACGTTGTTTCATGCTGCAACCGCCGTGGTAAAACAAGGGCTCTTCTTTGTATCGCTCTTTAATAAAGTGTTTCAATAAATTTCCCATTTCGGTAAATTGGGTAAAAATTAATACTTTTTCGCCACTTTCAACAATGCTGTCTAATTTATCAAATAGCAATTCTAATTTTCCGCTCATGGAGGCATCTAACACATTATTTTTTAAAAATTGTGTAGGGTGATTACAAATTTGTTTTAGGGCCAAAATCATTTGTAAAATAATACAAAAAATGAAACCACCATAGCCCGCATTCTAAAATTAATATACCCCGTTGCTATTAAACATCGCATACACGCATCTACAATAGGTACACCAGTTTTGCCTTGTTGCCAAGCTTTTATATACAATTCATTTTTAGGTTTAATAAGTGTGTTGTAAGCACTATTAATATTTTCAAATTCCATCTGGCATTCATCTTCAAATTTTTGAATAAAATGGCAATGCCAATGTAAACGCGAAATAAAATTAGTTAAGGCTTGTTTGTTTTTTGAGCTTTGATAATGCTGTTTTGTATACTGATATACCATGCGCATACTTATATTACCATAAGCTAAATACGGTGATAAACGACTGCATCCTTTTCTGCTTAAACTAGGTTTTGAAATGTGTTTACTGTAATTTACATAGCGTTTTTTTATAAAACTATCCATGTAACGCCAAGCCCAATATTCGCCGCCATGTTGAAAGTTTTTGTTATGTGTTGTTATGTTTTCACTTAATGCGTTGCCTTTTAAATACGTATATATTTTTTCGTTTAAGTATAAAATATTCCATTTTTTTTCGTCTACCAGCTTTGGTGTTTCAGTCATTTTTTGTTGCCAACGGTCATTCCATTTAGCTCTGTTTTTTAATTTACGAATAACGCCGTTAGTTTGATATTCTTTCCATGTAATGGTATTTGCCTTAAAAAATAGTTGCAAGCTTACATCTCTATCAAAACTTATTTTATTGCCAATTTCTTGATGTGAAAAAACAGTGTTTATTTTATAATGCTTAATAAGTTCGTCAAATATATTTTTTACTTCGTTATTAAAAATATACAACTGTGCATTTATATTTTTAAGTTTTTCTTGCATTTCTTGCAAGGATTCATAAACAAAACGCCAATGCCTTACATCGCTATCATAATGAGCCATTAAAGAAGGTTCAAAACAATAAATAAGTAAAATAGGTAATAATTTTTGTTGTGCTGTATATAAAGGCGCATGGTCGGTAAAGCGCAAATCGCGTTTAAACCATACCACATTTATTTCCTGCATACTCATTATTTTTAATACATTATTTTTATTTATTTATCGGGTTTGGCATAACTTAATCGTTGTAATCGTTGTGTTTTATGATAGCTATCTAAACCACTACATGTAATAGTGTTTCCGATTTCTAAATCAACAAATCCATCGCTACCCAAGCAATTAGTTGGCAGATATATATGTTTAATTTCGCCAATTATAAAAATAGTTTTATTGATAGTAAAATCTATTTTTTCTTTAAAAACTACACCTAATTTAATGTGAGACTCTAAAACATACGGTGCATAAAAACAATCTTGATATTCTTCTTTTAATCCAGTCGAATTAAATTCTGAAACGTTTTGCGGGTATCGTGCCGATGTTTGATGCGCTTGTTTGTAAATATGTTCGTTAATGTGATTTATGGTGTAATAACCCGTTTCTATAATATTGGTTAATGTGTGTCTTTCAACCGAGTTGGGACGTACTATAAAGCCTATTAATGGAGGATGTGCACCAATGTGCACCAATGAATTAAAAATAGCCAAATTAGTTTTATTGGTTTTATTTTTTGTGCCAATTAAACACACGCTTTTAAAACCACTTAAACTATTTATAAAAACGGCACGTTGGCGTTGTTCCATTTCCATAATATTTGTATAAGAAAAATATGTTTGCATACAATTATCCATTTTTTAAATTATTCATTCCTCCATCAATAGCTATGGTTTGTCCGCTTATCCAGTTTGATTCATTACTTAATAAAAACACAATGGCATTAGCTACATCGGCTGCTTGGCCTATTTTACGCAAAGGATTACGGTTTTGCATAACATCTAATTTTTCGGGAGTATTTATAAATTTATCACTTAAAGGCGTATTTACTAATGATGGTGCAACACAATTTACACGAATAGTAGGAGCCAACTCGGCTGCTAAAGCCCTAGTTAAACCTTCGAGTGCGCCTTTTGCCATGGATATTGATGCGTGAAATGGCAAGCCTGTACTAACAGCAACACTACTAATAAATACAATGGAAGCTGAATTTACTTTTTTGATGTTATTCAAATAGGCTTGCGTAAACGCCACTGCACCTAATGTATTAATATTTAAATCGGCTGTGAATTCGGCTGCTGTAATACGCTTAAATGGCTTTAAATTGATTGTACCAGGAAAATAAACAATGCCATGTATATCGCCATCAATAGCTGGAAAATTTTCAAAGGTGTAATTTTCAATTTGATAAAAAAAATCGTAATTATAAACACAGGGTTTGGTGCTTATACCAATTACCTTATGTCCTTTTTCTTGTAAATATTTTGCTGTGCATTGTGCCATAGCACTTGATGCGCCAGCTAATAGAAATGTTTGCATTATTATCGTTTTGAAATTTTATTTTTTGTAATGTTGCGTTGTAAATTACTTTTGAATTTATTAATATCATTTAAGCGTTTGGCAGCGTGTTTTGTTTTACAATTTTCAACTTGTTTGCGCCATAGTTTATAGCTACTAAATTTTAATTTTTTTTTCATTAATATTTTTACCTCTGCCTCGGACAATCCAAACTGAAATTTTATGGCATCAAAAGGTGTTCTATCTTCCCAAGCCATTTCTATAATTCTATTAATTTGGTTAGGGCATACTATTTTTTTTGCCTCTTTAATTTTGTCTAATAACATGTGTTCTTATTTTTTTTAAAAAATGCTTACAATGCCATAAAGTATAATTGCCAAAACGTGGCTCATCTAAAAAATAATGTAAATATTCAACATGCGTTATTTCAGTTACCCAGTGTATTTTTAAACCAAAAAATGGGTGTAATACAATATTCAACAATTTGTTCAGCATACATTTTTTCAATGTTTTAATTGTATGAAGCACACTTTTTTTGTTTAATATTTGTTTAAAAAGATTAAACAAATATAGTGGTATTTAGTTTTAAAAACTATTTTTAAGTAGAGTTGATTAAAATTTTATTCAGATAATAAAAATAGCGCTTTTAGGGAGCGTAATAAAATATTCATAATCTCACTAAGGATGCTATAAGAAGAAGACATATCTAAAAAAACAAAAACCCCAACTCTTGCGAATTGAGGTTGAAGTTTAACACCTGAAACTTGGAAGCTTTCAGGCATTGTACCCAGGACCGGAGTCGAACCGGTACGGTTTCCCACAGGTGTTTGAGACCAGCGCGTCTACCAATTCCGCCACCTGGGCATTTAATTTCCCGATAGCTATCGAGCCCGCCACCTATACAAGCTGTTTTTTGTAAGCGGGATGCAAAACTATTCATTTGTTTTGGATTTGACAAAAAATAATCACTCAATCACTAAAATTCTTTTGCCTGCGCCCCATTTTTACGTATATTTGTGACCCTTAAAAAAAAGGCAATGAGCAAACAAGTTAAAATATTTACAGGCACTTCGTCCCGCTATTTAGCAGAAAAAATAGCTAAAAGTTATGGGCAAGATTTAGGTAATGTTGCATTGTATCGCTTTAGCGATGGCGAGTTTCAACCTTCGTACGAAGAAACCGTTCGTGGAAGCGATGTAGTTATTGTACAATCTACATTTCCGCCATCCGATAATTTATTTGAACTTTTATTGATGATTGACGCTGCAAAGCGCGCTTCTGCAAGTCAAATCATTGCTGTAATGCCTTATTTTGGTTTTGCCCGTCAGGATAGAAAAGACAAACCACGTGTAGCTATTGGAGCAAAATTAGTAGCTAATTTATTATCGGCTGCTGGTGCAACACGTATCATTACTATGGATTTGCATGCCGATCAAATACAAGGATTTTTTGATGTTCCGGTAGATCATCTTTACGGATCATCTATATTTTTACCCTATATCCAAAGCCTTAATTTGCCTAATTTGGCAATAGCAGCACCAGATATGGGTGGATCAAAAAGAGCAAATGCGTATGCTAAATATTTAAAATCGGAAATTGTTATTTGTTACAAACAACGTTCAAAAGCCAATGTGGTGGATACCATGACGGTAATGGGCGAAGTAGAAGGGCGCGATATTATGTTGGTGGACGATTTGATTGATACCGGCGGAACACTTGCCAAAGCTGCCGATATGATGATGGAGCGCGGCGCAAATAGTGTTAGAGCAATTTGTACACATGCAATTCTATCTGGCAAAGCGTATGAAACAATTGAAAATTCGGGATTAACCGAATTGATAGTTACCGATACCATTCCTTTGAAAAGAGAAAGTGATAAGATAAAAGTTTTATCCGTTTCGGACTTGTTTGCTAAGGTTTTACATAGCGTTCATACATTTGAATCTATTAGCCCTAATTTTGTGTGTTAAACACAAAATTTATTGAAAAAAGAATTAAAAATATTGTACCAAAATAATTTATAAAATTTGATCGGTTGGTGCAACGATCAAAATAAAAACAAAAAAACAAAAAATATGAAATCAGTATCTATTAGCGGTTCGCCACGTGCGAACGTAGGGAAAAAAGATGCAAAGGCATTGAGAAATGCTAAGCAAGTTCCATGTGTACTTTATGGAGGTAAAGAACAAGTACATTTTACAGCACTTGAAACAGAATTTAAAAACCTTATTTACACGCCTAATGTACACACTGTAGATCTTAACATTGGTGGTAAAAAATACAATGCTATTTTACAAGAAGCACAATTTCACAAAATTTCCGAAAATTTACTTCACGTTGATTTTTTAGAAATTGCAGCAGGCAAACCAGTTACAATGAATATTCCTGTTAGAACAACTGGAACATCGCCAGGAGTTAGAAACGGTGGTAAATTGGTTAAAAAATTAAAAACAATGAAAGTAAAAGGTGCGGTTGATAAAATGCCAGACGAAATTACTATTGCTATTGATAAAATGGAAATTGGTAGTTCAGTTAGAGTATCTGATATCACACTAGAAGGTTTAACATTGTTGAACGCAGCTAACGTTACCATAGTAAGTGTTGAAACTACGCGTGCAGCAGCAGCTGAAGAAGTAAAAGCAGCAGCAGCAGCGGGTGGAGCAGCAGCAAAAGGCGGAGCAGCTCCAGTAAAAGCAGCAGCAAAAGCACCTGCTAAAAAATAATTAAAATAACGTTTATTTAGATTGGGTGATACCGCAAGGTTTCACCCAATTTTTGTTACTGATAAACTGGCACCAATTTTAAAGTGAAAATTCGTGAAATTCGTGTCGGAAATAACAATATAATTTGTGTGGAACAATGAGCAAATTTTTAATTGTAGGTTTAGGTAATATTGGTGAAGAATACGCCAATACCCGCCACAATATTGGATTTACAGTACTCGATACTATTGCAAAAGAAAATAATATTTCCTTTTCTACCGATAGGCTTGCCGCTGTTGCTCAACTCAAGTACAAAGGCAAAACACTTATTTTAGTAAAGCCTTCCACTTACATGAATTTAAGCGGTAAAGCAGTAAATTACTGGATGCAAGCCGAAAAAATTTCTCTTGAAAATGTATTGGTTATAACCGATGATATTGCCCTGCCACTAGGCACTTTGCGCATGAAAGGCAAAGGCAGCGATGGCGGACATAACGGTTTAAAAAACATTCAGGAAACGCTGAATACAGCTGAATATGCACGTTTGCGATTTGGTGTAGGTAGCGAATTTTCAAAAGGCCGACAAGTAGATTTTGTTTTGGGCAAATGGAAACCCGAAGAAGAAAAATTATTAGAACCCCGAATTAAACTAGCAACCGAAATGGTGCAAGCTTTTGCTACCATTGGTTTGCAACGTACCATGACTGCTTACAATAATAAATAGAATTTTACCACCACGGGTAAAATTCGGGCATATCGGTTGATGCTTGTTTGCTGAACTCAGGATTACGTTTTTCTAAAAACGATTTCACACCTTCTTTACCATCGCCAATACTGGTATAATAAATGGCAAGAGAATCCACTTTATGGGCTTCAATAGGGTGGTTTTGTGCAGAGTTGCGGTACATCATTTGTCGCGCAAGCGCAATGGCCACCGGACTGTGTTTTGCAATTTTACGTGCAATTTTATAGGCTTCTTCCAATAGCTGATCGGCCGGATAAACCGCTTTTACATAGTTTGCTTTTAATGCTGCTTCTGCATTTAAAATTTCGCCTGTATACACCCATTCCAAAGCTGTAGAAATACCAACAATACGTGGCAAAAACCAGGTAGAACAAGCCTCGGGAGTAATCCCAATTTT
>CANFLQ010000093.1 GCA_947447995.1 Bacteroidota bacterium | reverse complement strand
GGAGATTACAAACAACTGAAAGAATATGCTCGCGAATACAATGCGTCATTTTTGTATGAAACCAATGTAGGTGCAGCGTTGCCAATCATCGGAACATTAAATGATTTTATTCGCAGTGGAGATAAAGTAAATAAGATACAAGCTGTTTTATCGGGAACGCTTAATTATGTATTTAATAATTACGATGGCAAAAAACCATTTGCCGAGATTGTTCAAAATGCGCAAGACGAAGGATTTACAGAACCAGATCCGCGTTTAGATTTAAGTGGAAAAGATGTAATGCGTAAGATTTTAATTTTAGCTCGTGAAGCGGGTTACAAAATGGAAATGGACGATATTGCCAATACGTCATTTTTACCTGCATCGTGTATGAAAGGTGATGTGAAAGACTTTTACAAAGAACTAGTAAAACACGAAGCCCACTTCAAAGCATTATACGACAAAGCTGCTAAAGAAGATTGTAAATTAAAATTTGTTGCTACTCTTGAAAAAGGTAAAGCATCTGTAGGTTTGCAACACATCAACAAAGAGCAGGATTTATATCACCTTTATGGAAAAGATAACGTAGTATTGTTTTTCACCAACCGCTACTCTCAACAACCATTGGTTATTAAAGGAGCAGGAGCCGGGGCCGATGTTACGGCATCCGGAATATTTGCAGATATTATCAGAGCTGCAAGGGTTTAATCTTATTTTGAAACAAAAAAATAATTTACATCATCACAATTATTAATTAGAATGTCTGCTTTAAATAAAAATGAAATAACAGTTTTTGCCCCAGCAACTGTTGCCAATGTAGTTTGTGGGTTTGATATACTTGGGTTTGCACTTGACGGGTTGTTTGATAAAATGTTGATCCGTAAAACAAATAAAAAAGGTGTTACCATTATCAATAAAGATGATTATAATTTACCAACTCAGCCAGATAAAAATGTAATAGGTGCAGCTTTGCTTGCCTTATTAGAAGCGGTTCCCGAAAATATTGGATTTATTGTTGAAAGCACTAAAATAATTAAGCCGGGAAGTGGAATAGGCTCTAGCGCTGCAAGTGCTGCTGGAGCTGTAGTAGGAGCAAATCATTTGTTAAACAATCGGTTTAGTAATCAGGAATTGGTTGAATTTGCTTTGTGCGGAGAAGCAGTTGCCTCAGGTTCAAAACATGCTGATAACATTGCTCCTTGCATTTATGGTGGAATTACATTAATACGCTCCACTACTCCATTAGACATTATTTCTATACCATCGCCAACTTTATATGTTACCATTGTTCATCCTCAAATTGAAGTGAAAACTTCGGAGGCTCGACAAATTTTGAAGAAACAAATTTTGTTGAAAGATGCCATTATTCAATGGGGTAACATTGCAGGCTTAATTGCAGGGTTAATGAAAAGTGATTATGACCTTATCGGAAGATCATTGGTTGATGTAATTGTAGAGCCTGTCAGAAGTATTTTGATTCCTCACTTTGATGAGATTAAACAAAAAAGTATGGAAGCAGGTGCCTTAGGCGGTGGAATATCTGGTTCGGGACCCTCCGTATTTTTTTTAAGTAAAGATGAAAAAACGGCAAAGACAATTGAAAAAGCCATTTCCAATGTATACAAAAATATAAATATTGATTTTAATACGCACGTTACTACAATAAGTAACAGGGGTGTTAAGGTGCAATAGATAGTTAATAGAAAGTTGGTTAGGAAAACGACTTTCAAACTTTAAACTTTAAACTTTTTTTAAATGTTATTTTACAGTCTAAATAAAAAATCTCCTTCGGTTAATTTTAGAGAAGCAGCAATTACAGGACAAGCGCCGGACAAGGGCTTATATTTCCCGGAACGAATTCCGCAACTTTCGGAGGAATTTTTAAAAACATTTAAAAGTAAATCGAAAGGGGAAATTGCTTATGAAGTAATAGCTCCCTTTGTAGGTGATACCATACCTGAAGCAGAATTGAGAAGAATTTGCGATGAAACCGTTAATTTTGATTTCCCCTTAAAAAAGATAAATGATTCTACCTATTCTTTGGAATTGTTTCACGGTCCAACATTGGCATTTAAAGATGTTGGCGCAAGATTTATGAGTCGTTGTTTGGGCTATTTCTCAAAAGGAAGCGACAAAAAAGCAACAGTATTGGTTGCTACTTCGGGTGATACAGGAAGTGCCGTAGCCAATGGTTTTTTAGGAGTAGAAGGTGTTGATGTAGTTATTTTATACCCTTCCGGAAAGGTTAGTAAAATTCAGGAATTGCAATTAACCACGCTTGGTAAAAATATAACGGCTTTAGAGGTGCAAGGCACGTTTGACGATTGTCAAACAATGGTGAAACAAGCTTTTGCAGATGAAACATTAAATAAACAATTATCACTGACTTCTGCAAACTCAATTAATGTAGCACGTTGGTTGCCGCAACAGTTCTATTATTTTTATGCATTGCAACAATGGAAAGAATCAACACGGCCAGTAATTAGTGTGCCCAGTGGTAATTTTGGGAATATTTGTGCCGGTTTAGTAGCTTATGTTGCAGGTGCTCCTATTAACCACTTTGTTGCTGCTTGCAATGCCAATGATATATTTACCAATTATATAGAAACAGAAAAACTTGTTCCTAAAACGGCTGTGCCAACTATTTCTAATGCAATGGATGTGGGCAATCCAAGTAATTTGATCCGATTGTTGGAATTATTCGGGAATAATCATGACAAAATTAAAGAGGTAATCAGTAATTGTTCGGTGAGTGATGAATTGACCGCCGAAACAATAAAAGAAGTGTATAAAACAGAGAAGTATTTATTGGAACCGCATGGAGCAGTTGCTTATTATGGATTTCAACAATACTTAAAAAAATATCCAAATAAGAAAGGGATCATTTTAGAAACGGCTCATCCTGTAAAATTTGATGATGTAGTGAAAAAAATTATCAATGAAAATGTTGAAATTCCTAAATCAATGGAATATCTTTTTAAACTGGAGAAAAAAAGTATAAAAATTAAACCTCATTTTGATCAGTTGAAAGAGTTTTTAATGAGTGCTGCTGTGGTGAAATAAAGAAAAAATAACCACTAAGGCACTAAAAACATTAAGAAAACACTAAGGTAAATTACAAATAAAATATTCGCTGTTCGTCATTCTATAAAGTATCCTAAGTGAACCTTTGTGTTCTTAGTGACTTAGTGGTAAGAAAAACAAATCAATGCTCACAATCGATCCTAAAAAAGTTTCAACCAAAGAGTTCTACAATTATTTGGTAGGAGCTGTGGCGCCGCGTCCAATAGCTTTTGCCAGTACTATGGATAAAGATGGCAATCCCAATTTAGCACCATTTAGTTTTTTTAATGTGTTTAGCGCCAATCCACCTATATTGGTGTTTTCCCCTGCTCGTAGCGGACAAGATGCAAAATCAAAAAACACGCTTGAAAATATTTTAGAAGTGCCGGAAGTGGTTATTAATATGGTAAATTACAATATGGTACATCAAATGTCATTGGCAGGAATTGAATATCCTAAAGGTGTAAATGAATTTACTAAGGCTGGATTTACCCCAATTAAATCGGAAATGGTAAAGCCATTTAGGGTAAAAGAGTCTCCTGCTCAGATGGAATGCAAGGTCATTGACATTATTGAACTTGGTAAAGAAGCAGGAGCTGGTAATTTGGTTATTTGTGAAGTGCTTATGTTTCACCTTCGTAAAGATGTATTGGACGTTCATCATCGTATCGATCCGAATAAGATTGATCTCGTAGCTCGGTTGGGTGCTAATTGGTATAGTAGAACAAGTGGAAGTGCATTATTTGAAGTAAGTAAACCTACATCAAAAATAGGTATTGGAATTGATCAAATTCCTGAGTATATTCGCAACTCAAATGTGCTGACAGGAAATAATTTGGGGCAATTGGGAAATGTAGAAAAACTGCCTACTTCCGATGAAATTCTTGAATTTAAAAGGTCGGGAGGAATAGATAAAGCGTTTGAAGTTTATAATATAGATATTGTGAGTATCGAAGATCATTTCCATTATGTAGCAAAAGGCTTATTAAATAATGGTAAAGTAGAGGAGGCTTGGCTGGTTTTGTTAAGTGAGAAGATAGAAGATAGAATGTAGAAGACAGAAGTTAGAAAATAAAGGTTGTATAATTAATTAATTCAATAATATAAAAAAACAAAAAAATGGACATCACGGGAATTTTAAAAGTAAAAAGCGAGGCGCAACAAGTATCAGAAAAATTTAAAAAAAGAGATTTTGTACTTACAGATAATTCATCACAATATCCTCAACACATTTCATTTCAATTGACTCAGGATAAAACAAATTTGATAGATAATTATGCGGTGGGGTCAGAAATAAAAGTACATTTTAATCTTCGTGGTCGCGAGTGGACTAGTCCGCAAGGCGAAATAAAATATTTTAACACACTTGAAGCTTGGCGTATAGAAGGTGGTGCAAATGCGGGCGCAGGAGCTTCGGCTAATAAAATGGAAAATGTTTCGGAAACATTTACAGCAGCATCCGAAGGCGACGATTTACCGTTTTAATTGAAAATTCCCATAAATAAAAACGGCCATTGATAAATTTCAATGGCCGTTTTTATTTATTCAAATTATTTACTGGTAAAACTATCGCTTATATTTCAACAGGTAAGTAAGGGTGCTAATAACATAACAACTCATGGTATTGTCCAATTTATTTTTTATTATTCTATTTTAATAATTACAAATTCTGTTCTTCTATTTTGTTGATGCTCAATTTCAGAACAAGTTGATTTTATTTCACCTTCACAAGCACACGCGTTTTTTAAACGAGATTCGCCGTATCCTTTACCCTGAATTCTTTCTGGATTTGTAATACCTTTTTTAATATATTCTGCTGATGACAAGGCTCTTTTATTTGACAAATTTTCATTAGATGCAACAGCTCCCCTGCAATCGGTATGAGAACCTAGTTCTACAACCATGTTGGGGTTTTCATTCATTACTTTCACAATTTTATTGAGTTCTATTGCAGCATCTTTTCTGATATTGGATTTACCTAAATCAAAATAAATAGGTTTAATATCAATAAGTTTAGCCAAATCTAAGCCTACATCTATTTTATCTAAAGGTATTGTTAATTTATAAATACCATTATTTTCAAGCAATTGATTGTAAGTTACGGTTTTAGACAAATAACCATCCTTACTTAAACTAATATTATAGCTAATATTATCCTTAATTTTATTTTCCAGCAATGCCTTTTTAACTTCACCAGAAGATGTTGATATAAGTGTATCGGATTTTGAAGTTAAATTATTAATTACTTTAACTTTTACCCCTTCAAGCGGTTGTGCTGATGTTTTATCAACAATGGTGTAACATAAACTTAAATCAGATAATTTATTAAGTAGTAAATCTGAATAAATAATATCTTTTTCACCTTCTGTATTAATAGGATTTTCGGAACCATCAAAACCTTCTTTTGTTCCTTTTAATTTATATTGTTCTTTATTATCAACATCAAAAGAATATTTACCATCGGTATTGGTAGTTAATTGTCCTTTTTCAATATTATTTTTATCTACTAATTTAACCAAGGTATTTGGCACAACTTCGCCTTTGCTATTTTTAGCAATACCTTTAACTATTTTTTGAGAAACAAAAGATTTTAAACATTCAAACGAATAAATATCATCACCACCTTTTCCCTCTACTCTGTTGCTTGAAAAATATCCGTTTTTCATTTCAGGGTTAATGATAAGAGAAAAGTCGTCAAATTGTGTATTTATAGGTGTTCCTAAGTTAGCTACTCTACCAAAATTATCATCATTGGCAACTGACATAAATATATCCAACCCTCCTAAGCCTTGATGACCATTTGAAGCAAAAAATAAAATTTTGTTACTTTCTTCAAAAAACGGGAATAATTCATTTCCTTCGGTATTTATATTTGATCCCAAGTTTATTGCAGGGCCCCAATTACCTAATTTATCTTTTGTTGTTTTATATAAATCAACACCTCCATATCCACCAGGCATATCGCTTGAAAAATACATCGTTAATCCATCCTTAGAAAGCCAAGGATGTCCAACCGAATACTCATTACTGTTTAAATAAAAAGGAACTTCGGTTTGCCATTTATCATTCATGAAAGTTCTAAAGAAAATTTGAAGTTTTCTATCTCCCTCTTTACTTTTACCTTTATAATTATTTTGGGTATAAGCAAAACATTTTGCAGTTTGAGAATAGGAAGCTGGTCCTTCGTGAAATTTTTTATTTAATCTTTTATTAAAATAACCAATATTATTTAATTGTCCTTTTGCCGTATCTGCACTATAAATATCTAAAAAAGCTTTTCTATTCCAATTATATTTTCTGCTTACAAGCTTAACACCTTCACGGCTGGATGCGAAAATAATTTTATTATTATAATAAGCTGTTCCAAAATCATCTTCATCTGAATTCAAATCAAGATTTACAATTTTGTATCTTTTTTCATCCGTAAGTAATTTACTTATTACCGCTTTGTCCGACGAAAAATCTTGGACACGTAAATCATTCGGTTTTAAATCCTTAAATTTATTCATCCATTTAATTGCTTCGTCATACTTGCCATTCATTTTTAATACACAGGAATAATTATAATAATCTTCCGCTATAGTTCCTTGAACTAGTACAAAATGAGAATAAGCTACTTCTGATTCGGCATATTTTCCAATGTTTCTATACGATTCAGCCAGTCTTCTCTGCCCTTCTAAAGTTAAACCTTGGGTATTATTGTATTTTTCAATCGCATTATCAAAAGCATAAAAAGAATAGTATTTATCTCCTTTAATTTCGTTAGCCGATTTTTGAGAAAATGCTTGAATTGAAAATAAAAAAACAATAGAAATTGTAAAATAATGTTTTATGGTAATCATAATTATGTAGGTGCTAGGATTAAAAAATTAGAAATATCTTGGTGATGACACTTTTTCTTTATCTTTAAATGAGAAGTCGTATCTAAACATAATTTCATGACTGCCTCCATTATACTTAGATGTTTTTAAACCGTAAGACCAATCGTAGGAATATCCTATCATAAATTGATTATTGATTTGAAATCCTAATAAAGCTGCTAATGCGTCTCCGGTTCTGTATGTTGCTCCTAATAATAACTTTTTATTCAGCACAAATGTTCCTGTAAAATCTACTTCTATAGGAGCCGATTCTGTAACTTTAACTAATGCTGTTGGTTTAAAATCTAATTTTTTAGCTAATTTAAAAACACTACCTATTATAAAAAAATAGTGTTTTTGTTCTGGTTTCATTACCATTGAACTTGATTTAATTTTTAAATTATTTTGTAATAATTTAGGGGAAGATATTCCAGCATAAAATTGTTTTCTATAATAGTACATTCCAAAACCAAAATTTGGCAATAACTTACTCAAGGTATTGTTTTGAAATGTTACATCATTTTGACTATTCAAATCTAACGAACTTAAATTTGCTTGAAATAAACTTGCCCCACCTTTTAAACCTAAGGACAGCTTAGATTTATCATTTATTTTAATGATGTATGCAAAATCTCCATAAAAAGAAGTTGTCCTAATTGGACCTATTTTATCATTTATCAATGATAATCCTAGTCCAATGTTTTTTCTTTTAAATGGTGTATGTATGGTTAACGTTTGCGTATTAGGAGCCCCATCAAAACCTACCCATTGCGAACGGTTTAATGCAGTAACAGTTAACGCATCCCTTGTACCTGCATAAGCTGGATTTACAGCAAGCGTGTTATACATATAATGAGTATACATTGCATCCTGTTGGGCAAAAATGGACTTGCCTGTTATTCCAAGCAGTACAAAAATTCCTATTTTAAAAGTAATTATCTTTTTCATTTTAATTTTATCTTCTTAAAATTTTATCTGTTTAAATAAATGTTTCCTTTAATTACCTCAGCTCCATCGCCTAAATCCATAATATAAAAATAGACTCCAGTTGGTAAATCTTTTCCACCTATTGAAATTCCACTGTTTTCGGAATCTCCATTCCATTGGTTAGCATAAGGATGTGCCTTGTAAACTATATTTCCCCATCTATTAAATATACTAAGTGTATTATTTGGATATGCCTCTATGTTTGTAATCTCAAATAAATCATTCACACCGTCTCCATTTGGCGAAAAGCCTTCGGGTATTTTAGGGGCACAATATTTAGTTTTGGAGCGTGTTATATTTTCCTTATTAAATACACATGCGTTTTTAGGGTCGGTATTATTAATTAATTCCGTTTTATTGATTACCCCATCACCATCACAATCTAATGTATCCCATGCAGCACCTTGAACCTGCACAACGCTCAACAAATTATAACCACAAGGTTCTAAAGGATTTGTATTATCAGCAATTTCTTTTCCATCGGGAACACCATCACCATCTGTATCTGAATTTTCAGGAATTGTGCCTAAAATTACTTCTGTTTTATAAGGAATTCCATCATTATCACAATCTGAATTTAAAAAAGTTGCGGATGGGTTTAATTTATTTCGCGATATATTATAAATACACCCGTCAATTGGACTAGTTCCATCTGTTACCTCTGTATTATTTGGTACTCCATCGCCATCGCAATCAAGTAATCCCCAAGCAGTAGATTGAATAAGAGTAACACTACCCGATTTATAAGAACAGCCATCTGTAATTGATGTTTTATCTATTGACTCTTTGCCATCTGGTACGCCATCGCCATCGGTGTCGGCATTTTTAGGATTACCACCTAAAGTAATTTCTGTATTATTTGGCAAGCCATCATTATCACAATCTGCTGTTAACCACTTACCAGATTGTGCAAGAGTAATACTCAAAATAGTATATGAACATTCGTCTTTTGGATTTGTTGCATCGGTTAATTCAATTTTATTTGTTACACCATCTCCATCGCAATCCAATGCTTCCCAAACAGTAGACCTAACCAATGAAGCACTTGTTACAATATAATCACAACCAGAAGTAACAGAAGTACCATCTGTAAATTCCTTACCATCTGGCACACCATCTCCATCAGTATCTGGATTTTCAGGATCACCACCTAAAGTAATTTCTGTTCCATTTGGTAATCCATCTTTATCACAATCTGCAATTGACCAGGCATTTGTTTTTTTAACAGTGATACTTGTTTTATTGTAAGAACAAACGTCATTAGGATTAGTTCCGTCTGCTAATTCAGTTTTATTTATTACTCCATCACCATCACAATCAACTGTTTCCCAATTTACTGTAGGGGTAAGAGCCACACTTAACTTCAAATAACTACAAACATCTTTAGGATTTGTACCATCATTCATTTCTTTTTTATTGGAAACCCCATCTCCATCACAATCAGCAAAATTCCATACAATATTGGTTACTTGAGTAATGCTATTAAAATTATAATCACACCCATTTGTAGGTACTGTACCATCAAGTGATTCCTTACCATCGGTTACTCCATCGCCATCAGTATCTGGATCATTTGGATTTGTACCTAAAGATATTTCATCTCCGTTTGGTAAACCATCTGCATCACAATCCAATAAAACACTTTTAATGTCACAACTTTTAATGTCAATAAAAATAGTGTCGTTAATACATAAAGCTGGTAATGGAGTACCATCATCACATATTTTTACAATTACCTGATCTAAACCAACATAATTAATATCAGGAGTATAGGTATACGTTCCATCACTATTAATACTAATTTTACCATGGCTGGCATCTTTAATTGGTATTGTATTTACAATTAAATTACCGTCTATATCACTATCTCCAATATCCGTTAAATCTTTTGTTGTTTTAGTGTTTTCTGCAATTGCGATATATTCATTATCCACCACTGGTGCATCATTAACAGGAGTAACTGATATTTCAACTTTTCCAATATTGGAAATAGATCCGTTGTTATCATTTACTGTATAGTATATTACTGCTATTCCGTTATAATTAGGAACAGGGGTAAAGGTTAAAATACCACTTGAATTCACTTTCCAAACACCATTAATAGTTGAAAAAGTATTTTGAATACCTGCAATAAGTGTATCTAAATCAACTGAAGTAATATCCACTATCCCATCAATATCGGTATCGTTATTTGTTACTATAAAACTAATTGGGGTATCTTCATTTATTACCTTAAAATCATTTACAGCTATGGGTGGTGTATTTACCGAACTTATATTCATAAAAATACTATCATTCATACATTTAGCTGGTAGTGGACTACCATCATCACATATTTGTACAATTATGGTATCTAAACCGTTGTAATTTGCATTTGGAGTATACGTGTAATTTCCATTAGTAGCAATTACAATACTTCCATGTTTTGGATTTTTTATTGGCGTTGTATTTACAATTAAATTACCATCAGGATCGCTATCTCCAGCGTCTGTTAAATCTCTTGAAACAGTTGTATTTTCAGGAGTAGTAACAATTTCATTATCAATAATTGGGGAATCATTTACAGGCGTTATCGTTATTGTAATTCCAACTGCATTAGATATTACTCCATCATTATCTTTTACTGTATAATAAATAACAGCCGTTCCGTTGTAATTAGATGCAGGAGTAAACGTTACAACTCCACTAGCATTTACTGTCCAAACACCTTCTGGCTTAGTTATAGTAGTTTGTATGCCAGCGGTTAACGTATCCAAATCTACAGTAGTTGCATCAACTGTTCCATCGGTATCAGTATCATTAGCTGTTACGATTATTGTTCCTGAATTATCTTCATTTATTGTAATAGCATCCTTAACAGCCACAGGTATTGAATTTACTCTGCTTATATTTATAAAAATACTGTCGTTTACACATTTTGCTGGCAAT
>CANFLQ010000092.1 GCA_947447995.1 Bacteroidota bacterium | reverse complement strand
TTACCAGCAATGGAACCAATATTTACTATATGTCCATATCCATTTTCAATCATAATGGGGGAAAGGTAACGGGTCATGTACAACAATCCTTTTATGTTGGTATCTATCATTCGTTCCCAATCGTCTATCACCCCTTCATTAATTGGACCTAATCCAACAGCCAATCCGGCATTATTAACCAATATATTTATCTTTTTCCAGTCAGCACTTAGCGAGTTAACAGCACTTTCTACTTCTGTTAATTTTCTGACATCAAAGTTTAAGGAAAGCACTTCCACTTTATAGGTGGATATTAAATGTGCGGATAATTCATCCAAACGCTCTTTTCTTCTGCCTGTTATAACGATGTTGTAACCATTTTTTGCAAATAACTCTGCTGTAGCTTTACCCAAACCTGAAGTTGCTCCTGTAATAAATACAATCATAAATTATTTTTTAATTTTATTTGGTAAAGTTAATTTTGTGTAAAAATAAACATTTGTTTTTAATCCCTTGTCTGGTTTAATTTACTCCTTTTCCGGCTATAACCAAAGTAGATGAAAAGACCTATTAATAACCAGATTCCAAAACCTATCCAGTTAGCTATTCCCAATTCTGCCATCATATAAAGGCAGCTAATCAAACCTAGCATAGGTATCAAGGATAAGTTTTTGCGAAATGCCCAAATGCTTAATAAAAATGAGGAAATGATAAATATCCACATAGGTATTTTATGGATAAATAAAAATTTAATTGGTTCATTTATTTCATTGCCATTAAAAATAAACGCAAGAGTATTTTGTTTGTTGTAAGTAAACGAAATAATAACAGCAAAGACAAACAACGCAGGCATAATGTATTTAGAGTTGATATAGGGTGTTTTAAATTTTCCTCGCGGAATATTGGGATTGTTCTGAAGAGTTAACACTCCTGCACATACCAATACAAAAGCAAATAAAGTACCTATGCTGCAAAGGTCTGTAACCATTGTAAGGTTCATGAAAAAGGCAGGTATGGCAACAACAAATCCCGTTACAACGGTTGCAAAGCATGGCGTTTTAAATTTTGGATGAATCTTTGAAAATTGTTTGGGTAATAAACCATCTCTGCTCATGCTCATCCAAATGCGGGGTTGCCCCAATTGAAAAACAAGTAAAACACTTGCCATTGCTACTAAAGCACTTACAGCAATGATGCCCGACATCCATTTTAAATTTAATTTTTCAAATACAAATGCCAATGGATCACCAACGTCCAGTTGCGTATAGTTAACCATGCCTGTTAATACCAGTGCAATTAAAACATACAATATGGTACAAATAATAATAGCCCACATCATGCCACGCGGCAAATCGCGTTGAGGGTTTTTACATTCTTCAGCTGTTGTGGAGATGGCATCAAAACCAATATAAGCAAAAAACACAGCAGATACTCCTTTTAAAATGCCCGCAATGCCATTGGGAGCAAAAGGATTCCAATTATCGGTATCTACATAAAAAACACCAACAGCTATTACTAATAATACGATGCATAATTTAATAACCACCATAAGGTTGGTTGCATTTTTGGATTCACGTATCCCGCGATATACCAATGCTGTAATTAAAATGATAATGAATAAGGCTGGTAAGTCGGCTACAAAATGAATATTTCCAAAAGTAGGAGCTGTTGTCCAGGTAGCGTAAGCAGCTTGCAGATTGGTATCTAAACTCTCAACTGTTTTTCCGCTTTTCATCAAAGTGGTAGCTTTTTCAAATCCATTAGATGCCGATAGGTAATCCATTTGCACCCATTGCGGTAAATGAATGCCTCCGCTATTTAACAATCCTGTAAAATAATCGCTCCATGAAATTGCAACGGTGATGTTGCCAACTGCATATTCCATTATGAGTGCCCAGCCAATAATCCAGGCAATAAGTTCCCCAAATGCAACATAAGAATACGTGTAAGCGCTGCCCGAAATAGGAACCATGGATGCAAATTCGGCATACGCAAATGCCGCAAAACTACATGCCAATGCTGTAAACAGAAATAAAAATATTACTGCGGGTCCGCCATCTGTACTAGCTTTACCAATGGTGCTAAAAATACCTGCTCCAACAATGGCTGCTATGCCAAAGGCTGTAAGGTCTCTAACGCCAAGGTGTTTTCCAAGTTTGTCCTGTTTATTTTCCAGCTCCGATTTTTCAACCTCAGCTAAAATATCGTGTACCAACTTTTTTCTGAATAGAGAACTGAATTTCATTTCAATATTTTAAAAGCTTTTTGTTATTGACAAATTATTAAACCACATAGAAGCATCGTTTTTATATTATTTAAAGTTTGACATAATTCTCGATAAATCAATAAAACATAGATTAGTATGTGTGAAAAATTATTTTTCTTTATTTTTTCTTTTACCTATGAGCCTATGTGGTTATTTTTTTATACGATAAATTGTTTTCAAAATTTTTTCTTTGTCGAGAATTAATAAAAATGCGATTAATAAAAAAGGCAATGCAGGAACTTTATATCGTACAATAGCACCAATAATAGGAGTGGTAATGCCAATTATTAAAAACTGAATAACTACAAAGGATAAACAAAACAATACATATTCCCAAGGGATTTGTGATAGCGGTTTTATAAATAGTATACAGATAATAATAAATAGCAAGATGAGTATATTCTCTATTCCGGCAAGCAACATCATGGGCGAATTTAACTCCCATGGAAATGGGCGAAATAGGGTGTTGACGAAAGCGGTTGGGCTGTTTGCAATTAAAGAAGATAAAGTTGGTTCGAGTGTATTTATTTTAGTTACACTTCCCGGAACGGGGATAGCTTTGTTAAATGCATCGGTAACAGTTCCATTTGCAAGTTTATTAAATTCAATTTGTTTTTGCGATAAAGTAACCAGTGGGTTTTGAATGGAAGTAAATTTATCGATGTTCAATCCTAAAAATCCTAAAAGAGCAAACACGGTTATAAATTTTAAAGCTTTATGTATTCCCAAACTTTTATTTACCCAAAGTAAAAATAATAGTCCGGGCATAATAGTTATCCAAACATAAAATTTTGAAAGCGCAAGTAAGAGTCCGGCAAGTAAGCATATTATAATTGCCTTTGTTTTAAATAATTGTCCGAAAAAATAAATAAACATTCCAAGTGTGAAAAATATTAAGCCTTCTTTTAGCACACCTGAGCCCCAAAAGAGAACGGATGGCAATAAAAAAACGACTGTAAATAATTCATGTTTTTTATCTTTTAAAACAGGATAAAATGTTTTATAAATGGCTGTTAATCCTGTTAAAGAAAAAAAACAAATAAATACAGTGTGTACATGATAATAGCCCAAAGAAAAAAATCTTAATAAAGTGTTAAATCTTATAATAGTATGGCTATCGTTGTAAATGCTGCTTTCTATTTGTCTAGACCAATAATTCATTTTATCATAATAGGGTAAAAATTCAGGAGTATTATTGCCAATGCCGCTCAGCATTTTTAAAAAATGAATGGGGTTGGTTTTTAAAGTATCAAACATTACTTTGCTGGCATCAAAATATTTATAGATGTCGGCAGTGGCTCTGTTGGTATAATAAAATGTATAGATAGCCCATAAAGCTGTTCCACAAGCAATTTTAAGAAGAAAAATAAGAGTTAAACTTCGTTTTGAAATACCCTCCAAAGCAAAAAAGTTCATCTTGCAAATGATGAAAATAAAAAAGGCAGTATAAGCTAAGCTAAGTATTATTTCCAATGGTAAAGCAGTAGGTTATTTTTCCTCAAATATAGTAAATCAATAAAGTTGAAAACTTAAAATAATTTATTTAGACCAATCGGTAGGTTTTGCGTAATTTTGTCGGGAGCGATTAGGCAATAGCCAATAGCGAACAGGTAATAGTAAATAGGGAATGGTAAAATGAATAAAGCCCTATTCGCTATTTGCTACTAACTATTAACTAAAAATATATGTCAGCAACAGCGCAAGAACAATTAACAACAGTTGAAACAGCCAAAAAATTAGGTTTGTTACCGGATGAATTTGAAAAAATAGTGGTGATTTTAGGGCGTACCCCTAATTTTACGGAATTGAGTATTTTTTCAGTAATGTGGAGTGAGCATTGTTCATATAAAAATTCAATTGTATGGCTTAAAAAATTACCTAAAAAAGGACCATATATTCTTGCCGAAGCAGGTGAAGAAAATGCAGGATTAGTGGATATTGGTGATGGATTGGGTTGTGCCTTTAAAATAGAATCACACAATCACCCAAGTGCATTGGAACCATACCAAGGAGCAGCAACAGGTGTAGGAGGTATTAATCGCGATATTTTTACAATGGGTGCCCGCCCGATAGCTCAGTTAAATTCTTTACGTTTTGGAGATATTACCCAGGACAGAACAAAGTGGTTGGTAAAAGGTGTTGTTAAAGGCATCGGCGATTATGGTAATGCCTTTGGAATCCCAACAGTTGGTGGAGAAGTGTTTTTTGACGATTGTTACAACGTAAACCCCTTGGTAAATGCCATGAGTGCAGGTATTGTAAAAGCGGGAGAAACGGTTTCAGCTACTTCTTATGGTGTAGGAAACCCTGTATACATTGTAGGTTCGGCAACCGGAAAAGATGGTATTCATGGAGCTACCTTTGCTTCCGCAGATATAACTGAAGATTCGGCAAAAGATTTACCGGCTGTGCAAGTTGGAGATCCTTTTCAGGAAAAACTATTGCTGGAAGCAACATTGGAAGTAATTAAAACAGGTGCCGTTGTTGGTATGCAAGATATGGGAGCTGCAGGGATAACCTGTTCCACTTCCGAAATGAGTGCTAAAGGCGAGCATGGTATGGATATTTGGTTGGATAGAGTTCCTACCCGTCAGGCAAATATGCAACCCTTTGAAATTTTGCTTTCCGAATCGCAAGAGCGTATGCTAATTGTGGTAAAAAAAGGGAGAGAAAAAGAAGTAGAAAAAGTATTTGAGAAATGGGATTTAAACTGCGCTAAAATAGGTGTAGTAACCGATACCAAACATATTAAATTTTATGTAGGTGAGGATTTGGTTGCAGATGTTCCGGCGCATGACCTTGTGCTAGGTGGTGGTGCTCCTGTTTATCACCGCGACTATAAAGAACCTGCTTATTATGCAGCATCCAAAAAGTTTAAAATAGAAGATATTGAAGAGCCTGCCGATTTAAGAGCTGTTGCTGATTTTTTAATTTCTCATCCAAATATAGCATCTAAACAATGGGTGTATAACCAATACGATTCTATGGTAGGTGCAGCCAATATGAGCACCAATGCGCCATCCGATGCAGCCATCGTAAACATTAAAGGAACCAACAAAGCTATTGCTTTAAAAATAGATTGTAATGCTCGTTATGTAAATGCAGACCCTGAAATTGGTTGTGCTATTGCTGTTTCGGAAGCAGCGCGAAACATTGTATGTAGTGGAGGAGAGCCATCGGCAATCACTAATTGTTTGAATTTTGGTAACCCTTATAACCCTGAAGTATACTGGCAATTTGTTGGAGCCATCAAAGGCATGGGTTCTGCTTGTATCAAATTTGAAACGCCTGTAACAGGTGGTAATGTTAGTTTTTACAATCAATCGTCGTATGAAGGTCCGGTTTTTCCTACACCAACTATTGGAATGCTAGGAGTGTTGAAGGACAGAACTAATCGAATGACATTGGGCTTTAAGAACGAGGGAGATTCTATTTATTTGATAGGATATTCTAAAGATGATATTTCTTCATCCGAATATTTATACTCTTACCATAAAGTGAAGAATACTCCACCTCCTGCATTTAATTTGGATGAAGAGTATGAAGTACAAAAAGCCGTAAAAACTGTTATTAAGGAGCGAGTTATTCAGTCGGCTCACGATTGTGCTGATGGAGGTTTATTTATTACCTTATTGGAAAGCGCAATGGTGAATGGTTTAGGTTTTAATATCGGTTCCGATGAAGAGATCCGTAAGGATGCCTTTTTGTTTGGAGAAGCGCAAAGTCGTGTTATTGTATCGGTTAAAAAATCGGACGAAGATAAATTTATAGATTTAATGATGGCTTCCAGAGCCGAGTTTGAATATTTAGGTGATGTAACCAGAAAAGAGTTAGTAATTGATGAAGAATCGTTTGGAACGGTTGCAGAAGCAAAAGTGCTATTTGATAATGCTTTAGGAGAGTTGATGAAATAAGTTTTTATGAACCAAATTAGGTAAAAGCAACTAAGAAGTGCACTATTACTTTTGCTCCTAACGGAGTTTTAAAAAGTCCCAGAGGGACGAAATCTTAGTAGAATTTCAATTAGTAAACATATTTTAAGTCCCATAAGTACGGCATATAAATAATTCTGATTAAAACTTAACTAGTCTCTGAATTAGTTATAAAAATTGTTTATAGCCTTCTTGTTTATTCGTTACCTAATAATATATAAAATTCTCCTCCAGTTTTCCGTTTTTTTAATATACCTCTTTTTAGGTATTGCCCAAATCATTAGATGAGTATACTTTTGTGTTGTTATTTAAATTTAGTCTAAATTAGTTTTAATAAAACAGTATGAAAAAAATACTACTTATAGCAGGAGCTTTGTTAAGCATATTTACTGCAAATGCTCAAATTTTAACAAAAGAGGATTCTTTGGCAGCCGGATTATTAGCAAGTTCATCAGCAACTGCTATTTCGGGTTATGGAAGTGTAAAGTATAAATACGCTGAAAAAACCAAGCAGGGCGAAGCTAATGTGGATCGTGTTATTTTATTTATTGGGCATAAATTCAGTAAAAAAATATCCTTCTTTTCGGAGCTGGAAGTAGAAGACGCAAAAGTAGCAGGCGGAGAAGCAGGCGGAGAAATAGCATTAGAGCAAGCGTTCTTAAAGTTCAATATCAATAACAATCATTACATAACTACGGGTTTGTTTATTCCTCGTATCGGTATTATCAATGAAAATCATTTACCAACTACTTTTAATGGAAATGATCGCCCTTTTGTTGAGCGTTACATTATTCCTTCTACTTGGCGCGAAATAGGTATTGGATTATATGGTAACATTACACAAATTCCTGGATTAAATTATTCTGTAACTTTAATGAATGGTTTAAACGCTGCAGGTTTTACCAGTGGAGATGGTATTAGAGGTGGTCGTTATGAAGGAAGGGAAGCAAATGCAACTGCAATGGCAGTTTCAGGAGCTTTATTGTATTATTTGAAAAATTTCCGTTTTCAGGCTGCTGGATATTATGGAGGTTCGGCAGGTTTAACAAAAAAAGAAGCGGATAGTTTACAATTATCTTATGGAGCTTTTGGTACGCCTGTGGCTTTGACCGAGTTTGATGGACAATATCATAACAAAGGATGGTCTGTTAAAGCATTGTTTACCACTATTAAAATTGCCGATGCAAAAGCGATAAACAGAGCGTATGCCAGCAATACTCCTGAAACAATGATGGCGTATTATGGGGAAGTAGGATATAATGTGTTGAAATTATTAAAAAACACCGATAAAAATTTAACTGTTTTTGGACGTTATGAAAACCTGAATATGAACTATAAGCTACCTGATAATGGTATTTTTGACGGAACATTAAACCAGCAATATATTGTTGGAGGAATAACATTTCAACCACTTAAAGGAGTATCGGTAAAAGCAGATTATGTTTTTAAACAAACAGGGGATCAAAATCCAGCTTTGGTTGTAAGTCCTTTTCCATCGGCGCAACCGTATCATAAAAAACAAGGATTTTTTAGTTTAGGAGTTGGTTATAGTTTCTAGTTAATTTTAATATTATGCAAAACAGAAGAGATTTCATAAAACAATCCTGCACCTTGTGTTTTGGTATTGTAGGTTTAGGTGCTTTAACCACTCAGTTAGCCGGTTGTGCGCCCATGCCAATATTTAAGGGAGAGGCTGTTAATGGTTTGATAACTGTGCCTTTTACCTCTTTTACCGAAACTAATAAAATAGTGATAGTAAGAAATGCTCAGCTGGATTGGGATATAGTATTGGTTAAAGTTTCGGATACCGAATATCAAGCAGTCCAAATGAAATGTACGCATCAGGAGAATCCGCTTACAGCAACACAAACGGGACTTTTTTGTTCGGCACATGGTAGTACATTTGATTTAAAAGGCAATGTTACCAAAGAACCGGCATTGCGTCCGTTGAAAAAATATAGTACAGAAATAAGAGATAATTCTATTTTCATAAATACAAAATCATAAAATGAAAACCTTAAAATATACTATTGCTTTATTAGCACTTTGCTCAATAGCTACCAGTTGCAAAAAAACACCTGCCGAAGAGATAGTAACACCTGTTAGCACAGATCTTAATGCGGAGATATTATCCAGCATTTCCTCAAACGTAGCAGAGGCAACCTATTACGATTTGTCGGTAAAGGCCGATCAATTGTATGCAGCCGTTCAAAAATTTGATACGGTGACTAATGATGTAAATTTAGCGGTATGTAAACAACTGTGGCGTGATACCAGAGCTGTTTGGGAACAATCGGAAGGTTTTTTATTTGGTCCGGTAGCTACTAATAATATTGATCCCCGCATTGATACCTGGCCTGTTGATTATGTGGCCTTGGATTCCTTAATGAATAGTTCGGTAGTATTTTCAGAAACGTATGTAAACACGCTGGACGATGCATTGCGTGGTTTTCATCCAATAGAATATTTGTTGTTTGGTACTGGAGGCAACAAAACAGCCACTCAGTTTACTGCTCGCGAAAAGGCATATTTGAAGGCCTTATCGGTAAATTTAAAAAATCTCATCTCTCAACTATGGGTAAGTTGGGATCCAGCAATATCTGGTAATTATGGTGCAAACATTACCAATGCTGGTAAGCCCACAAGTGTTTATTCTACTAAACGTGCCGTGTATGAAGAAATCGTAAATTCAATGATAGGTATTTGCGAAGAAGTGGCAAATGGTAAAATTGAAGAACCATTTGCGGCACAAAATCCATTGTTGGAGGAATCACCGTTTTCATATAATTCCATTACCGATTTTACAAATAATATGCGCAGTGTACAAAACGTATATTTGGGTAAATACCTTGTAGATGGAAAAGGACTTGAAGAACTTGTACGTGTTAATAATTTGTCGCTCGATGCAAGTATTAAAACTAAAATGAATGCTGCTATTGCGGCATTAAATAACGTTACTGTGCCATTCGGACAAGCAATTATATCACAACCAATACAAATTACCAACGCTCAAAATGCGATAAATGATTTGAAAACAACATTAGAAAACGACTTGCTGCCATTCATAAAAACATCTGTTAATTAAAATATGAAATCCTCCATTAAATACATAATAGCGCTTGTTCTTTTTGTCATTGTTGCGGAATCGTGCCGTAAACCTGAACAGTTAAAGGAAGAAGATCATAACGAATATTTATCCGGTGGTTCGCAAACGGTATTTGACGAAGGTGCTGGTGCCTTTTCAAATTCCTTTATGGGTTTATCTCCCAAAAATGAATTTAATCATGGGGTAGGAGATGGAATATTTGACAGAACATTTGTAAGCGCTCCTTCGCCGGTTAATCCTGGATTAGGCCCTGTTTTTAATGGTGTTTCCTGTGCTTCCTGCCATGTGTCGAATGGGAGGGGACATACACCTGCTCCAGGTGAACAAATGATATCTTTATTAATGCGTATTAGTGTTCTCGGTGAAAATGAACATGGGGGACCTGTATCCGTTCCCGGATACGGTGAACAATTGCAACAGCGTGCCATTGTGGGTGCTCAACCGGAAGCCAGTGTGGACATTCAGTACTCATATCAAACTTATTCTTTTCCCGATGGTGAAACGTATGAACTAAGAACACCCTCATATACTTTACAAAATGGATATATACCTATTCCGTCAGATATTATGCTATCACCACGTATTGCGCCACCAATGATAGGTTTAGGATTATTGGAGGCAATTGCTGAGGAAGATATTTTGGCGCGTCAGGATGTAGAAGATGTTGATGGGGATGGTTTTTCCGGTAAGGCAAATTATGTTTGGGATGTTGTTAAACAAAAAAAAGTAATAGGGCGTTTTGGTTGGAAAGCGGCCGCCCCAAACTTACTGGAGCAAGCAGGATTTGCTTTTAGCGAGGATATAGGCATCACCAATTTTATTTTTAAAAAAGAGAGTAATTACAATCCTTTGCAAGGGAATAATTCAAGTGATACCCCTGAATTATCGGATAGTTTGGTACATGCAGTTGCTTTTTATATAAAAACATTAGCTGTACCTGCCCGAAGAAATATTGATGATCCAGAGGTAAAAAAAGGAAAGGAAATTTTTAAAGTAGCTAAATGTAGTAAATGTCATGTACCTATGTCAAAAACGGCGGTAAATGTAGCTTTTCCTGAACTTTCGAATCAAACAATATTTCCATATTCCGATTTGTTATTACACAATATGGGCTCAGGATTATCGGATGGACGAAAAGATAATTTGGCAGAAGGGTATGAGTGGAGAACACGCCCATTGTGGGGAATAGGACTTACTAAAAAGGTGAATGGGTATACTCATTTTTTACACGATGGCAGAGCGCGTAATTTTATAGAAGCAATTATGTGGCATGGTGGTGAAGCAGCACAATCCTCCGGTTATGTAAGTCAGCTTTCAAAAGCTGATAGAAATTCATTAATTAAGTTTTTAGAATCACTTTAGGCAAAAGCAGCAATAGCGTCAGCGCATTTTTGCCCGTCAATAGCAGCAGAAACAATTCCTCCGGCATAACCTGCACCTTCGCCGCAAGGGTATAATCCTTTTATTTGCGGATGCTGTAAGCTGTCGGTATCACGCGGAATACGTATTGGTGATGAGGTGCGTGATTCCACTCCAACAATAACGGCATCGTTACTTAAATAACCTCTCATTTTTTTACCAAACTCCTGAAACCCTAACTGTAAGC
>CANFLQ010000091.1 GCA_947447995.1 Bacteroidota bacterium | reverse complement strand
TCAATACCAACTAATTCCCTTTGTGTTTTTGGCAATTGGCTAATTTCGGCATTTGTTTTTTGCAAACGTGTATTGATAGACTTTAAATGCACATTATTACTACCGATAGCTAATTTTACGTTTTCAAGTAAATCGTTTTTTAGGTTATTTATTTTAATGTTTAAGGTATTGTAATATGGACTTTGGCTTTGGTCATTTTTAATCAAATTATTTCTTTCGGAATTCAATTTTAAATACTCCTCAATAATTCCATTTAAAACAGGATCGTTTACCCCTGCAGAGGATGGTACTGATATAGAACTGTTATTATTGTTTTCCAAATTTTCTAACACAAAGTGATAATACGAATCTTTGGCTTCCAAATCGGCTTTTTGAGTTTCTAACTCTCCTGAGCCTTTAAAAATTTGATCGGCTTTATTGCTTATTTGTAGTATTTTATTATTTGATTGAAAATTTTGCAAGTTTTTCTCTGCATTTTGTAAGGAATCACCAATTAAACTTAATTGTTCATCAAAAAAAGTAATGGTGTTTTCTGCTACACTATTTTTTTCATCAATGTTTTTATGTAAGTACGCATCGGTAAGTGCGGTTATAAAATCAATTCCTTTTTGAGGATCTTTTACTTTTAATTTTATAGATGTGGCCGGAATTTCTTTTGCTACTTGTTCAACATCTAGCATCTTTTGATAACTGTATGTTAATGCGTTCATATCATTAAACATAAAATAATATTTTGTGTCGGCATTAAAAACGCTCTCATTATTTTTATTAGCAATAACCCTTATCGAAAGGGCATCCAAATGTATTACTTCGCCAAAAGCATACTGTTTATTAAATACAACAGAATTAACGGATCCTATTATTTTATTTGCTTTGTAATTATAAAGCCTTGTTGGTTTATCGGTATATTCTGCCTTTAAATTAAAATGACCTTTAAAAACTTGCTCTACCTGTATTTTTACACCTAAAAGTTGAGCGCTGTCATTTGCAAATTCAACAATAAAAGGACAATCGCTATACATTTCCCTTTCCTTTATTCCTTTTTTTCCAAAATAGGAAATTTCCATGTTTGTTTTTTTGATGGCCGTATAAACCAATTCGGAAGATTTCATCTTCATGATTTCACTCTGTACATCGCTTACCGGCTTAAATATAGAAAAGGATTTCATAAATTCCTGATTGGGATTTTGCATATTACCTGGACCATCGCCTTTACTGATAAGTATTACAGAACTTACTTCATATTGTGGCTGTATATACCAATTAGCAAAAAATGCGCCTCCCAAACAAATGGTTATTGATATGGCAAATACCCACCAATACTGCTTGAGTATATCAATAGCTTGCTTTACATATACAAAACTTTCTACTTCCTGTTTTTTATCCATAGTCAATTTAAAGAGCTATATCCTTATTTAAGTGATTTATAAAGCAAATAAGTAGTTATTGCTGTGGTTATTCCAGTAAACAATACAGTAAAGGGCAAATCGTTAAATTTACTTACCCCCCATCTTCTAATCCACAATGGTTGTATATATATAACGTCATTGGGTCTCAAATAATAAAAGTCGGATCCTATAATTTCGTTTTTAGTAAGATCTAAATGGTACTTATATATTTTATCGCCCTGTTCCCTAATTAGTAATATTTTTTTTCTGTTTCCATACTCATTTATATCCCCTGCCAAACCTATTGCCTTAAAAATATTTAATTGGCTTTTAGGATAATTGTAGGTTCCTGGTCGTTGAACTTCGCCAAGCACAGTAACCGTATTATTTACAAAATGAACCGTTACGGCAGCATTGTTTAATATTTTTTTGCAGGATTTTTGAATCAATTCCGCTGCCTGATCTAAGGTATAACCTTGTAATTTAACACGACCTAAAAATGGAAGAAAAACATTACCTGAATCATTTACCGTATAATTTAATACCGAAAAAGAAGATTCGCTAAGTGAATTAGTTGATGTTCCATCCAATTTAAAAGGATTATACCCCGCCTGATCTAAACTATTAATGGAAATATACAGCTGATCAAAAGCCTCAATTCGAGTATCTTTTTTGGTTTTATTTGGGTAGTTTTCATCTTGTGGTGCATCTTCCTTTGATTGTAAGTAGATAATTTTTTTTTGAGGAACACAGGATGCTAAAAATATAAAAAATAAAAAATAAATTTTTTTCATAAATGATATTCTAAATTTTACTGAATAAATGTTGTAACAGCATTTTAATTTTTGCTATTCTAAATTTTCGGCAAATTTACAAATAGATTTGGGGAATACATAGCTTTGACCTAAAAAACAAAATTTTATTACGTTTAGATACCTATGCACTAGTAGTTTTTCTTCTTAACAAATTATACATTGCCATAAAGAAAAAGCGAAAATTTGTTATATATGTGTTTTTTTTCATTTTTCTTAAATACAATCTTTCTGCCCAAATAACTTCATTAAACCCCGACATACCAAGTGCCACATTGGGAGGTAAACAGCCGGCTTTGTATTTAATCCTTTCTTTTTGCAAATCGGGAGGAAGCGATTCAAATCCAAATTTACTTAACGGGCGAACGCCAACAATATTTAACTCTCCTTTTAATACATTTAACAATTGAGGAACTTCATCCAAATGCAGTTTTCTTACAATTTTACTCCAGTCGGTTACTCTAAAATCTAAATTGGGTTTACCAGTTTCATCATACCCATTCATACTTACTACATAATTTTGTAAAAATTCGGAATAGGGATGCATGGTACGTATTTTATAAACTCCAATCATTTTACCATCTTTACTTATTCTATTCATTTTAAAAAGCGGACCGTATGAAATATTGGTTTGTTTTTTAGGTTCGCCTGTTTTCATAACAGTAAAATAGGACACATCGCCAATTTTTTCATCTGTAATGATTTCAAAACCATTGTAACAAAGCCTTCCCAATGTTTCCGCTTTTGATATTGCTCGATTTTTACCTTTAAAAAAAAAGTTGTAAATACCTCCCGTAAAGGATAGTTTTGGAATTACCCGATGTACCATAAAATCCAACGACCATACAGCTCCTCGTAATTTAGGTGGATAGTTATTAAATATCCTTTTTTTACGACTTAAATAATCTTCGTAACAACCAATATACATACCTGCATCAGGTAATAAAGAATTAATTGTCCTAAAATATTCGTTTAGATTTTTACGTGTATTAATAGGGCTCAAATTAACAATGTTTCTTACCTGTTTAGAATCATTGTTTCCATTAAAAAAACTATCCCTTAACGTTAATAACGTGGAGTTGGAATTAGAAAGGTTAATTTGCTCGGAAATAAAACCCAACACTTTTTCGCCACAATCATCTAAAATTGCTTTTTCAAATTGGACAGAATCCATAGGAGATTGTTTTTTATGAATGATTTCGAAATTAGTTAAAAAATACCATGCTTTTGACGACCCAGAACCTGAAGGATTATCCAATTCTTCAGGAATAAATTTTAAATTTTTCATCATAACATTCGTTATTTTCATTTAAAACGGACAACAAAGTTAATTCATTTACAAAGTAATGAACTTATTTTTTTTCAAAAAATGATACTTACCAGAAAACAACCTGCATTTACACTGTTTTTTTATTTCATAAATTATAAAAAAATCATTGCTACTGATAACAGACAAATAAAAAGACAACAGCGTCCTCGATTCCTAAAAATTTATTTTTAACCCTTTATTTGGTAACTACAACGTAATGATTTCATAATGGTTTCAAAACATTTTTATTTATAAAATAAATTGACTCCACCCTTTACAATTTCAACGTTGACCACTTTAAAACTCTTTCTCCATTCCTATTAAATAATGGTAAATTTCAATTGTTAATAAGTAAAACTAAAAATAAAATTACTTAAATCGTTTTGAAATGATATTTTCGCAATATTATAAAACAGTTAACTATTTAGTTATTCTTTTAAATTTACTATGGATATAAAACTACTTTCAAGCCTAAAAGTTCATTTAATCATTTTAACTATTTTTTGCAGTTATTTAGTAAATGCACAAACAGTAAGCGGAACAATACGTGATAATACCACTAACGAAACCCTGTTTGGTGCAACTGCCGTAATAAAAGGCACAACAGAAGGCGCTGTTTCAGATATAGACGGTAATTTTAAATTTACCACAGCTGCTCCTACTCCATTTACACTGGTAATTAGTTATTTAGGGTATTTACCTTTTGAATATATAGTAAATACTATTGACAAACCCATTG
The DNA here is from genome assembly GCA_947447995.1 of Bacteroidota bacterium. Taxonomy (GTDB): domain Bacteria; phylum Bacteroidota; class Bacteroidia; order 2-12-FULL-35-15; family 2-12-FULL-35-15; genus 2-12-FULL-35-15. The sequence goes on along the minus strand of CANFLQ010000091.1, from coordinate 6,748 downwards.
CTATAAAATTAAAACAAAACGAAACACTATTAAAAGAAGTAACCGTTTCAGAAACCCGCATTACCGAAAAACAAAAAGAATCGGCACTTACTGTTGAAGCCTTAGATGTTATTGCTATTAAAGAAACCCCCGCAGCTAATTTTTATGAAGGATTAGGGCAATTAAAAGGTGTGGATATTATGGCTGCAAGTATTGGCTTTAGAGTTATAAATACCCGAGGGTTTAACAGTACATCACCAGTAAGGTCATTACAAATTATTGATGGTGTAGATAATCAATCGCCAGGATTAAATTTTGCATTGGGAAATTTTGCTGGAGCATCGGAATTAGATGTTCAAAAAGTAGAAATAATTGTTGGCGCAAGCTCTGCATTTTATGGACCAAATGCGTTTAACGGCGTTGTGAGTATGACAACCAAAAACCCTTTTGTAAAACCAGGCTTAGCGGCATCTGTAAAAGTTGGAGAACGCAATTTAGTTGAAACTGCAATTAGATATGCCGAAGTATTTAAAAACAAAGAAGGCGTTGATAAATTTGCATTTAAAATAAACGCTTTTTATATGAGAGCAAATGATTGGCAAGCAAATAATTTAAACCCGTCTGACCAATCAAAAGATAATAAGAATAATTGGGGTGGCTATGATGCAGTTAACCGTTATGGTGATGAAAACCTAAATGAAGGTATTAACAATGCAAATAGCAAAGGACAACAATATCAATTTCCTGGATTAAAAACATGGTACCGTACAGGGTACGAAGAAAAAGATTTGGTAAATTATAACACCAACAACCTAAAACTAGCAACCGCGTTGCACTATAGGATAAAACCCGAAACGGAACTTATTTACTGTTTTAATTTTGGAAACGGAACTACTGTATACCAAGGTGATAACCGATACAGCTTAAAAGATTTATTGTTTTTTCAGAACAAAATTGAATTGATTAAAAAAGACAAGTTTTTTATACGCGCTTATGCCACTAACGAGGATGCAGGAAACACCTACGATGCGGTTTTTACAGCGTTTTTATTACAAGACAGAGTGAAAAGCAATACCGATTGGGGTAAAGAGTACCGTAACTTTTGGACAGGATCAGGCAACAGTTCAATACCTGGTTGGGTACCAGGAGGAATGATAAACAATGTAAGAAATCTTCCAGGCTTTCCAACAATTGGACCACCTCCTACTTATGTTTACGATTATGCTTTAGCGGATGCTGTAATGAATGCCAATAGTGACAAACTAACACTGTGGCACTCCTACGCCAGAGCCTATGCCGACAATACACGGTTGGTGCCTGGAACAGATGCTTTTAATACCGCATTTAAAGAAATTACATCCAAACCAATAACAGAGGGCGGTACAAAATTGATAGATAAATCGGCATTGTATCACGTACACGGCGAGTATAAATTTACCCCTAAAATAATAAACATTACCGTTGGTGGAAATGGCAGGTTGTACACGCCTAAATCAAAAGGAACGGTATTTAGCGATACAGGAAATGTAAAAATTACCAATTATGAAGTTGGAGCTTATACTGGTGTAGAGAAAAAAATATTAGCCGAAAAACTAAAACTAAACGCAGCAATACGAGTTGATAAAAATCAAAATTTTAACTTTGTTGTTTCCCCTGCAGCCTCTGCTGTTTATAATCTTAACAAAAATAATATTATTCGTTTGTCGTTTTCATCGGCAATCAGAAACCCTACTTTAGCTGACCAATATTTATATTACAATGTAGGAAGGGCTATTTTAAAAGGAAATATACATGGTTTTGATTCTTTGGTAACCATTGAATCTATAAAAGATTACTACAATGTAGCGGTACCTCAACGAAGTTCATTAAATTATTTTAACGTAGATCCTGTTCGGCCCGAAAAAGTTAAATCCGTTGAAATTGGTTACCGAACAACACTGTTTAACAACCTATTTTTTGATGGCAGTTACTACTATAGTTATTATACCAATTTTTTAGGTTATAAATTAGGTGGGGATGTTAATTTTGCACCTAGCCCCGATCAAAACAATATTTCGGCAATAACATTTTACAGAGTTGCTGCCAACTCAAACGCTACTGTTGTTACTCAGGGAGCTTCGGTAGGATTAACGTATTATTTTAAAAAATACTTTACAATTAACGGAAATTATTCTTGGAACGAATTAAAGAAAAAATCGGCAGACGACCCTATAATTCCTGCTTACAACACACCTAAAAGTAAATTTAATATTGGAATTAGTGGTAGAGAAATAAATATCAATCCTATCCACATCCGCAACGTAGGCTTTAGCCTTAATTATAAATGGGTAGAAGGTTTTTTATACGAAGGGTCGCCTCAATTTACTGGCAATGTACCAACGTATGATATGTTGGATGTACAAATAAATAAATATGTACCAAAAATTCATACTACCTTTAAATTAGGAGCATCTAACGTTCTCAACAATAAAAAATTTCAGGTATACGGCGGTCCGGCTATCGGTAGGATGACCTATTTTTCTATACTTTTAGAATTGGACAAAAATTAACACCGTAATTTACCATAAACAATTGAAAATTTACCTTAATTAAAATAAAAAAAGAATAATTAATATATCTACATTAGCAAACAATATAATTAACTTAACCCTTACTAAAAACAAACACATGAGAAAAAAACTACAACTTATCGCCACTTGTTCCGTGTTGGCGATTTCAACAACAGGTTTTTCACAAACACCTGCCAGATACCTGAATGATGTATTTACATCAGTACAAAAAACATCAAATGTAATTTATGGTAATAACTTATCTGTTTTAACAGGTACTTTAACCCCTAGTGATTTAAAAATGGATGTGTATGAACCAACTGGTGACACGGCAACCAAAAGACCTTTGGTAATTATTTTACACAGTGGTGCTTATTTACCTGCAATTGCAAATGGTTCTGCAATTGGTTCTAAAACCGACAGCGCAGTTGTTGAAATGTGTATCCGCTTTGCAAAAAAAGGATATGTAGCCGTAGCGCCAGATTACAGAGTTGGTTGGAATCCAACTTCAACAAATCAAGATGTTAGAACAGGTACACTATTAAACGCTAATTACCGCGTAATGCAAGATGCAAGAAACTGTGTACGTTATTTTAGAATGGACAAAGCTACAACCAACACTTACAAAATTGACACCAACAAAATTGTTATGGGTGGCTTAGGTTCGGGTGCATTTGTTGCTTTGGCTTGTGGTTCTTTTCAAAGACAAAAAGAAACAGATATGGCTAAATTTACAAACCTTACGTTAAGCCCTCCCGCTAAGTACGTTGATTCAAGTATTATGGGTAACGTATATGGTACGGATGCTAGGTCAGCTAATACGCCTAATTACCCTACATATTCATCTAAAATACACATGGTGTTTAATTGCGGTGGATCAATTGGAGATTCTACATGGATTGAAAAAGGAGAAGTTCCTGTAGTTGGCTTTCAATGCACTAAAGACCCCGCAGCACCTTACAAAACAGGAGCAATTTTAGTTTCCAGTACAGGTGCTTTTGTTGTTGAAGGCACTGGAAATGGTGACATATTAAGAATTTTAAACAAAGCAAACATCAATAATAATAAAAAACTAAAAGATTCTGAGTTTAATGATGTGTATACAACAAACGCTAATAAAGCAAACCAAGGTTACGAAGGACTGTATCCCTTTATAACACCTGCTCCTGGAGCTGCTGTTACTTGTGCTGCATCCCCTGAAAATCAAAAAGAACAAAGTGCACCTTGGGATTGGTGGAATGAAGCATATTTAACTAATGCCTATAATTCATATTCTAGCACCACAAATGGAGGCATTGTAAATTGCCGTCAAAAATTAGGTAACCCAGATATGTCAGCAGCAAAAGCAAGAAAATACATTGATACCATTCAAGGTTATTTAGCACCGCGTATGGTATGTGCTTTAGGTTTACCGGGCTGTGTTCCTAAATCAACAACAATTGGAATTGCTGAAACAATTTCATCATCAACTGTTAGCGTTTTCCCTAACCCTGCTACTTCGGCTATTAATTTTTCTATAAATGGAGCTAATAACATCCAAAGCATTGCGTTATATAATGTTACAGGAACATTGGTAAAACAAATTTCGGGATTAAATATTAAAAACTACACCATTACTCGCGATGGACTTATTTCTGGTTTTTATATTGCCCAAATACAATTGAATACTGGTACTGTTACTAAAAAAATTATTTTAGAATAATATCCTAAGCATAATCTAAAGCCCCGCCCTTTACGATTGTAAAGGGCGGGGCTTTTTTTATCTAATGCAATTCCCTTGCGGTTAAAAAATAAATTCCTATTTTTACCGCCTATTAAAGCAAATTGTTGCCCCAACCCTAAAAGGGCAAACAATAACTGTATTTAAAGTAGACGAAAACACAAGCTATTTATTAAGATGATACATAACAAATACAACAAAGAAGTTACAGGTGCTGAAGCATTGATTTTGGCACTATTGGATGCAGGTGCTACAGATGTATTTGGTTACCCTGGTGGAGCTATTATGCCAATTTATGATGCTTTATACGATTATTCCGATAAATTAAAACACTATTTAGTACGCCACGAACAAGGCGCTATTCATGCAGCACAAGGATATTCAAGAGTTTCGGACCGTGCTGGTGTTGTGTTTGCTACTTCGGGACCAGGCGCAACCAACTTAATTACCGGTATTGCCGATGCTCAAATAGATTCCAACCCCATTGTTTGTATTACCGGACAAGTTTCTTCACATTTAATTGGAACAGATGCTTTTCAGGAAACAGATGTAATAGGTATTTCCATGCCTATTACTAAATGGAACATACAGGTTACTAAGGCGGAAGACATTGCCCCTGCTATTGCTAAAGCGTTTTACATTGCAACAAGTGGCAGACCGGGACCTGTATTGGTTGATATTACTAAAGATGCCCAATTTGGGAAAACAAAATATACATTTGAAAAATGTACCAGCATACGCAGTTATGTTCCCTATCCGGAAATAGATGCTGAAAGTGTACAAAAAGCTGCTGACCTTATCAACTCGGCGAAAAAACCCTATATCCTTTGCGGACATGGTGTTTTACTTGCCGAAGCGCAAAAACAATTGCTTGAATTTGCCGAAAAAGGAAATATTCCAGTAGCTTCCACATTACTTGGCTTATCGGCATTTCCTGCTCAACATCCTTTATACGTTGGTTATTTAGGCATGCACGGTAATTACGGACCAAATGTATTAACCAACGATTGCGATGTTTTAATTGCTATTGGAATGCGTTTTGACGATCGCGTTACCGGCAATGTTGCAACTTATGCTAAACAAGCTAAAGTGGTACATATTGATATTGATAAAGCTGAAATACATAAAATTATTAAAGCGGATGCCCCTGTATTAGGTGATGCAAAAGGTGTTTTGAATTTATTAACGCCGTTGATAAAAAAAGACGCTCACTTAAAAGAAAGAAAGGAATGGTTAAAACGCTTTGCCGAACTTCATCAAATTGAATTAGATAAAGTAATAAACAATGCTATCAACCCTACCTCGGTAAGCATAAAAATGTCGGAAGTAATTGATAAACTGCACAAACTGTCTAAAGGGCAAGCCATTATATCTACCGATGTTGGACAACACCAAATGATTGCTACCCGATATTATCATTTTTACGATACCAATTGCAATGTTACATCTGGCGGTTTAGGCACCATGGGCTTTGGTTTACCTGCTGCTATTGGCGCAAAAGTTTCTCGCCCCGATAAACAAGTGGTATTGGTTGTAGGAGATGGCGGTTATCAAATGACCATACAGGAATTGGGTACCATAATGGATTACAATATCCCAGTAAAAATAGTAATGTTAAACAACAGTTATTTAGGAATGGTTCGCCAATGGCAACAGCTATTTTTTGAAAAAAGGTACTCTTTTACCGAATTAAAAAACCCTAATTTTGTTGCTATTGCCAACGCTTACGGCATAAAAGGTAAAAAAGTAACGGAAAGAAAAGACTTAAATGATTCGATAAAAGAAATGTTGGATTGTAAAGAAGCCTATTTTTTAGAAGTAATTGTTGAAACAGAAGAGAATGTGTTCCCTATGGTACCAACAGGAGCAAGTGTATCCGAAATTATTTTAGAGTAAAGTAACACAGGTTTATAACCTGTGAAAAGTAAAACAGATTTGTAATCTGTTAAAAGTAAAACAGATTTGTAATCTGTTAAATAATAAAAAAACAGATTATAAATCTGTTAAACAAAAAATAAAAAGACAGATTAAAAATCTGTCATACTGTAAGATGAAAAAAACATTTATCATATCCGTATTTTCAGAAGATATTGTTGGTTTATTAAACCGTGTAACCATTATTTTTACACGCCGACATATCAATATTGAAAACATTATTACCAGTGAAACCGAAATAAAAGGTATTTACCGTTATACAATTGTTGTTACTGTTGAAGAAGACCGAATTGAAAAAATTGTTAAGTTGATTGAAAAACAGGTAGAGGTTATGAAAGCCTTTTACCATACGCAAGACGAAGTTATTAGCCGCGAACTGGCATTGTTCAAAATTTCAAGCGAGGCTATCAATCAAAATGAAGAATTTCAAAAAATAATTAATGGGTTCAATGCAAAAATTGTTAGCATTTCTTATGATTATGTGGTAGTAGAAAAATCGAGCAGCCCCGAAAAAATTAAGAAATTATTTACAGAACTTGAGAAATTTGGAATTTTAGAATTTTCG
>CANFLQ010000090.1 GCA_947447995.1 Bacteroidota bacterium | reverse complement strand
GGCTGATTTTAAAAATACCGCTATTGCCCTTTTATTTATTGGTGTTCCATTAATTATTATCAAACAATTACAAAACGAAACCGGGCTAGCAATCGTATTTGTTGCCTTTATTTTTATGTTGTACCGCGAAGGTTTATCCGTTAACTTTTTACTGTTAGGCTTTTTAGCTGTTATCTTATTTATCCTTGCATTGTTAGTCAATAACATATACTTATTCATCATCATTAGCGCGCTTTGTATTATTTGTACTTTGTTTATTAGACGAAACGCTAAAAACATGTTGTTGCTTGCTCTTGTGGGGCTCGTCGCCTGCGGCATGGTAAAAGGCACAAGCACGGTGTACGAACACATGGAACCTCATCAAAAGGTGCGTATAGATGTATTATTGGGTCGTGGCGTAGTGGATTTAAAAAAAGAAGGGTACAACGTTAATCAGGCTAAAATAGCCATTGGTTCGGGAGGTTTTTGGGGTAAAGGTTATTTACAAGGCACACAAACAAAATATAATTTTGTTCCCGAGCAGGATACCGATTTTATTTTTTGTACTGTTGGCGAAGAGTGGGGTTTTGTAGGCAGTTCTTTCATTATTATTTTACAACTTGCGTTGATTATACGATTAATATTTATGGCCGAAAGGCAACGCTCGCCTTTTAGTCGTATTTATGGATATGGTGTTGCCTCTGTTTTATTTTTTCACCTTACCGTTAATGTTGGTATGACAATAGGGCTTGCGCCCGTTATTGGTATTCCTCTGCCCTTTTTTAGCTATGGCGGATCATCGTTATTATCATTTACGATATTGTTGTTTATATTCATAAAACTGGATTCGCACAGGTTGCAAATTTTGAGGTAAAAAACAAATGGAAGGGTAACTAATTACCCTTCCATTTGTTTATTAATACCTATAAAAACTAATTTAGTAGGATCTAATTACCTCTTTTGCTAAACCTTTAAAGTTAGTCCAGTTTAACTTAAACCCATAAGGACAATTACCTAAAGGTTCAACAACGCCACTTGCATTTACTCCATAAGTAACAGTAAGTTCACGTGCTAAACCATGATGAACTCTAACACCACTCAACGGTTTATATAAACAAGTGCTACCTGCTACGTTTACCACAACTGGTGTTGTAATAGAAATATCAAAAATTTCACCTGCTCTGTTGGTTCCCCACATTGCAACATTAGTATGGTTGTTTACAGTTGTATCACCTGTCACTTTATCGTTTATTATGCCACCAGTATTTGTAAAAGTTCTAGTTCGGGCAATGTTCCATAAACGAAAAGTTCCATCATCAAATGTTAATTGCATAGTGCCCCTTACTTTGTGAATAACAGAGGTTCCCGATGTAATAGTTCCTAATCCTCCACCATTTACATTGGTAACACTATGTGTTCCGTTAAAAGTAAGTGATTTGTTATCTAACAAATTAGTAACCTTAAAGTTGGAATATGTAAGTGTTACTTTTGCCCCTGCCGTGCGCCATCTAGTAACATTAGTTCCATCGTATAGAAGTTGTATACTGATAATACCCGAACGAGATTTGGTATTATCACAATTATTACCCACAAACGTTAGTTTAATTAACCCAATTGCTTTAGCAGATGAATCAACAGTTATATTACAAGGCGCTGAGGATGATCGTAAATTAGAAATACCATCTAAAACAGCGTTTACATCATCTAAACTTTTAGCACTTTCGTTTTCTACATTATTAATATCAGCCGCGCTTACAGCTTGCTGATTAGAGTCGTCTGTTGTTTGAGTAGTTGCAGGTGCTGTGTCTTCTGTTTTTTTACATCCTGTAAAAATTAAACACATGGTAGTTGCTACCATAATTGGAGTCATTGTTTTTTTTATTTTCATAATTCATTAATTTTAAGTTATGTTAAACTTTAACGTTTAAAATAATAAAAGGTTTAATAATTAAACATTATTTTATAATAACACCTGCAATAACTGCTCCTCTTTTACTTATTAGCATGAACACCAACAAGGGCAAAAAAATTTAACCTGAAATTAATCCTTCATTATCGGCTTCAATGCATTTATCGCATCGTCAATGGATCTGATGTTTTCGAAGGTAAGCGATAGTTTACCGTTGTTCTCTTTCATTTTGCAGATGCGCGCATTTGTTTGAACAAACTTTAATACTTTAGTAAATACTTCGCTTTGGTAGTAGGGCGAATTTTGGTTAGGAATAAAATAGCCGATTAATTTGTTGTTCTTTAATATCAGTTTTTCAAAACCTGTTTCCATTGCTAGCCAACGCAAACGGATGGTATGGATCAATTCTATGGCTTGCTCAGGAACAGGCCCAAAACGGTCGTGCAAATTGGCTTCAAAACGTATTAATTCCAATTCCTCTTTGGCATCATCCAGCTCACGGTATAAGTTCAATCGTTCGGCAATATTGTTTACGTAAGTATCCGGAATCAAAATTTCCATGTCGGTATCAATATTACAATCGTTCACAAACGTAGCATGTGTATTTCCGGTATATTGATGTGATCCACCAACAGTGGTGGTTCGCAGCTCTTCGTGCTCCATGCGCAATTCCATGATGGCTTCGTTCAATATTTTTTGATACGTTTCAAAACCAATTTCATTGATAAAACCACTTTGTTCGCCACCCAGTAAATTACCGGCACCACGTATATCGAGGTCGCGCATGGCAATGTTAAAGCCACTTCCAAGGTCGGAAAATTCTTCAATGGCTTTTAAACGTTTTCTTGCTTCGTTGGTAAGTAAGGAAACCGGCGTAGTTAATAAATAACAAAACGCTTTTTTATTGGAACGCCCTACCCTACCGCGCATCTGATGTAAATCGCTCAATCCGAACATGTGTGCCTGATTGATGATGATGGTATTGGCATTGGAAATATCCAATCCGGCTTCAATAATGGTGGTAGCAACCAATACATCGTATTCACCTTCCACAAAACCCAACATCACCTCTTCCAATTTATCGCCATCCAGCTGCCCGTGACCAATGGCAATTCTAACATCCGGACAAAGCCGCTGTATCATTCCTGCAATTTCCATGATATTTTGCACGCGGTTATGTACAAAAAATACCTGTCCGCCACGCGATACTTCAAACATTACGGCATCTCTGATTATCTCTTCGTTAAACGTATGTAACTCCGTTTGCACCGGATAACGATTTGGCGGAGGTGTACTAATAACAGATAAATCGCGGGCGCCCATCATGGAAAATTGCAAGGTGCGCGGGATAGGAGTTGCAGTAAGTGTGAGTGTATCTAAATTACTTTTAAAGGTTTTTAATTTGTCCTTTACACCTACGCCAAACTTTTGTTCTTCGTCAATAATCATTAACCCCAAATCTTTAAACTTTACGTTTTTTCCAACAATACCATGTGTTCCAATTAAAATATCCACTTGCCCTTTTTCCACTTTTTCGAGCGTTTCTTTTGTTTGTTTAGCCGATTTAAAACGATTGATATAATCCACATTACAAGGCAAATCTTTTAAGCGTTCTTTAAACGTTTTATAATGCTGTAATGCAAGTATAGTAGTAGGTACAAGTATAGCAACCTGTTTGCTATCACACACCGCTTTAAAGGCAGCACGTATAGCAATCTCCGTTTTACCGAAACCTACATCGCCACAAATAAGCCTATCCATAGGCCATTCGCTTTGCATGTCTTTTTTTACATCGGCAGTAGCTTTTACCTGATCGGGAGTATCTTCATAAATAAATGATGCTTCCAGTTCATTCTGCATATAGTTATCCGGACTAAACTGAAAGCCTTTCAGCGCTTTTCGTTTGGCATACAATTGAATAAGGTCGTAAGCAATTTCCTTAACCTTTTTCTTTGTTTTTTGTTTGAGTGTTGCCCAGGTATTGGTGCCCAGTTTATTTATTTTAGGCTCTGCGCCTTCTTTTCCGGAGTATTTGGCAATGCGGTGCAGTGAATGTATACTCACATTTACAATGTCATAATCTTTGTAAATAAGCCGGATCGTTTCCTGTGTTTTACCGTTTATTTCAATAGTTTCCAAGCCTCCGTACCTGCCAATTCCGTAATCGATGTGCGTTACATAATCGCCTGGATTCAAGCCTTTCAGCTCCTTTAGCGTAAGCACTTCGTTTTTTTTAGTGAAACTGCTCTTTAATCGAAAATGATGGTAACGGTCAAATATCTGATGATCGGTGTAACAGGCAAGTTTTAAATCATTATCAATAAAACCTTCGTGGATAGAAAGCAAAATCGGGGTGAAAATCATACCCCCCTCTCCAAGAAATTGTTTCCGATTTCCTTCTCCATTTGGAGAAGGTGCCAAAGGCGGATGAGGCTGAGAGGGGCTGGGAGTGAGGCTTATGTCCTCAAATATTTTATACAACCTTTCAATTTGTTTTGCAGCATCCGAAAAAACAATGTTGCTTAATTTATTGCGCACATTGCTTTTAAAATTATCATTGAGGTAACTAAAATTTTTATTGAAGCTTGGTTGAGGTGAAAAATTATAGGTGATGGTTTGTGTTGGCTTTAATGAAAAATGATTGCCAAATTCCACCAGCGGAAAGCCCAATACTTGTTTTGTAAATGTATCTTTATCGATATACAACTCCATTGGTTCCAGCTGTTCTATCACCGATTCCAATTTACTGAACGATGTTTCGGCAAGCGCAAATGCTTTCTCAATTTTATCGATGCTTAACTGAAAATGTTTGAACCATATCGCTGTATTTTCCGGAAGAAATTCAAAAAATGTTTGTCGGTTTTCCTGCAATAATTTGGTTTGAATGTTCGGAATGATGGTACAAAACTTTAACTGCTGAATGGATAACTGTGTTACTGAATCGAAACTGCGGATGGAATCTATATCGTTTCCCAAAAACTCAACACGGTATGGATTATCATTAGAAAACGAAAAAATATCGACAATTCCTCCGCGGACAGAGAACTGTCCAGGTTCCACCACATAATCAACACGTTCAAAACCATATTCAGAAAGCACTTCATTGATAAACTCAATGGAAATTTTTTCCTCCTGTTTTAATATCAAAGTATTATCAGTCAGATGTTTTTTTGTAACTACCTTTTCGGTAAGGGCTTCGGGGTAAGTAACTACACAAAGCCTCACCCCCTTCCCCTCTCCATTTGGAGAGGGGCGATTAATTTTATTAAGCACCTCAGCACGTAACAAAATATTGGAGTTGTCGATATCCTCGTGCTGATAAGGCATTCGGTACGATGCCGGAAAAAATAATACATTTTCAATACCCAAAATATTTTCCAAATCATTCAGAAAATAAGCTGCTTCCTCTTTATCGGCAAGTACAAATAAATTGGTTTTATATACGTGTTGGTGAGCGGCGGCGGCAATAAAAGAAACGCCTGAACCAATAACGCCTTTTAACTGAATGCGCGCAGCATTCCCATTCAATTCCTGTATGAGTATGGAATTGTTAGTTGATTCGCCGTACTTGAGTAAAAGATTTTCTTTTGTCAATGTGTTAAAAAAGGAGTACGAAAATACAAAAATAAACCCTCATTTGATTTAACAAATGAGGGTTTTGCCTAAATTAATAAAATGGGTTTTACGCTTTCACCGCTACTTCTACTGGCGAAAATTTTTTCATGTAATCTCCTGCCAAATCAACCATTTCGGCTGAACCTAAATACAAAGGCGTACGTTGATGTAGTTCTTTTATATCCAAATCCATAATGCGGTTAGCGCCATCAGTTGCTTTTCCGCCTGCTTGTTCTAGGATAAATGCCAATGGGTTTGCTTCATACAATAAACGTAATTTGCCTTTTGGAGATTTGGATGTTGTAGGATAAATATAAATGCCGCCTGTAATTAAATTACGGTGAATATCGGCAACTCCAGAACCAATGTAACGTGATGAATAAGGGCGGTTAGTTGCTTTGTCTTCTTCCTGACAATATTTAATGTATTTTTTAACACCATCTGGGAAATGTACATAATTACCTTCGTTTATAGAATATGTTTTTGCCATTTTAGGTGTTTGTAAATTTGAGTGTGATAAACAAAACTCACCAATAGAAGGATCAAGCGTAAAACCATTAACACCTTTGCCTGTAGTATATACCATCATGCAAGATGAACCATAAATTACATATCCTGCAGCCACTTGTTCCGTACCACGCTGAAAAAAATCTTCTTTAGTTCCTGGTCCACTTATAGATTTGCGACGGTATATAGAAAAAATGGTTCCAATAGAAACGTTCACATCTATGTTGGAAGAGCCATCTAATGGGTCAATAGCAACAACATATTTTGCATTTTGCGACACTTCATTGTCTATCGTAATAATATCTTCGTTTTCTTCCGAAGCAATAGCGCAACATTCCCCACCAACACTTAATGCAGCAATAAACTGTTCATTGGCAAATACATCCAGCTTCATTACGTTTTCACCCTGAATATTTATTTCACCTGCGCCACCCAATATATCAGCTATACCGGCTTTACTTACTTCACGGTTCACAATTTTTGATGCAATACCAATATCGCGCAAAAGCCTTGATAATTCACCTTTAGCGAAAGGGAAATCATGTTGTTTTTCAATAATAAATTGTCCTAATGTTGTTACTCTTTGCATCGTTTTACTTATTTATGAATTCAGGCAAATATCGTATATTTTTTGCAGAGTTCAAGCAATAATTTATACACATTTCGTCAATGCGGAAATTATTAAGTTATAATTTAAAGATGGTAAACTATATACCACATAGATACATAGGAAAAAAGAAAATTAGAGAAAATTAAATTTTACACATAGCATACGTATAAAGCGAAGCTTCTATCTTAAACAGCCTTTAACATCTAAGTTCTATGTATCTATGTGGTTATTTTTTGTATTCACTAACTTTAACAATATATTTTACCCCCTTCAATCCTCGTAGCACTTTAAGTTTTTAAATATCTTTGGGCTCATTAATTAAAAAATTGAAAAATTAAAGATTGGAAGATTTTATTGTTGCCGGATCAGAATTACTCCGATACTAATTTTTCAATTTTCTAATCTTCCAATTTTTTCTAATTTAACAAAATGAAAATATTCAAATTTGGCGGTGCTTCTGTAAAAGATGCCAATTCCGTAAAAAATGTAGCAGCCATTTTAAGACTATACCCCAATCAAAATATTGTGGTGGTGGTATCTGCAATGGGTAAAGTAACGGATGCGCTGGAGCGATTAACTAATGCGTATTTTTATTCTACTGAAATAAAAGCCATTGATGTTTTAAATGAAATAAAAAAATATCATTTTGATATTATCAAACAGTTGTTCCCAAATACCGAACATCCCATTTATAATGAAATAAACAACGCGTTTGTGGAGTTGGACTGGGCAATTGAAGAGGAGCCTACTCAAAATTATAATCATACGTACGATCAAATTGTTTGTATGGGAGAAATTATTGCTACCAAAATTGTGAATGCTTATTTGAATGAGCTGGCACTTAACAGCAAATGGTTGGATGTACGCGATTTTATTCAAACCAACAATACCTTCAGAGAGGGCAAGGTAGATTGGAGTTTAACGCAACAATTGGTAGATAAAAATCTTAACCCAACTTTTGTAAATAATACAGGAATTGTTTTAGTAACTCAAGGTTTTATTGGCGGCACTTCCGAAAATTTTACCACTACATTAGGTCGCGAAGGATCGGATTATACGGCTGCAATACTTGCTTTTACTACCAATGCCGAAAGTGTAACTATTTGGAAAGATGTTGCTGGGGTTTTAAATGCCGATCCAAAATGGTTTGATGAAACAATAAAAATAGATCAACTTTCGTATCAAGATGCTATAGAACTGGCATATTACGGTGCAACGGTAATTCATCCTAAAACCATTAAACCATTACAAAATAAAAAAATTCCGTTGTATGTAAAATCGTTTTTAAAACCAAACGAACCTGGAACGGTAATTAATGAAACGCAATTAGCACTGCCTGTTCCATGCTTTATTTTTAAGGTGGAACAGGTTTTAATATCTATTTTACCAAAGGATTTTTCGTTTATTGTTGAAGAAAACTTAAGTGTTATTTTTAAATTATTTGCCGATAAACAGGTAAAAATAAATGTGATGCAAAATTCGGCAATCTGCTTTTCTGTATGTGTGGATGACGATTCTCGCAAAATACCTGAATTAATAAAAGCCCTTCAAAACGATTATAAAGTTTTGTATAATGAGCATTTGGAGTTAATCACCATTCGTTATTACGATGAGGCAACTATTAAACGTGTAACACTTAATAAAGAAATATTGCTGGACTTAAAAAGCAGACATACAGCGCAATTGGTTGTAAAAAAAGCATAAGCAGGTTTTTTTATGGATAGGATAACTTACAATCGCACAATTTTTTTAACTGTGCCATCGCTGTATTGATATATATAAATAATCCCATTTATTATTTCGTTTTGATCTACTTCACGTCCGTAAAGATCAATGATATGAATCAACGTTTTAGGAATTACAACGCTATACTCATAAATACCAACAGGATTAGCGGCACAATTTGTAGTACTCCAATTACATGTAATGGCAGGTTTAGTCCAATTAGGTATATCTGTTTTAGTTAATCCCAATTGAATAGTATTAATACATATTAAAGGTAATTCTGGATTATTGTCAGCATTTAACATAGTAAGTATTTTATTTTTGCTTACATCCAATGAAGAAAGTTCATTATACTCACAATTTAAATAATCTAGATGTATGCAGTTGCTTACATCTAAAGCGGTAATAAAATTATCGTTGCATTCGATATAGGTAAGTGCAGTATCTGCGGTAATATTTAAGTCTGTTACAAAATTATGACTTAACCTTAATAAGGATAATTTATGATTTGTGCTCAAATTTAATGTGGTTAACTTATTATCGTTGCAAATCAAACTTACTAAATTGGGATTTGAATTCAAATCTAAACTTATAATTGAATTGTTAGAGCAATCTGCTTCTTGCAATTTAGTGTTCATACTTAAATTTAACACTTTAAGTTTGTTACCACCGCAATCTAAAAATATTAATTGGGTATTTGCACTTAAATTTAAAGACGTTAAAATATTATCATAACACGTTAAAGAATCCAATGCTGTAAATGCTTCAATGCCTGTTAAATCTGCAATTAATTGAGTGTTTATATCTAAGCTTTTGATTGCGGCGGCTTCTGTTGCTTGTATAATTCCATCGTTATTTTTATCCACGCCAGCTACAATTAATGCTGCTTTAAAATTAGTATCAGGAATAACAATATCGGTAGGTGCAGCGTGTGAATTTAAACCAAAAAAAGTTAAGCTAAGTGCTAAGAGTATGTTTTTTATCATCGATGTATTTTTTTCAAATATAGTAAAATATACTTGTTTTTGTATGTGTACCAATTTATTACTTTTTTATTCGTTCCATTTCTACTTGCAAACTACGCAACATTTTCATTACGCTTTCCATGTTCACCTCTTCTTCCTTTATATCGGATAAATGAAGGTGACACACAAATTCCCATATTTCAAGTATCTCATCGGTTTTTACTTTGTATGGCTGATATTCTTTGTTATCGGAATGCAATTCCAGTTCATTTCCTTTCACAAATATACGTTTGTATACAATGCCGTCATCTTTAGTTAACATAATATAGGTGCTACCATTGCGTATATCTTTTATGCCTTCAATGTATTTGCCTATCACATAACTTCCAGGTTTTACGGGTAACATGGAATCGCCTTTGATACAAAAAGCCCTGTGTTTGCCTGTTACATGAAATGGCAATTTCATCAATGGCATTTTTTCCATGTATTCCGGATCGCCATAACCAGTTAAATAACCAGCAGAGGCCTTTACCGTTACCACTTCTATCTGCTCATTGTTATCTTTATCAATTAAAACAGGGAACAAAATTCTGTTTTTGCCTATTTTCATTAATGCCGAAAGATCTGTTTTACGCAAATCGCCTTTCACCAATGCATCTATGGCAATGTGAAAATGTTCGGAAATACGTATAAGCATTTCGATAGGCGGTTCACTTCTTCCTTCTTCGTACGCTCCCAATCTGGAACGATTTATATCAAGCTGAACTGATAGCTCATCCTGAGTGAGGTTTTTAAGGCTTCTCAAATGCCTGATATTGGTGGATATTTTCGACATACTACAAGTTGTAGTACAAACATACTAAATAGTTTAGTAATTTCAAAATAGAATTTTTGAACTCAGTAAAATTTAATGCGCTAATTGATTAACCACATAGAAACATAGTAAATGGATAGTTAAAAAGAAAGAATAGAGAAAAATAAATTTTCACACATAGTATATGTAAAAGCAAAGCTTCTATCATATACTAGGTCAAATAATAATTACTATGTTTCTATGTGGTTAGTTTTTTATCCTTTAACTCTTTCAAATTTTCAAGAAGCCATGTTGTTCTTTTCAGACCAGTGCTATTATTTTTTCGGCAAGGATACGTGCTATTTTTTCATTGCTTTCATGCGTCCAACCGGCAATGTGTGATGATAAAATTACTTTTTCGCTTTGTGCCAGATACTGAAATGGTTCGGGAAGACTAGCTGCATCCAAATTTTCAAACGACACTACTTCATACTCCGATACATCCAAACAAGCTCCCAACACTTTTCCGGATCTTATATTTTTTACCAAATCAGCTGTATTCAAGCTTTTTCCGCGTGCTGTATTGATGATGTAAATATTTTTTTTGAAACTGTTGATGAAGGTATCATTAACCAAATAGTGTGTTTCATCCGTTAATGGGGTATGCAAACTAAGCACATCCGCCTCTTCAAAAATATGTTCAAGTGTAGTTTCAACAATAGCATCGTTACCGAATTTTTTTTTGTACTTATCATACACCAATACCTTTACACCAAAGCCTTTCAAGCGTTCGGAAAATGCACTTCCCATATTGCCGTAACCGATTATACCTACGGTTTTACCCATCAGCTCAATACCTCTGTTACCTTCGCGTATCCATTTGCCCTGACGCACTTCCTTATCAGCCCTCATCAGGTTATTGAACAAACACAACAACATTCCTATGGCATGTTCGGCTACAGCGTCTCTATTGCCTTCGGGTGCATGCAAACACTTAATACCTTTACTTTCGGCATAGTCCACATCAATGTTTTCCATCCCGGCACCTGCACGGGCAATGAATTTAAGCTTTATGGCTTTATCTATAATTTCTTTGGTAATTTTTATTCTGCTACGGATAACAATTCCATC
>CANFLQ010000089.1 GCA_947447995.1 Bacteroidota bacterium | reverse complement strand
TTGGGTGCAAAAACCATCAACGAAAGTATTTTAATTTGTTTGGATACCTTCGAAAAAAATAACATTCAATTGGTTTGGCAAACCGGCAAAGCTTTTAATGATAGAGCTCAGGCTGCTGTTGCCAACTATCAGGGAAAAGGAATAAAAGCATTTGATTTTATTCAAAAAATGGATTATTTATATGCTGTTGCAGATGTTGTTATTTCCCGTGCAGGTGCAA
This sequence comes from Bacteroidota bacterium, assembly GCA_947447995.1. Lineage (GTDB taxonomy): Bacteria > Bacteroidota > Bacteroidia > 2-12-FULL-35-15 > 2-12-FULL-35-15 > 2-12-FULL-35-15. The sequence goes on along the minus strand of CANFLQ010000089.1, from coordinate 11,204 downwards.
GTTCTATATCTGAATTGTGTGTAGTTAAAAAGCCTTGTATTTTGATCCCTTCGCCCAATGTTGCCGAAGATCATCAAACAAAAAATGCGATGGCGTTAGTAACTTACAATGCAGCAATTTTAATTAAAGATGTTGATGCACGCGAACAACTTTGTGAGAAAGTAATAAACTTAATCAACAACGAAGAGCAATGTCATAAGTTGTCTGAAAATATTGCCGGACTTGCATTTCAGGATTCAGCAAAAGCAATTGCAAATGAAGTATTGAGTTTGATAAATAAACATAAAAGCCCCTCTCCTTAATCCTCTCCCCACAAGGGAGAGGGCAATAGCTGAGATGATACCAAATTTTAATTAAGTTTAATAATGAAAAAAAAATTACCCGATAATGATTTGTTGCAAGCCTCCTCCCCTGCGGGTAGGTCGGGAGGGTTTTTTCAATACATATACTTTTTAGGAATAGGCGGCATTGGAATGAGTGCCCTGGCACGCTATTTTAATGCCATGGGTAAAAGTGTGAGTGGTTACGATAAAACACCAACTAAACTTACAGATCAATTAATTGCTGAAGGAATTGAGATACATTTTGAAGACGATATTAATAAGATACAATCCGTAATCCGTAATTCGCCATCCGAAACACTTATCGTTTATACCCCTGCAATACCAGCCAATCATAGCGAGTTAAATTATTTTAAAGAAAATAATTTTGATATTAAAAAACGTTCGGAAGTTTTAGGACTGATAACAGAATCAACATATACTATTGGAGTTGCAGGCACACATGGCAAAACAACTACATCCTCTTTAATAGCGCATATTTTAAAAGTTGCAGGTCTCGATCCTTCTGCATTTTTAGGTGGTATCACACAAAATTACAATACTAATTTGTTATTAAGTAAAAGTTTGGCAACGGTTCTCTCTCCTGTGGAGAGGGTAGGGGAGAGGTCTCTAGTTGTTGTTGAAGCCGATGAATACGATCGTTCCTTTTTAACATTGCATCCCGAAATAGCTGTTATTACTTCTGTTGATGCCGACCACCTAGATATTTATGGTGACAAAAAGTACATGGAAGAATCCTATTCTTTGTTTGCTAATCAGGTAAAATCAAAACTGATTTTGAAAAAAAGTATTGTTGCCAATATTCAAACAAAAAAAGATTTTATTACCTATTCGGTGAGTGATTTTTCGGCAGATTATCACGCAAAAAATATTGAAATTAAAAATGCCGAATATCACTTTGATGTAACTACTCCGAATGGCGTTTTTAAAGATTTTACTTTAGGATTGCCGGGCTTACACAATGTAGAAAATTCAATTGCGGCAGTTGCTGTAGCTTGTTTGATGAATGTTTCGGAAGATAATATTCGTGAGGCCTTAAAATCATTTCGTGGTGTAAGACGTCGTTTCGATTATCAGTTAAAAACAGATAAGCTTATTTTTATTGATGATTATGCACATCACCCTGAGGAACTGAAAGCTTGTATCAATTCTGCAAAAGAAATGTATCCGGGTAAAAAAATAACCGGAATATTTCAACCTCATTTGTTTTCACGTACGCGTGATTTTGCAGATGATTTTGCAAAAAGCCTTGACCTGTTGGACGAATGTATTTTGATGGAAATTTATCCTGCACGTGAATTACCAATTGATGGAGTAAATTCAAAAATGTTGTTGGATAAAATGCATTTGGCAAATAAAAGTATTTGTCAGAAAAATGACATTGTTGAAAAGGTAGGTCGTCTTAAGTTAGATGTGTTATTAACGTTAGGAGCCGGTGATATAGATACATTGGTAGAGCCATTGAAAAATAAATTAGGAAGTAGGAATTAAATCACCTGAATTTCCCTCTCCTTTTTCAAGGAGAGGGGTAGGGGTGAGGTAAATATGAAAAAATTTAAACAAATAGTATTCATCGTATTCGGGATAAGCCTTATTGTTGGCTTGGTACTGAGCATGGGCTTTGTTAACAAAGATCAGGATGCTTTGCCTTGCAAAAGCCTTGATATAAAAGTGAATCAGGATGGAGATTTGTATTTTTTGAATAAAAAAGATGTAGAACAATTGATAAAAGACAGAGGGGATTCTATTGTTGGTCAACCCAAGGCAAAAGTAAATATTCCCGAGATTGAGAAAAAATTAAACAGCCACGATAATATTGCAAATGCAGAGGTTTACATAACCATTGATGGTAAAGTAAAAGTAGATGTGAAACAACGTAAACCAATTATTCGCGTGTTTAATGCGGCAGGAGAAAGTTATTACATTGATAGCGAAGGGAAACTAATGCCGCTTTCATCCAAATACACAGCTAAAGTTTTAATTGCCAATGGTGCGATTTCGGAAACATACACAAAAAATTGTAAATATTCGGTTTTAGAAAAACAGATGAATGACATCGTAAAACAAAATAATAAATTAGAAGAATTGTATGTAATGGCACGTTATATAAATGCCGACGAATTCTGGAAAGCACAGGTGCAACAAATTTATGTGAACAGCGAACTGGATATGGAAATAGTGCCGATGGTGGGCGATCAAAAAATAATTTTTGGTGATACGGTTGCGTTGGATAAAAAATTTAAAAAGTTATTAGTATTCTACCAACAAGGCTTAAATACTACCGGTTGGTGGGATAAGTATGCGGTTATAAATTTAAAATTTAAAGATCAAATTGTTTGCACTAAAAAAATAAAAAATAATACGGTAAAAAGTGCCATTATAAAAAGCAGCATTGAAAAAAGTAGTATTGTAAAAAATAATAACCTTAACAATCAAACTAAAAGTCCTGTAAAACCAGTACTTAAAGGCAAAAAAAATTAACGAAAATAATTTTAACAGGAAAAAAATTAACAGGAATGGAACCATCAGAAATTGTAGTAGGCTTAGATATTGGAACAACAAAAATTGTAGCAATTGTTGGTCGCAGAAATGAGTTTGGAAAAATTGAAATTTTGGGAATGGGTAAATCAGAATCGTATGGAGTTGCCCGTGGAGTAGTTCAAAATATTGATAAAACGGTGGAGGCTATCAAAACGGCTGTTGTTGAAGCAGAAGCCAAATCAGGTGTTAACATTAAGGTGGTAAATGTTGGTATTGCCGGTCAGCATATAAAAAGTGTGCAGCATCGCGGTATCAAAACCCGCTCCAGTGTGGAAGAAGAAATAGCTCAAAAGGATATCGATTCATTGATAGACGATATGTTTAGGTTAGTGATGCAGCCTGGCGAAGAAATTATTCACGTGTTGCCGCAGGAGTATATTATTGATAGCGAACAAGGTATTAAAAATCCGATAGGTATGTCGGGAATCCGTTTAGAGGCTAACTTTCATATTATAACCGGACAAACAGCTGCTGCAAAAAATATTTATAAGTGTGTTCAAAAAGCCGGACTCGAAGTTTCTGAATTAACATTAGAACCACTTGCATCTGCAGAAGCGGTGTTGAGTGACGAAGAAAAAGAAGCAGGAGTAGTATTGGTAGATATTGGTGGCGGAACAACAGACGTAGCTATTTTTCAGGATGGTATTATCAGACATACTGCTGTAATTCCTTTTGGTGGTAACGTAATTACAGAAGATATTAAAGAAGGTTGCACCATTATTAAAAGTCAGGCGGAGTTATTAAAAATAAAATTTGGTTCCGCATTGGCAAGCGAAAATCAGGAAAATGAAATTGTGTCGATACCTGGTTTAAGAGGCCGTCAGCACAAAGAAATTTCTGTAAAAAATTTATCTTCCATCATTCAGGCACGCATGGAAGAAATTGTTGAACACGTTTTTTATGAAATAAAAAATTCGGGTTACGAAAAAAAATTAATAGCAGGCATCGTAATTACCGGTGGTGGTGCGCAATTGAAGCACGTTACACAATTGGTGGAATACATTACCGGTATGGATTCCCGAATAGGATATCCAAACGAACATCTTGCAAAAGGTAGCGAAGAAGTTACCAGCCCAATGTTTGCAACCGCTGTTGGTTTAATTATGAAAGGCTTGCAAACACTTGATAAACAAGGTCACAAAGTAGTAGTAACCGAAGTGCAGGAAACAATTACCGGGCACTCCGATCCAAAACCTTCTGGCTTTTTAGATAAATTAAAAAAGTTTTTTGATGACGACGGACTTCAAAAATAATTAAGATTTTTTTGCAAGAATTAACATTCAATAGTTAGTAACTAATACAAAGGGTGTCAAATATACATTAAAAAAAATCTGAATTTTGTTAGATATAAGCAATCCGTACTTGGTTAAATCCAGTAATACCAAATCAATTAAATAAATAAGAACTATGATGAAATTCGACTTAACCCAAGAAAACTCTTCCATTATTAAAGTAATTGGAGTTGGTGGTGGCGGCAGCAATGCTGTTAATCACATGTACAAACAAGGCATTAAAGGTGTTGATTTTATTGTTTGTAATACCGATCAGCAATCGTTGGATGTTAGTCCTGTTCCTTTAAAAATTGGTTTAGGTGCAAGTTTAACAAGGGGGCGTGGTGCTGGATCTTTACCAGAAGTTGGTAAAAATGCAGCCATCGAAACCATCGAAGAGATAAAAGAATTATTATCCAACAATACCGAAATGCTTTTTATCACTGCAGGTTTGGGCGGTGGTACCGGTACAGGTGCTGCGCCTGTTATTGCAAAGGCTGCTAAGGAAATGGGCATTTTAACTGTTGCTATTGTTACTATCCCTTTTAGTTTTGAAGGTAAAAAACGTAAAGCGCAAGCGGAAGAAGGTTTAGAAGCATTGAAACAAAACGTTGATACATTGCTTGTGATTAGCAATGATAAATTACGTGAAATTTATGGTAACTTAAAAGTGACGGAAGCTTTCGGTCATGCCGATGATATTTTAACAACCGCTGCAAAAGGTATTGCCGATATTATCACTACTACTTTACAAATCAATACAGATATTAACGACGTTAAAACAGTGATGAAAGATAGTGGTGTAGCCATTATGGGCTCGTCACGTGCGTCGGGCGAAAACCGTGCATTACTTGCTGTTGAACAAGCAATGGCTTCACCATTATTAAATGATAGCAACATCAAAGGTGCGCGTTATGTATTGGTAAACATTATGTGTGGTGAGGATGAAATTACCATGGACGAATTAGGTGACATTACTGATTATATTCAGGATGCAGCTGGTATGAGTGCTGAAATTATTAAAGGATATGGAGTAGATTTAGCTTTAGGTGGCGATGTAAGCGTTACGATTATTGCAACTGGCTTTAATTCAAAAGCAGATGTAGGCATTAAAATTGAAAAAATTCAACAAAGAATTGTTCATACATTAGGTGTTGAGCCAATTAAAGTTCAAAAAAATGCAACACCAAGTGCAACTCAAATTACACAAGCTCCAATTATTAAAACGTTATTTGTTGATGAAGAGATTGAGGCATTAACAAATGAAAAAGAAGAAACTGTTTTAGACTCTGAACCGTTTATGTATACAAGAGAGGAAGAAACGGTATCTGTAAAAAAAGAAGAGCCTATTTCCTTTGAATTTGAAATTACAAATACTACTGAACAAACCGAAGATCCATATATTATTTCTTATGTAAATGATTTGGATGTAAAATCAGAATTGATAGATGATAATAACGAAAATCAAATTGTAGCAAAAGTTCAAAATGATGAGCAATTGAAAAAAGCTCAGGATCGTGTTGCCCGATTAAGAGATTTGAGTTTTAAAGTAAAATCACAAAACGGTTTGTCGGAATTGGAAAACGAACCAGCTTATAAAAGAAAAGGTGTAAGTTTAGAGGCTACACCGCATTCATCCGAATCACAAGTATCACGTTTTACATTGTCGGAGGGTGACGATAAAAAAGTGGAGTTAAAACAAAATAATTCTTTTTTACACGATAACGTGGATTAGTTTTTATTGATGATAATTAAATTAAAAAGGGTTCTGATTATCGGAACCCTTTTTTTGTTTTAATTTAATTAAGTTAATATTCGGAGCGTCATTGCGAGGAGATACGACGAAGCAATCTCAACCAAAACATTGTATTAGATTGAGTGTCTGCTTCAACGCAGAATGTTCCTCGCAATGACGTTCTAAATTAATTCTTTATTTTTATGACTTTAATAAATAATCATCAAATGAATATTCACTATTTCCAGCATGTACCTTTCGAAGGTTTAGGTTGTATCCAAAATTGGATTACTAAAAATAACCACGAGTTAACATCTACCAAATTTTATAATAATGAATCCTTGCCCGATCTAAATAAAATAGATTTCCTCATCATCATGGGTGGGCCAATGGGCGTGTATGACGAAGCGGAATATACTTGGCTAGCATCCGAAAAGGAATTTATAAAAAAAGCCATCGAAGCAAATAAAATAGTTTTAGGTGTATGTTTGGGTGCACAATTAATAGCAAGTGCGCTGGGTACAAAGGTGTATCCCAACAAACAAAAAGAGATTGGTTGGTTTCCTGTAAGTTTTAATGCCTCCCTACCCCCCCCTAAAGGGGAGAGTTTACAACACACAAGCCAGGCAAATGGTTTTAACTTGGAGCAACCCCCTTCAGGGGGCGTGGGGGCTTTTAATGTATTTCATTGGCATGGCGACACGTTCGATCTTCCTAACGGTGCAATACTCCATTCGAGCAGTATAGCGTGTAAAAATCAGTTGTTTAGCATTAATCAAAAAGTAATGGGCATTCAGTTCCATTTAGAAGCCACCCCCGAAGCTATTAAAGCGTTTGTTCAAAACTGCGGAAACGAGTTGGTTCAGGGGCAGGAATTCATACAATCGGATCAAACGATCATTCAAACAACCCAATACATTGAGCAATCCAATCAAATGATGTTTGATATTTTGGATAGGCTACCTAGTGTGCTGTCAGTTCGAGCGTAGTCGAGAACGTGTGCAGGTTCGACACGAATTACACTAATTTTTTCATTTAATTCGTGAAATTAGTGTCCCGCTTTTTATATACTATATAGTTTTTTTATCCTTTAAATCATAAAAATCTGCGTCATCAGCGTTCTATTACCTCTCAAATTCAAATCATTCTCTTTATCACCAAAAAGTCCTCCAAAAATCCAAATTTTAATCTCAAATCTTATTAACTAAATGTTAATAAGATTACCCTTTTGCTAGCACTTGTACATAGCTATTTTTTTGATGATTGGTTATATTTGTTAGCTTTTAAAAAAGTGCATCTTTATTACATCATAATCTATTTACAAATGGAAGAAACAATTAACGAAAAAGAAATAAAATCTATGTCAAATGAAGGTAAGTCGCCGTCAGAATATTCTGCGGATAGTATTCAGGTATTAGAAGGTTTAGAAGCAGTTCGTAAACGCCCCTCCATGTATATTGGTGATACAGGAACAAAAGGGCTTCACCATTTAGTGTATGAGGTAGTTGATAACTCTATTGACGAGGCGCTTGCCGGACACTGTAAAAATATATTTGTTACCATTAATGAAAACAATTCTGTTACCGTTAAGGATGATGGACGTGGTATTCCGGTTGATTATCACGCAAAAGAGAAAAAATCGGCATTAGAGGTGGTTATGACCGTATTGCATGCCGGTGGTAAATTTGATAAAGATTCTTACAAAGTTTCCGGTGGTTTGCACGGTGTAGGGGTTTCTTGTGTGAATGCACTTTCTACCTTATTAACTGTTAATGTTCACCTTAACGGAAAAGAGTACATTCAGGAATATAACATTGGTAAACCGTTATATCCTGTTAAAGAAATTGGTCCAACCGATTATCGTGGTACCATTGTAACCTTTAAACCGGACGAAACAATATTCACTACCACCATATATCATTACGATGTTATTGCTGCCCGCTTGCGCGAATTAGCGTTTTTGAACAAAGGCATCCGCATTACCATTACCGATGTTCGTGAAAAAGATGAACAAGGAAACGATCGTTCCGAAGTTTTTTATTCGGAAGGTGGATTAAGAGAGTTTGTTACTTATTTAGATAGCACCCGCGAACGTTTAATAGAAGATGTAATTTACATGGAAGGCGAAAAAAACGGTATTCCCGTTGAAGTTGCCATGATGTACAATACATCCTATTCCGAAAATTTACATACGTATGTTAACAACATCAATACGCACGAAGGTGGTACTCACCTTGCCGGATTTCGCAGAGGTTTAACGCGTACCTTAAAAGCCTATGCGGAAAAATCAGGTTTGCTTTCAAAAGTAAAATTGGAAATTAATGGCGACGATTTCCGTGAAGGATTAACCGCTGTTATCTCTGTAAAGGTTCAGGAGCCACAGTTTGAGGGACAAACAAAAACAAAGTTGGGTAATAACGAAGTAATGGGTGCTGTTGATGTAGCTGTTAGCGAAATGCTGAACAACTACCTAGAAGAGCATCCGAAGCAAGCACGTTCCATCGTTGATAAAGTTATTTTGGCAGCCACAGCTCGCCACGCAGCCCGCAAGGCACGCGAAATGGTGCAACGTAAAAATGTATTAACAGGATCGGGATTACCCGGTAAACTTTCCGATTGTTCGGAATCCGATCCATCCTTATGTGAGTTGTACTTAGTCGAAGGGGATTCGGCAGGTGGAACAGCCAAACAAGGCAGAAACAGAGCTTTTCAAGCAATTTTACCATTAAGAGGTAAAATTTTGAACGTGGAAAAAGCGATGGAATACAAAATTTACGATAACGAGGAGATCAAGAATATATTTACGGCATTGGGTGTTTTCCGTGGCACACCGGAAGATGACCGCGCATTAAACATTTTAAAATTACGTTATCATAAAATAGTCATCATGTGTGATGCCGATGTTGACGGCAGCCACATTACTACCTTAATTTTAACCTTCTTTTTCCGTCACATGCGCGAGTTGGTAGAAAACGGATACATTTACATTGCTTCACCACCATTGTACTTGGTGAAGAAAGGGAAATCAGAAAAATATTGTTGGACAGAGGACGACCGCACCATTGCTGTTAAAGAACTAGCAGGTGGCGAAGGCAAAGAAGGCAGCGTGCACATACAACGTTACAAAGGTTTGGGTGAGATGAATGCCGAACAATTGTGGCAAACAACCATGAACCCACAACACCGCACCTTGCGCCAGGTAACCATTGACAGCGCAGCTGAAGCAGACAGAATTTTCTCCATGCTAATGGGTGATGAAGTACCTCCACGCCGCGAGTTTATTGAAACAAATGCTAAATATGCGAAGATTGATGCGTAGGTAGTATTATAATTAAAAAAATGATTGAAGCTAGTTTCGTTTATTGTTGAATTTCGGCAATTAGGCGAAACTAGTTTTTGTTTATAAGGATGTTATTTACAACCCTAAAGTGACGGACAGTTCAACTTTTGACCTGATATGAAAAACATAGATAAAAAAAGTTTAGAAAATGCCTATCGTTTGTTTGAAACTGGTGATATAGAAAAATTTGAAATTGGCACAACCAAAGGCTTGCAGCAAATACACAACTATCTGTTTGGCGGCTTATATAATTTTGCCGGACAAATACGCACAACGAACATTGCAAAAGGTGGATTTAGATTTGCAAACGCTTTGTATTTGAAGGAGGTTTTGCTGAAAGTTGAACAAATGTCGGAAAATACCTTTGAGGAGATTATTACCAAATATGTAGAAATGAATATTGCTCACCCTTTTATGGAAGGCAACGGCAGAACAATGCGAATTTGGCTAGACATGCTACTAAAAACTAAACTAAAAAAGGTTGTAAACTGGCAGTTTGTAAGCAAAGTACTTTACCTGCAAGCCATGGAAAGAAGTCCTATTAATGATTTAGAATTAAGAACCTTGCTTTTAGCTAATTTAACGGATGAAATAAACAACCGAGAAATTATTTTTAAAGGTATTGAACAATCCTATTACTATGAAGGATATGAAAAAGGAAATGATGAGGAGTAAATTTGAAATTGCGTTGAGCAGAATTAAGATTTTCAAAAATAATTAATAGAAAAAATTACGATACGATAGAAAATTTACTGACAGGCGGGACGCCTTGATAAAAGCGACATAGCGGGACGCTATGCCGAACTGCTTCGTAATTTAATTATGTTTATAAGCTACGCTGAACTGGGTAAGAATGTGGAGCTGGTTTTGTTTGAATTAATATAATGTATTTACTATTTTAAACTTTTTTTGTTATGAAGTCTAAATTGATATTGTTTATAATTTTTATTTCTTGTACAGCATATTCGCAACAAGTTTCTAAAGTCAAAATTGATAAAGGAAATTCTAATGATGTAACTGTATCTCAGAATGAATTAGATAGTTCTCAAAAATTGGATGTTGATTTATACAATAGTAACAATAATAAAATTGAGGTAAATCAGATAAAGTCTGTGGACGAAGATAAAAAAGAAAGTTCTACATTTTGGGATTACATAAATAAAACTAATAGCATAATCACACTAATAAGTTCAGTTTTTTTGTTTTTTGTTTGGATTGGTGTGAAAAAATTATTTATAAAAAAATGAGATACTTATTTTTAATATTTCTATTTATTACGTCTTTTGGTTTTTCACAAACTAAAAAATCAATAAAAGGCGTTGGACAAAAGTCTGACATTGCCTTATCCAATAGTGATAATAATGTAATAAAAGTATATCAAGGGGATGGTATAAAAGTTTATAATATGCTTGATGAAAAAGAGAGGCAAGCACTTTTTAAATACTTAAATGCGTTACCTGAAATGAGTCAAGATTTTAAACAAATTTTAGGCAAGGAAGATTTAATACTAGAAATTCTAAGAAAAATTGATGAAAAGGCTAATGATGGTGGTATTTTGAACTGCGATAAACTAAAAGAAGAAATAGAAAATTATGTTAATGAAAATAAAAAGTTACGATTAGAAAATGAAAAATTAAGAAAGGAAACGACTAACCTTGATTTTGTTAAAGTTTTAGATGAAGCATATATTAAGTTAGAAGCATATGATAATAAAGGGTATCAGGAAGTGTTTGAAAAATTTAAAAAGTCAAAAAAGAAAAAAATTGAAGATGATAATAAAGAAGTAGCAAAGGCAGCATATTTACAAGCTGAGAATAATTATTTTAACATAACCGTCCTAAAGACGGAATTTAAAGTTCTTTGAAAATATTGATAGTAAAGCGTTTTGGTTAAAATTTGACTTCAAACGATTTCAATTTACTTAAGAGTAAATTGGTTGAATGAATACAGGCAAATATATTTTTTCTCAAATAACC
>CANFLQ010000088.1 GCA_947447995.1 Bacteroidota bacterium | reverse complement strand
AGGTTGGGTAAAAATATAATTTACCCAACCTTATGCCCTAAATTACACGTAATTTAAGTAGCACTAATAAATTATTTAATTTTAAATATGTATATTAGACTTTATATAAGTTAAGGTATTATAGATGTTCTTTTTTATTCATTTACTAATTACATAACTCGTCATTGCGAGGAACGAAGCAATCTCAACCAAAGTATTGTATTAGATTGCTTCGTTCCTCGCAATGACGTACTAAATTTGCATAACATTTTAACTTGTATAAAGTCTATTAGATTTTAAAATATCTTTTTATGAAAATTAGCAAAAAAATAATATTCATTTTTTTAATAGCTGAACTGTTTTTTAGTTTACGTGTTCAGGCTTTGTCGGATTATAACGATGTAGCAAAAATATTTTATACCCGTTGTACCAAGTGTCATCACGATGGCGGTGTTGCAGGTTTTTCGTTACTTACCTATAACGATGCTTTAGGATATATTCCCTTTATTCAAAGCGATTTAATTACCGATCACATGCCGCCATGGACTCCCGATACGGCTTATGCAATGGGCGTTTATCCAACAAAACGATTTTTGCATGAAAACACCATAACAAGTATCGAAAAAAATGCTATCCTGCAATGGATTAACGATGGTACATTGCAAGGCAATAAAGCTCTTTTACCAGTTGCACCTGTATACAACGATACAAAATATAAATTGGATGGCATTGCGTCACTTACCTTAAAAATTCCCAATTTTACAAGCAATGCAAGCCTTAGCAATCAAAATCCCCATAATTGTTTTTCGGTTCCAACCAGTTTAACTCAAGATAGATGGCTTCAAGCTTTTGAAATTGTTCCTGGTAATTTATCAATTGTTCATGATATAGTAGTGTTTATGGATACTACTAATTCGGTTACGTCTGATTTATCAGGCAACTGTACCAACTTACCAGGTGAAAATTTAATTGGTACCTGGATACCAAGTGCTAGTCCTGTTGTGTTTCCAAATACCCCATCGTTAAAGGCGGGTATGCGTATACCTGCGGGTGCACATTTTATTTTTCAAATCCATTACGCCCCTGGAAGCGGCGGCATGTTGGACAGTACAAAAATCAGATTGTTTTTTTATCCGCCAAACGAAACGGGGATTCGTGCAATACATAGCGATGTATTTATTCAATATTGGGGTGCAGGCGGTTTAGGTGCTGCCGATATAGGTGCTGATAAAACAAAACCAATAACAGCTACTCCGGCAATACAAACAAAGCCTCATCCGCAGCCACCTACTAATGATATATCAATACTTTCTGTACGACCATTTTCGCGTAACATTTGTACGCAATTAACCAATTATGCTTTTTTGGCTGGCGATACCATTCCTATAATTCGCATGAAAGAATGGTATTACGAATGGAATGGAAATTATTATTTTAAAAATTTATTTAAACTCCCTGTAGGATACACCCTTAAAACCGAACGTTTTTTTGATAACACAGCCAGCAATCAACATCAACCAAGCAACCCACCGGTAAATGTATATTTTGGTAACAACACTGCCAACGAAATGATATTTGATACCTTTCAATGGATGGATTATCAAACAGGTGATGAATTGTTGGACATTGGCGCATTGATAGAAAACGATACCTTGTTTGGAGTAGGAATAAAAGAAATTACAAAACCTACAGGTATACAATCGTTTATTTATCCAAATCCGGCAACGGATAAATTAACTATTTTTCTTTCTAAAACAGCTGATTATACAGCATGTATAATAACTATAACCGGACAACCAATTTTACAATTGGGAAACTTTAGCGATAACGTAACGGTGGATATAAAAAATATTCCTGTAGGATTGTATCTGATACAGATAACAGATACTAAATCTAAAGAAACAATTACTAAGAAAATAGTAATAAGCAACTAAAGCGTTTTATTGATTAATTTTATAGCCACGTTTTATACTTTAGAACGTGGTTTTTTTATCCCTCTTCTTTTTCAAGGAGAGGGTAGGGTGAGGTTAAAAATTATGCAAAAATCCGAACACATACAAACTATCATTCGCACATTGCCCGATAATCCGGGGGTTTACCAGTATTACGATGTGGACGAAAAAATTATTTATGTTGGCAAAGCAAAAAATTTAAAAAAACGTGTATCCTCTTATTTTAATAAAGATCAATCGGAGAACGGAAAAACACAGGTGCTTGTAAAAAAAATTGCCGACATCAAATTTATTATTGTTGATACCGAATTGGATGCGCTGCTGCTGGAGAATAATCTAATTAAAAAGTATCAACCCCGATACAATGTTTTATTAAAAGACGATAAAACATATCCCTGGATTTGCATAAAAAACGAATTGTACCCACGCGTTTTTTCAACACGTTATTTAGTAAAGGACGGCTCACATTATTTTGGACCGTTCGCGTCTATAAAGCTGATGAACACTGTGTTGGATTTGATAAAACAATTGTATAAACTACGCAATTGTAATTTAAAATTAACGGACGAAAGCATTAAAGCAAACAAGTTTAAAGTATGTTTGGAATATCACATTGGCAACTGCAAAGCACCTTGTATAGGTAAGGAAACCGAACAGGAATACGATCAAACCATTGCTGATATAAAAGAAATTATAAAAGGAAACATTAATACAGTTGCCCGCCATTTAAAAGTATTGCTGCAACAACACATCGAAAAACTGGAGTTTGAAAAGGCGCACATCATTAAAGAAAAAATTGACCTACTGGAAAAATTCCAAAGTAAATCAACTATTGTAAGCCCCACAATTAGCAACGTAGACGTGTTTTCTATTGCTACGGATGAAAAAACAGGATACGTCAATTTTTTGAAAGTAGTCAACGGTGCCATCATTCAGGGGCATACCATTGAAATGATAAAAAAGCTGGACGAAACCCCTGAAGAATTACTAACACTTGCTATTGCCGAACTGCGCGAACGCTTCAGCAGCGATGCAAAAGAAGTGATCGTTCCTTTTGTTATCGAAACGTATTTTCCAGGTATTGAATTTACAATTCCACAACGTGGCGATAAAAAACAATTGTTGGAATTATCGGAACGTAATGTAGAATATTACAAGCGTGAAAAACGAAAACAAGAAAGTTTGGTGGATCCCGAACGGCATACCAAACGCATATTGGAGCAAATGAAAAAAGATTTGCGATTGCAGGAAGAGCCCCGCCACATCGAATGTTTTGATAACTCCAATTTTCAAGGTGCTTATCCGGTGGCGGCAATGACTGTTTTTAAAGATGCCAAACCGAGCAAAAAAGATTACCGTCATTTTAACATTAAAACCGTTGAAGGTCCCGACGATTTTGCATCCATGGAAGAGGTTATTTACCGACGTTACAAACGTGTAATAGAAGAAAAATTGGACTTGCCCCAGTTAATTGTAATTGATGGCGGTAAAGGTCAATTAAGTTCTGCTTTGGAAAGCTTAGATAAATTGGGATTAAGAGGAAAAATAGGAATTATTGGCATCGCAAAAAAGCTGGAAGAAATTTATTTCCCGAATGATTCCATCCCTTTGTATTTAGACAAGCGTAGCGAAACATTGAAGATAATTCAACAGATACGCGATGAAGCGCATCGCTTCGGAATAACACATCACCGCAGTAAACGCGATAAAGGAACTTTAAAAACCGAGCTGACAGACATAGAAGGAATAAGCACCATTACCGCACAAAAATTATTATCGCATTTTAAATCGGTAAAAAATATCAAAGAGGCCAAAGAGGCTGAATTGGCTGAAATTATTGGTAAAGCAAAAGGTAAAATGGTTTTTGAAAAGTATCATAATGTATAGCAATAACAACACAAGAAATACGGTGTTATTTTAATTTACTACTCTTTGTTTTTATTAGGGGAATATATTTCTAAAACTTTACCAATACTATCAAAAGATAGTTCAATATAAGGATAGCTGTCATTGTTTGTTAAATAGCAAAATCTACCGTTTATTATTGAATCAGGCTTTCCCATAATTTTGATTACGTTTTCTTTGCTTATTCCTGTTTTTATCTCTTTAGAATTGTAAATATTCCTCCCCCCATTTATGGCTTGGGAACTCCAAAGAGCATCGTATATGGTATAGCCTCCTAAAATAAAAACGAATAGCGCTATTATAAGAAAAAGTGTTTTTGTTTTTTTTATATGCATCCTTTTTTAATTTAATACTTATTTATATTCATAGGATTTGATAAAAACCAATAGATATATAAAGATATCTTATTAGGATTTTGTTTTATCAATGCCCCATAAGAATTGAAAAAGATAACCCCCAATTTGTTTGAATATAAATCTTGTGGATAAAACGCGCTTTGAGGACTTGAAATTAATTGTTTGATTTCATTTGCTGTTCCGATAAGTATACCTCTTGTTCCCACCACTAGGAAGTGAGTAACATCCACTTGTCTTCCATTCCTTAAATTGATAAAACGATATGTAGGGTCAACAAAATTAGGAAATGAGTATCCAAAAAAGGAAGATTTACCAGTTACTATTTGATTTAACGGTTGTCCCCAATAGTTGTCCTTAAATTTTTCTAATGATGTACCAGGATCTCCATATTGATTTTTATAAAATTTTTCTCTAGCTTTTATTCGTGCCAAGGCTCTTATCTGATCCCCCTGATCTCTTACTCCTTCTCTTTCTCGTTCTATTGTCATCGTTTTTTATTTTGGCTACAAATATATAAAACCACACACGTATAGCCAAATTGATATTGTTGTAGTGGCCAAAATGGTTTTTGAAAAGTATCATCAAAATTAATTACATTTGCATCCATAAAATCAGATAAAACAATGAGTAAATTAATAAGAAAACCGGGTTTTGCATTCGGTAAAGAAAACTACCGCATCCTTATCATAGGGGTGTTAACAATTGTTACAGGTTATTTATTAATGATTGGTGGTGGCACCGATG
The DNA here is from genome assembly GCA_947447995.1 of Bacteroidota bacterium. GTDB lineage: Bacteria > Bacteroidota > Bacteroidia > 2-12-FULL-35-15 > 2-12-FULL-35-15 > 2-12-FULL-35-15. Next base: position 6,641 of record CANFLQ010000088.1, on the reverse strand, counting down.
ATCCAAATACATTTAATGCCGATGAGATATTCAGCACTCGCCGACTTACCGTTGCTCCAATAGTAATATTAACAGGTTTTGTGATTGTACTGTTAGGTATCATGAAAAAATCGAAAGAGTAGCTTTTAATGTGCTGATAAGAAAATTAGTTGATGTGCTGATTAAAAAGTTCATCAACAAATTTAAACAATCCCTCAATCAGCACATCTTCACATCGGTTATCAGCACATCAAAAAATCAGCACATCAAAAAATCAGCACATCGACTATGAATTATATTCAAGCCATTATTTTAGCCATTATTGAAGGCATTACCGAGTTTTTACCCATTTCTTCTACCGGTCACATGATTATTGGTTCGTCGGTGATGGGAATTGCACACGATCCGTTCACAAAATTATTTACCATTGTTATTCAGTTGGGTGCTATCCTTTCGGTAATTGCATTGTATTGGAAACGTTTTTTGCCTTCAGCTTCCATTGCAGAAACAGTTAATTTTTATTTAAAATTAGTGGTGGCATTTGTTCCTGCCGTTGTATTCGGATTGTTGTTTAACGATGCCATTGATGCCTTGCTTGAAAATGTGGTAGTGGTTGGATTTACACTTTTAATTGGTGGTATTATTTTTTTGATGTTAGACAAATTATTTAACAACGATGGAAAATCAGATGATGCACCATCGTATCCATCCGCCTTTATAATTGGTTTGTTTCAGGTTATAGCCATGATACCGGGCGTATCGCGTTCGGCGGCAACCATTATTGGTGGCTTAACACAAAAATTAACACGCAAAGCAGCGGCAGAATTTTCCTTTTTTTTGGCTGTACCCACCATGTTTGGCGCAACTGCAAAAAAAGTCTACGATTTTTATAAGGATGGAATAACCTTTACTCCCATACAAATTAACTTGTTAATTGTTGGTAATGTGGTTGCATTTATTGTTGCTATGATTGCTATTAAATCATTCATTGGTTTTCTTACCAAAAATGGATTTAAAGTGTTCGGGTATTACCGCATAGCAGTTGGTTTGGCAATACTTATCCTTTATTTTTGTGGATATCAATTGAGTATTATTTAATGTTTGCAATCTACTTTATTTTTTCTATCTTTATTATATGAAAAAATCTACTGTAATACATACGCTAAATAAACTTCCTCAAAAGTTTGATTTAGATGAATTTCTTGAGCGCTTAATTATAATTCAAAAAATTGATGAAGGCTTGGAGGATGAATGATTCGATGTTCTATGCAACCCGATTTATCTCTAAACTTATTGCAAGAGTTGAGCAATTAATAGAATTTCCTGAATCAGGTAGGATTGTACCCGAAAAAAAAGATTCTGAAATACGTGAATTGATTGAAGGTAATTACCGAATATTTTACAGGCTACAAAAAAACAAAATCACCATTCTTAGAATTCATAACTCCCTCCTCACGAAGGATTAAATAACACGCTGTGCCCCTAAGGAGCTTGGAGGAATCAGACGATCGTGTTTTTACAAACAATTTGCTCCTACGGAGCATATTTATAAGCCTCAGAGAGGCGACCTGTATGTAGGAATATGATGATAGTTGTGAATTCCTCCCAACAAATAAATTAGGATTCTTAAAACAAACTACTTATCTTTGACGTAAGTAACGCAAAACATTAGTATGTTATTATCATTTGGCGACAAAGACACAAAGAAAATCTGGGAAGGAGAGAGGGTTAGACGTTTTTCCACAGAAATTCAACAAACCGCTAGAAGAAAATTAAGGATGTTAAATAACTCACAAGATATAGCCGATTTACTTATTCCTCCATCGAATAGACTTGAAAAACTAAAAGGAGATTTAAAAGAATTTTATTCTATTAGAATTAACAATCAATGGCGTATAATTTTCAAATGGAATAATGGCAATGCTAAAGAGGTTGAAATAATTGATTACCATTAAAAATAACACCACAATGAAAAAATTAAAAAACATACATCCCGGAGAAATTCTGCAAGAGGAGTTTTTAATTCCTTTAGAAATTAGCGCATATAGGCTTTCTAAAGACATTGGAATACCGCAGACACGTATTTCGGAAATTGTAAAATGTAAAAGACGCATTACAGCAGATACCGCACTGAGGCTTTCAAAGTATTTTGGTAACTCAGCAAAATTTTGGTTAGGGCTGCAAGATGATTTTGATATTGAAGAAGAAATAAATCAAAAGAAAACCGAATTGAATGCGATTAAGCAATGTACCCGTAATGCAGCATAAATTACCTGAAAGACTTAATTTACTGTCAGCGTAACATTTTCCCAACATAAAAACAAAAAAATCAGAAAAGAACATTATTTTAAATAATGTATATTTTTTACACTTATATGAACCTAAATGTGTTATATTTGTACATTAAATGGAACGAAAGGTTGCTGAAATATTAAAAAAATGGAAGAAATCTAATCATAGACTTCCTTTGCTTTTGCACGGTGCCAGGCAGGTTGGTAAAACGTATACGCTTTTACATTTCGGAAAATTACAATTTGAAAATGTAGTTTATCTCAACTTTGAAAATAATCCGGCATTACAGGATATATTTGCAGGCGAAATTACCCCCAAACAATTGTTGCCCAAATTACAACTAATTGCAAACCAGTCTATATTAGAAGAAAATACATTGTTGTTTTTTGATGAGATTCAATCCTGTGAAAGGGCACTTACAGCCTTAAAATACTTTGCCGAACAAGCTCCTAAATATGCAGTTGTTGCAGCCGGTAGTTTATTAGGTGTAGCTGTAAACAGGGAGCAATATTCATTTCCGGTAGGAAAGGTGCAAATCGAACACTTGTATCCAATGGATTTTGAAGAATTTTTATGGGCAATGGGCAAAAAAGGTGCAGTGAAAATAATTAAAGACTGCTTTACAAACAAAAAGAAATGTGATTTACATACTCATTTTTTGGAATTGTTTAAACAGTATATAGCATTGGGAGGAATGCCGCAGGTAGTAAACGAATACATTGAAAATCGAGATTTTGATTTTATAGTTTCCTTACAAAAAAACATACTTGACTCATACATTGCTGATATGGCAAAGTATGCAACGCCTATGGAAACAGTTAAAATAATGGCAACTTATAATTCCATCCCATCGCAGTTAGCAAAAGAGAATCGCAAATTTCAATATAAACTTATTAAATCTGGGGCAAGGGCAAATGTGTATGAAGGTCCTTTGGATTGGCTTAAATCTTCAGGGTTAATTGTAAAGGTACATAAATGTAACCCACCTGAAATTCCACTTATTGCTTTTTCATCTCCCGATTTTTTTAAAGTTTATTTATCAGATACCGGATTACTTTGTTCTAAATTAGGTTTAAATAACCAAAATATTCTTATTCAACCCTTTGATTTGGCTGGGATAAAAGGTGCTATTGCCGAAAATTATGTTGCTACAGCATTAAAAACAAATGGATTTGACCCATATTACTGGGAATCGGAAGGCAAGGCGGAAGTTGATTTTATAATACAAGATAAACAAGGTAATATTATTCCTATTGAAGTAAAATCATCAGAAAATGTAAGAGCTAAAAGTTTAACACAATATACAATGCGATACCAACCAAAATTGGCTTATAAAGTATCTACAAAAAATTTTGGATTTGAAGGAGTTGTATATTCAATACCCTTGTATGCAGTGTTTTGTATAGGAGTAGAAAATGAGTTGCGATGATAAAAAAATGAAAGATTACAGAGCCGGAGAGGTTATTCTCATTAACAAACCATATACTTGGACATCCTTTCAGGTGGTGAACAAGATGAAGTACATCATCAAACCACATCCTTCATTGATTCTTGATGATAAAAGGGTACAACCAAAAATTGGCCATGCCGGCACCTTAGATCCTTTGGCTACAGGCTTATTGATTGTGTGTACAGGCAAACAAACCAAAAATATTGAAAAATATCAGGCTCAGGAAAAAGAATATACCGGTACATTTTACATCGGGGCAACCACCCCTTGTTACGATAAAGAAAAAGAGATTGATGCTTATTTTCCAACCGAGCACATCACTAATCAGCTGATCCTTGATACTACCAAATTGTTTATCGGTGTTATTCAACAAACGCCACCTTTATTTTCGGCAATCAAAATAAATGGTAAACGTGCCTACGACATAGCCCGGGCAGGCGAAACAGCCGAAATAAAATCAAAGGAAATAACCATTTTGGAGTTTGAAATCACCCGTATTGCACTGCCCGAAGTGGATTTTAGGGTAGTTTGCAGCAAAGGCACTTATATTCGTTCCCTTGCCCGCGATTTTGGTTTGGAACTGAATAGTGGCGGACACCTTACAGCCCTTTGCCGTACCCGTATTGGCGATTATAAATTAAGTGATGCCATGAGTCTGGAAGACTTTGAAAAAACAGCCCTACTGTAAATAATTACGTTTTTTGTTGACATCGCCTCTTTGATGTAGTACTTTCGCGCCTCAAATAATTTAACCTAATAATAATAATCCCGTAAGATTTATGAAATTATCGCAATTCAAATTTAACCTACCCAAAGAATTAATTGCTGAAACTCCCGCTAAAAACAGAGACGAAGCCAGATTAATGGTAATTACCCGCAAAACCGGAAAAATTGAACACAAACAGTTTAAAGATGTATTGAGCTATTTTGGTGAAGGCGATTGTATGATCCTGAATGATACCAAAGTGTTTCCTGCCCGTATGTACGGTAACAAAGAAAAAACAGGCGCTAAAATTGAAGTGTTTTTATTACGCGAATTAAATGCAGAAAGCCGTTTGTGGGATGTATTGGTTGATCCGGCACGAAAAATCCGTATCGGTAATAAACTTTATTTTGGTGATGATGATACATTGGTTGCCGAAGTAATTGATAACACTACATCTCGTGGTCGTACCCTTCGCTTTTTATTTGATGGTTCTTACGAAGAGTTTCGTAAAACATTAAATGATATGGGCGAAACGCCTTTGCCTAAATACATTAAACGTGTGCCTACAGAGGAAGATAAAGATCGTTACCAAACTGTATTTGCTAAAAACGAAGGAGCCGTTGCTGCACCAACAGCAGGTTTGCACTTTAGTCGTGAGTTAATGAAACGCTTAGAATTGAAAGGGGTTAACTTTGCAAACGTTACACTTCACATTGGTTTAGGTACTTTCCGTACCGTTGAGGTGGAAGATCTTACAAAACACAAAATGGATTCGGAACAAGTTATTATCGAAGAAAAAGATTGTGAAATTGTAAATAAAGCCCGTGCTGCTAAAAAGAAAGTATGTGTTGTTGGAACTACATCCATGAGAGCAATTGAATCTTCAACATCTACTGATGGTTTCTTAAAACCATACAATGGATGGACCAATAAATTTATATTTCCTCCTTACGATTTTAGCGTTGCTAATTGTATGATTACTAATTTTCATACGCCTGAATCTACCTTGTTTATGATGGTTTGTGCTTTTGGTGGATACGATTTAATGGTAAAAGCGTACAAAGAAGCAATAAAAGAAAAATATCACTTTTATTCTTACGGTGATGCAATGTTAATCTTATAATTTATCCTCCTTTGAAAAATACACCCATCTCAACTAACGCCCCCTCCCCAAAGGGGAGGGGATTAGGGGGTGGGGCTTTTGTTATAATAGTTGCCGGAGGTTCAGGATCACGTATGAATAGCGATGTCCCAAAGCAATTTCTTGAACTGGCCGGAAAACCGATAGTAATGCATACCATCGAAAAATTTAAGGTTGCAATTCCCGAAATAAATATCGTATTGGTGCTCTCATCCAATTACTCCGAACAATGGAAAACGCTTTGTAATAAACACCATTTTACAATTCCTTATCAGATTACAAATGGTGGCGAAACCCGCTTCCATTCCGTTAAAAATGGCTTGGAATTAGTTCCCGAAAATTGTGTTGTTGGCGTACACGATGCTGCTCGTCCCTTAGTTAGCATTTCAACTATTTTAAAAGCGTTTGAAACTGCTGCTGAAAAAGGCAATGCCAGTCCGGCAATACCATTAACCGAATCCATTAGAGTTGTTGAAAACGGTACAAATAAGGCGGTGGACAGAGTTAATTATTTAATTGTACAAACTCCTCAGTGTTTTCAGTCCAACCTTTTAAAAAAGGCTTTTTTGCAGGATTATAAACCCTCATTTACCGATGATGCAAGTGTAGTGGAAGCAATGGGTGAAAAAATACATTTGATAGAAGGTAACCGCGAAAATATTAAAATTACTACCTCCCAAGATCTTATTATTGCGGAAGCGTTGATAAAGGAATAGCAGAATTTTAATGTCCTATTTGTCTAATTACCAACAAAACCCATGTTACCGGCAGTACGTTTATCCAATTAACAAGTTTATAGGTCGACCGAGTCCAAATTCAAAGATTCGATAAAGTGTTGAAAGTTGAATGTCGCATTTACCGTTTTCAAGTCGAGATATATAACTTTTTTTTGTTCCCACTTTTTCTGCCAATTGTTCTTGTGTCATGTGGGCTTCCTTGCGAGCTTCTTTCAGCATTTCACTGATTACAAAATATTGAGCTTTTTCTTCAAACTTGTCACGTTTAAATTCGCCAATTTTTCCGTATTTAATGTCTAACAACTCCTCAAAAGTTCTAGCGTCTTTAATGGTTTT
>CANFLQ010000087.1 GCA_947447995.1 Bacteroidota bacterium | reverse complement strand
GCTACAACCTATATTTTTGGAACCTTGCTTACCGCAAATGGCAATATGAAACAACTTAATATAATGGCTGCTTTCGGAATGGTTTTTAATATTTCTTTAAATCTTATATTGATTAGAATGTACAATGCTTATGGTTCAGCCATTTCAAGTATGATTACACAGTTTTCAACAGCCATTATTCAAGTAATTATAGCACAACGTATTTTTAGATTTAAAGTCAACTTTAAATTGATTAATACCTTGATTATGTTTGCAATAGGTGTTGTTGCAATTAACTATGGGTCAAAATTGCTGCCATGGAACTGGATGGTTAGTTTTGTGATCATGGTTGCTTCCTGCGGTTTGTGGGCTTTTGTTTCCGGAATTATTAGCATAAAAGGTATTTACAGAATGATGAAATACGGATAAATTGAGCAATAATTAGCACAACAACACGTTACCTTTAGTTTTTTACCAAAAAATTTAATCGAATTTATTATGAACGAACACGAAAAAACAACAGCAAAAGATGATTTTAATTCATTAAACGTGTTATTTTTTATTTATAAATGGCGTAAACAGTTGATAATTATAGGATCTATTGCCGCAATTGTTTCGGCAATAGTTGCTTTAACTATTCCTGAAAAATATAAATCAACTGTAGTTTTATTTCCGGCAACAACAAATTCCATTTCTAAATCCTTGCTTAACGATAATTATGTTAAAGAAGATGTATTGCAATTTGGGGAAGAAGAACAAGCAGAGCAAATGTTACAAGTATTAAATTCAGATGCATTACGTGGTCGAATTATTGAAAAGTATAACCTGATGCGCCATTATAAAATTAATGCGAACGATAAGTTTGCCAGAACAAAACTATCCGATGAATTTGAAGGTAATGTAAGTTTTAAACGTACCGAATTTATGTCGGTAAAAATTGATGTAATGGATTGTAACCCGGATACTGCGGCATTAATAGCTAATGATATTTCAGCCTTATACGATACCGTAAAATTAAATATTCAACGCTCGCGTTCTGTGGCTGCTCTTAAAATTGTAGAGCAGGAATATTTTGCCCGGTTAAAAGAAATACAAGTAATTACCGACTCAATCCAACGGATTAATGAAAAAGGAGTATTTGGAGGATATGAAACCGGCGGATTATCGGATGATGATTCTCAAAATGATTTTACAGGCAAGCAACATCCTGTTAGGGCTGCAAAGGGAGTAAAATCTTCGAGTGCAATGGCTAAATATGGAAGTATTTTAGTGCAACTTCAAAATGAAATAAAACTTTTGCAAAAGCAATTGATCATTATCAAAACAAAGTATGAGCAAGCTAAAGTAGATGCAGAACAAGAGCTCCCTCAAAAATTTATTGTAAGTATGGCGTATCCAGCCGAAAAAAAGTCCTATCCTGTACGTTGGTTAATTGTAGCCGTATCTACATTCTCAACCCTATTTTTATCCGTTATTGCTATTTTGTTGATTGAAAATTTTAAACAATTTAAAGGCAAATAAATTGTAATCTCAAAATATTTTGGTAGATCAAAAAAATATAAAGTGGCTTTACGGTTTAAGTATATCTTTTATACTGTTAAATGCTTTGTGCATCTATTTTGAGTTCTATTATTTTAATTTAGTTCCTGCAGCATTATTAATTGTGCTACTTGCACTTTTTTCGTTGGATAAACTGTTTTTACTTGTTGTTTTTCTTACACCCTTAGCAATAAATCTCCAACATATTGAGGGAGGTTTGGGACTAAGTTTGCCTACTGAACCTATTATATTTGGCATTATGGTTCTTTTTATAATTAAACAATTACATAACAATACAATAGATAAAAGGGTGATGAAACACCCAATTACCATTCTGATTTTTATTAATTTGATATGGATTTTCATTACTAGTTTAACTAGTCATCTTCCTATTGTTTCCTTTAAATTTTTGATAGCACGTTTATGGTTTATTGTAGTTTTTTATTTTATAGGTAATCAGGTTTTTAAAAGCTTTTCTAATATTAAGAGGTTTTTTTGGTTATATATTATAGCATTTACACTTGTAATATTTTATACACTTTACAATCACTATTTGAGAGGTTTTGCCGAAACACCGGCAAATTACGTAATGTCGCCTTTTTATAATGATCACACTATTTATGGGGCTATATTGGCAATGTATTTTCCCATCCTTATATTTTTTCTAAGAAATAAAGAATATTCCGGAAGCATAAAATTTGCTGCCTTTTTATTTATTTTGATTTTTTTTACTGCCTTAATTTTTTCATATACCAGAGCGGCATGGTTGAGTTTAGCTGTTGCTATTGGCGCTTATATTTTACTTTTGATGAAAGTAAAATTTCAAACTATATTTATCACATCTCTTGCTGCAGGAATCCTATTTTTTATGTTTCAAACTGAAATAGTAATGAAGCTCTCTAAAAACCGGCAAGATGCATCTGAGGATTTTGATAAACATATCCAATCCATTTCAAATATATCTACAGACGCATCCAACCTAGAACGGTTGAATAGGTGGGGAGCAGCATTCCGAATGTTTAACGAACGTCCTTTTTGGGGGTGGGGTCCTGGAACATATAGCTTTGTTTATGCCCCATATCAATTGGCAAATAATAAAACAATAATTAGTACCAATATGGGGGATAAGGGCAATGCTCATAGCGAATACATTGGCCCTTTGTGTGAATCAGGAGTGTTGGGTGTACTTACGTTTATAGCCATTATTATCTGTACGTTATTTACAGGTTTTAGACTATTTTATACTGTTACCGATTATGAGGTCAAAAATATTGTATTGGTTACCTTACTTGGTTTTATAACCTATATAGTGCATGGTGCTCTTAATAATTTTTTAGATACAGATAAGGCTTCTGTTCCGTTCTGGGGATTTATTGCAATACTTGTTGCAATTGATGTGTATCATAAAAATAAAGTGGCGGAGTAATTAAGTTTGCGACTTTAAACGACGTGTCCTCTTAGTGTAACTTCACACTAAACAAAGTAATATCATCAATGTAAGGTTTTTTCTGCTTATATTTAATAATCGACTCAACAATCAATTCATTAAGGCTGTTCATGTCTTTTTTGGGATTTATTTCAATAATTTTTTGCAATCGTTCTATACCAAAATCTTCCCCCGCATCATTTTCCAGTTCAACCAAGCCATCAGTATAACATACAATAGTTGAATTAGGCTCAATTTGTATTACGCCTTCTTCAATAGTCTCTATTTTATTGAACATACCTAACCCAATACATCCTTTTTTTAATAGGGTAGTAGCGTTGTTTGTTACCAGTATTGGAGGGTTATGAGCTGCATTGATATAGGTAAGTGTATGCGTTAAAAAATTATATTTAGCGATAAAAAAGGTGATAAATTTTTCCCCTTTGGCAGTTTCCATAACTATGGTATTTAATACACGAATAAGTTTAGAAAGTGAAGATGTTCGGTTAAATAAAATGCGGAGATTTGCCTGAAAATTTGACATCAATAGTGCAGCAGCTACACCTTTACCGGAAACATCGGCAACACAAAAGGCACACTCGTTTTCGTTTAACCAACTAAAATCATAATAATCTCCACCCACCTGATGGTGAGGTAAGTAAAAGGCAGCGGCATCAATTTTTGAATCATTGGGTAATATTGCCGGGAATAACATTGTTTGCATTTCGGAGGCTAATTCCAACTCTTTTTTCATTCCGGCTTGTCGGATATTTTCTTTAGCAAGTTTTTTATTTTCAATTGCAACAACAATTACACTTGTTAGCGTTTGTACAAAATCCAAATGCTGATAGGATGGGCTTAGTTCTATTTTATGCTCAGAGTCACCAATTAGAACATAAGCTAATGGTTGTTTTTTATGAAATACAGGAATTACAATATCAAATACATTATTTATTAATGGATCTGAAAATTTTATCGGACCTATCTCATTTTTTGTTAATAGGTCTTTTTCAATATCAATAATATCACAATCCCCACTGACACCATATTTTAGAATACATTTCCAGCCTTTAATATCGTGACTAAAAAGAACAAGCTTTTCAATTTTTAATTTTGTTTCTAATACTTCTTTAAATATTTCAAGTAATTGGTCAACCGAAAAATTATTGTTAATCGCCTTGGTAATTTCCAACAGCGAATTAAGCTTAATATCACTAATTTCTGAGTCTATATTTTTTTTTTCTTTCGACGACATTCCGTTCATTATTTAGTATCAAGAAAAAGTATTGATGATTTTAAAAAGGTTGAAATCAGAATAAAACTTATAAGGCTGAATTACCTGTTTTGATTTTTTTTATTAAATCAGGCAACATTTTTAAAGCAGCTACTTCTTTCATTTTCGTTCTGGCATCACCTGCCGGAGAACCAAAAAAAGTTTTGCCTTCGGGCAGGTTATTCGTTAATCCCGACTGGGCCAACAGTGAAGAGCCTTTTCCTAAAGTTATTCCGCTTTTAACTGCTGATTGCCCCCATAAAGTAACGCCATCTTCAATAATAACAGCTCCAGCAACTGTAACTCCTCCAGCCATAATACACATTTTACCAACCACAACATCGTGCGCTATATGTACATGGTCATCCAATTTAGTTCCAGCACCAATTATAGTATCCCCCGAAACACCTTTGTCAATCGTTGATAAAGCCCCTATTTCTACATCATCTTCAATAATAACTCTGCCACATGAGATCATTTTATCTATTTTTGTGCTACGTTTTTTATAATAAAAAGCATCGGCACCAATAACCGAGTTAGCATGAATTATAACATTGTTTTGTATATGACAATTATCATAAATAACTACATTGGGATGTAAAATACAATTGTTGCCAATAATTACGTTGTTCCCAAGATAAACACCAGGCATAATAATAGTATTTTTCCCAATTTTTGCAGTATTACTAATTGGTTGCTGAGAATAGTTTATTGGTTGAAAATGTCGTACCAATTTATTATAATCTCTGAAAGGATCATCAGAAATTAACAAGGCTTTGCCATCGGGACACTTAACTGGTACATTAATAAGAATAGTTGTAGCTTTTGAATTTAATGCCTTATCGTAGTATTTAGGATGGTCAACAAAAACGATATCACCATTTTCTACCATGTGAATTTCATTTAATCCACTTATAATATGGTTGGGATTACCTTCAAAATTGCAATTTATTAAGGCTGCAATCACTTCTAGTTTATATTCCTCAGGTAACTTCATATTTAAGTATTAGAAATTGGATATTGCGAATATAAGAAATATTGCGATATTTCGCAATCCCTGATTGGGGTTAATGCTTATATCATATTATTATTATTAAGGCTATATTTGGGTAAAGGGATGGTTGCTTGTGATGTAAAATCATTGTTTTTGAACTTGTAATAACCTGTAATTGCTATCATTGCTGCATTGTCGGTACAATATTCAAATTTAGGAATAAAAATTTTCCACCCTAATTTTTCAGATAATTGATGTAATGTATTTCGTAACGAGGAGTTGGCAGAAACGCCACCAGATATGGCAATTTGTGTGATGCCTGTTTGATTGGCAGCTAATGTTAATTTATCTATTAAAATGTCAATAATAGTTTGCTGTATGGAAGCACAAATATTGTTTTTGTTTTCCGCTATAAAATTAGCATTTTTAGCAGTTTCATTATTTATAAAATTCATAAATCCTGTTTTTAAACCACTAAAACTAAAATTTAAGTTAGGTACCTTAGGTTTTACAAATTTAAAGGCTTTTGTATCTCCTTCCTTTGCGTATTTATCAATTAATGGTCCGCCAGGATAAGGTAAACCCATAATTTTTGCAGCTTTGTCAAAGGCTTCACCTGCTGCATCGTCAATGGTTTCTCCAATAATTTGCATTTCAAAAAAATTGCTTACCAATACTATCTGGGTATGCCCCCCTGATACGGTTAAACATAAAAATGGAAATGAAGGCGTTTTTTGTGACGAAATTTCAGTGCTTTTTTCGCTCGTATCATTATCTATAAAATGGGCTAAAATATGTCCTTGCATGTGATTTACTTCAATAAGCGGAATTTTTAACCCAAGAGCAAACGCTTTAGCAAATGATGTACCCACAATTAGTGAACCCATTAAACCTGGACCACGAGTAAAAGCAACTGCGCTTATTTCAGTTTTATCAACTCCGGCTTTTTTTATGGCCTGATCTACAACAGGAATAATGTTTTGTTGATGTGCTCTAGATGCAAGCTCAGGCACAACTCCTCCAAAAGATTTATGTATATCCTGAGTAGCTATAATATTTGAAAGTAATTTACCATCTTTAATAATAGCAGCACCTGTATCATCGCAAGATGATTCAATGCTCAAGATGATGATTGGTTGGTTCATATTCGTTAACTTTGGCAATTGCTAATTTTTATCCCTAACTCTTACTAATAAATCAAAGGTATTAAAAAACTTTATAACATATTATTAAGGTTCATATCAACTATTCTTTTGTTGGTGATTGTTTTGTTTTTACTAGTTCAAATTAGAACAGTTCAAATGTATGTAGCAAATATGGCAGCAATTTATTTGTCAGATAGATTGCATACTACTGTTCATATAGGAAGTATAGATATTCAGTTTTTTAAAAAGGTAGTTTTGGAAGATGTTTATATTGAAGATCAACATCACGATACACTTTTGTATTCGGAAAGGATGAAGTTGAAATTCAAAAAAATTGATTTTAAAAATCATATATTGAATATTGATGGATTAGAGCTTTTGAATACAAAGTATAAGTTGATAAAATATAAAAAAGACAAGGATTTTAACTTCCAATTTATTATAGATTCCTTTGTTTCTGATACAACACACGCTGCAACTTCTACACCTTGGGATATTAAGTTTAGGGATATTGAACTTGTAAATATTGATTTTACTTATCGTTCGGAACACGATACGCTTAAAACCACTGGAGTAAATTATTTTAATCTTAGAACATCTTTAGTCAATGCTCAATTTAGCGATGTTAAAATTGACAAGGATACCATTTTTGCAAAGGTAAATCATTTGTCGGCCATTGAAAAAAGTGGTTTTATTCTTCAGGATTTTAGCTGTTTAGCAAAGGTTAGTTCGGTTGGGATGCAATTGAATAAACTTAATATAAAAACTCCCAACAGTATAATATCTACTGATTTAAATTTTATGTATACTAGTTTTAAAGATTTTCAGGATTTTAATAATCGTATTTCATTTAAGGCTGAATTTGATCACTCTAAAATTGATATAAATGATATTGCTTTTTTTGCACCCACATTAAATGGATTACATAAAAAAGTAATATTAAGTGGCAAAATTACGGGTAAAGTGAATGATATACGGGGAAAAAAAATGAATATTAATATTGGAGGTACTACTACACAGTTTATCGGAGATATAAAACTAAAAGGATTACCTAATATAGATGAAACTGCAATTTATTTGAATATTGAACAATTAAAAACCAATTATAATGACTTAAAAAAAATACCACTTCCTCCATTTTTAACCCAAAAAACAATGGATATACCTATTAATATTGCAAAGTTGGGAAACATGAAGTTTAAAGGAACTTTTGCCGGATTGTATAACGATTTTTATGCTTATGGAAATTTCTCATCGGCTATGGGAAATCTTTCTTCTGACCTTTCTGTAAGTCATGATGAAATAAAAAATAAAGAGTTTTATAAAGGTTCTCTAAAGTCTAAATCTTTTGATTTTGGAAAATTTATGGGTATTGATTTATTGGGTAAAGTTACCGCAGATTTGGTTGTTGATGGTTCGGGGTTAACTTTTGATGAAGTAGCAGCAAACCTAAACGGTACTATTAAAAGTTTAGACTTTAAAAATTATACGTATAAAAACATATTAGTTGAAGGGGATGTTGCCAAACAAATTTTTAAAGGTAAGCTTAAAGTAAAAGACGATAATGTTGATTTTGATTTTTTTGGAAAGGTTGATTTTACACAAAAAATTCCAAATCTAGATTTTGTTGCAACAATAAATAAAGCAGATTTGGGAGTTTTAAATTTTATCAATACTACTAAAAAAACTAACTTATCAACCCAGCTTATAGTTAATGTTACGGGTAGTAATATTGATAATTTAATTGGTCAGGTTAATTTTTATAATACAGTTTATCAACAAGATAAGGAGGTTTTTAAGCTTAGTCTTTTTAACCTAGAATCGAAACAGGAAAATGGACTAAAATCAATTAGGTTGTATTCAGATTTATTGGATGCAAATTTTTATGGCAGCTTTAAAATTCTTGAATTACCATTGTCCGTAAAAAAACTATTAGTTCGTTATTTGCCATCCTATTTTGGAGTCAGATCCTATTCAAAAAATATTCAAGATCAAAAATTTAATTTTAGTTTATTGTTTAAACAAACCAATGCTTTTACCCAATTATTTGCCCCTAAACTATCTATTGCCCCTAAAACATTAATTTCAGGGAGTTTTAACTCTTCCAGTAACGAGCTGCTTTTAACAGGAACCTCCCCTCAATTGAAATATTCAAATTTAATTTTTAAAAATTGGAGATTAAATGCCAATGCTAATCAGGATTTTGTTTTAAATACAGGCTGTGAACGCTTATTTCTTGCAGATAGCACATGGATGGATGGATTTGATTTATTTACTACAACAAATAACGATAGTCTTAATTCAGAATTAGTTTGGGATAATAAAACGGTTAAAAAAACAAGTGGAGATTTGAAATCTATAGTGCTTTTTCGACCCAATAATATTCATCTTAAAATACTACCGTCGGACATTTTTTTTTCAGATTCAATTTGGAGTATAAATAAAGAAAATGAAATAACTTGGGATTCCAACAAAGTAACTATTAACAAACTTGTTTTTGAACATAATTTTCAATTCATCGGTGTGGATGGCGTTATTTCTGAAAACAAAAACGATCAGATAAAATTAACACTTAATAATTTTAATTTAGCCAATTTGAATTTGTATACAACTTCGTTTGGATTTAGCTTTAAAGGCACTGTAAACGGTGAGTCTAAGGTTTCAGATATATATAATGAACCATTATTTTTAAGCAATAATAAATTTAATTCCTTATATGTAAACAATAATAAAATTGGAGATGGATCCATTGAAAGTTTATGGAACGGAGCAAAAGATGGTTTATACCTACATGGCACATTTACCTTGGGGATTGTTCCTAATATTTTATTTTCAGGTCATTATTACCCTAAAAATGCAGATGAAAATATCGATATGGATGTTAGTATTCAAGCAATTCAGATGCAAATATTTCAACCGCTTGTAAAAGATTTTTGTTCAGATTTTTCTGGATTAATTTCAGGAAACATGTCTATAAAGGGTACTATGAAAGAACCCAAAATTTCGGGACTTTTAAATGTGAATGCAAAAAAAGTAAGAGTAAATTATTTGAACACTGTATATAATTTTTCGGATAAAATAACAATTAGTAATAATTCATTTAATTTTCAAGATTTTTTTATTTATGATGTAAATCACAATAAGGCTAATGTAAATGGCAAAGTATATCATAAAAATTTTAAAAATTTTCAGTTAGAATTAGAATTATCTCCTCAAAAAATGATGTGCTTAAATACCACAGAGGTTGATAATAATTTATATTATGGAAAGGCATTTGTATCTGGAATTATTAAAGTTTCTGGATATATTGATGATATATTAATTGAAGCGAAAGTAAAAACGGAGAGTTTAACGGCTACCGATAAAACCGATAAATTTAATATGGTATCAATCACAAAATTTTATATTCCGTTAACTACTTCGGGGGAGGTTAATGATAATGGCTTTATAACCTTTGTAAAAAAAGACAGTGTTACAAAAAAAAATGAATACAAAGTTAAGTTAGGAGGTCTAAAACTTGATTTTGATTTGGAAGTTACCTCTGATGCCGAAGTTCAATTGATATTTGACCAAAGGGTAGGTGATATTATAAAAGCAAGAGGGAACGGTAATATAAAATTAAATATTGATACAAAGGGCGATTTTAAAATGTATGGAGATTATGTTCTTACCTCTGGTGATTATCTTTTTACACTTAAAAATCTAATCAATAAAAAGTTTGACATCGAACGAGGCAGTGTAATTAAATGGACAGGTATTCCATACAAAGCAGATTTGAATTTGAGCGCAATATATAAACCCAGTGCAATACTTAAACCTTTTTTTCCTGATCCAATAACTAATACTAGTCTCATTAATTTAAATAAACGTTACCCGATAGATCTTAAATTGGGAATGACAGGAGATTTATTGTCTCCTGATATTAATTTTAGTATAGCTATTCCTACTGTTGATGCTAGTACACGACAAAAAGTAATAAGTTATATTGATAACGATGCAGAAATGAATAGACAGGTTTTTTCCTTACTTATTCTAAATAGTTTTGTTACACCTTATCAACTTGCAAATACCGGTATAGAGCCAGTATCATCGGTTGGTTCTATTGCGGGTTCAGCAGCAGGAGCCAATACTAGCGAATTGTTGTCAAATCAATTAAGCAATATGTTAAGAAATATTAGCAATGATTTTGATTTGGGAGTTAATTATCGTCCAGGCGATGCAATAAGTAAGGATGAGTTAGCTGTAGTTTTGTCAACTCAGTTATTTAATGATAAATTATCCATTGATAGTAATGTGGGCGTTAATAACAACAACCAAAGTGCTAATAACATTGTTGGTGATGTTAATGTGGATTATAAATTAACGGATGATGGTAAGGCCAGAATAAAAGCTTTTAATAAAACAAATGATATTACTAACCAAGCGCTTTCTTTGGGTCCTTATACGCAAGGTGTTGGAGCATTTTACAGAGAAGAGTTTAATACAATTGGAGAATTGTACTTGCGCTATTTGAACGTCATTAAAAAAGGGAAAAAGAAAAATACACCTTAAAAAACATCACAAAAAAGCCTGTTTTTCCCAACAGCGCAATTTTTTGTTCTTCATACATTTTAGTTTACTAAACAATAGGTAAACAAGTTGCCTATAAATTACTGAAATAACCTAATGGTTAATCTAGGGTAAAAGCTCTGAATAGCCTATATTAAGGGTCAGGGACAAAAGTTGGGGAGTAACTTAAAAAGTGATATTTTTGTTAAAAAAAGTTATCGAAACTATAGATCATAAATTATTGCATCAATTTTTTCCATCTGAGTTGGTTGATTATTTTTCCATATCGGGATTTCAAATTCTTTGTAATATAGAAATCAAGGAAGAGTTTTGGGCAATAGAATTTGAAGAAAAGAATGAATTACCCAATGGATATTCGGCTGTAGGGTATGAATCCAAAGGCTTTATGGAAAGTAAACTTATACAGGACTTCCCCATTCGTGGTAAGGGAGTTTATCTTCGCATCAAAAAGCGCAGGTGGCGACACAAGCAAACCAAAGAGATTATTAAACGAGATTTTTCTTTTATAGCCGAGGGTTCAAAATTTACTCAGGAACTATCGGATTTTTTAAAAGATGCAGGTGGATACGCGACCCGATACCATGAGCAACATAGCGAGTTATTACGGAGTGGAGTTCCTACCTTTGACCGGACAAAAAAGTTAAGCCCTATAAGCTCAATAAAACTTAACTTTAAACATGAAAAAAGCAGAAAAGAAGTATTACAGCAAAGAGTATAAATTAAAAGCGGTTGCCTTAT
>CANFLQ010000086.1 GCA_947447995.1 Bacteroidota bacterium | reverse complement strand
TTGCAAGCGCATTTTTCAGCGGTAAAGAGTTTTGGCGCTTGCCATAAAGTTCGGAACATTTTATATCTTTAGTGCGGTAAGACAGTGAAGTGGTTTCTAAACCAGCACCACATAAGGCTGCCAACCGTTAGGCACAAGGCGCAGACTGAAAAGTACATATATAAAAAACCGACACTCTTCCGACCACACTCCGACGCTAAAAGTTTAAATTTTTACCCCACCGCACATTTTTACTCCCCGTTTGAAAAAAACGGGGAGTTTTGGCTATCACACATTGCAGCACATTTGCAAGCCCGCTCAAAAGCCCACCGCACGACCAAAGGCTAGCAAAAGAGCTGCAATTTCCAATCACACAAAATAGGTGTGCGTTGCACGTTTTGTGCGCTACTCCCTCCGGTCAAACAAGGCGCAAGCCACAGGCGTATGGTGTTTTTTTTTATTTGTAAGCTGACGCAAATTATAATGGTTATAGTTATTTTATTAATTAATTTAGCACCTCAAACATCCCAACGCACCGACAGATTACAACTATAAAAAAGTAACTTTGACAGATATAAATTTTAGATGATTAAAGAGCAACAAATAGAAGATGGTTTAATTGCCAAGTTATCTGACCTTAAATACACTGTAAGGAAAGATATACGGGACAAGGATTCTCTTGAAAAGAATTTCCGAGAGAAGTTTCAAGCACTTAATCGTGTGAAATTAACAGACGGAGAATTTGAAAGACTTTTTAAAGAAATCATAAATTCAGACGTTTTTGCATCTTCAAAACGACTGAGAGAAATCAATACGTTTACCCGTGAGGACGGAACGCCTTTGCATTACACTTTGGTAAACATCAAAGACTGGTGCAAAAACGAATTTGAAGTAATCAATCAATTACGCATAAACACCAGTAACAGCCATCACCGATACGATGTGATTTTGCTGATAAATGGAATTCCTATTGTTCAAATTGAACTCAAAAGTTTGGAGGTTAGCCCTCGAAAAGCCATGCAGCAAATTGTGGACTACAAAAGCGACCAAGGCAACGGTTACGCTAATTCACTGCTTTGTTTCATGCAGTTATTTATTGTGAGCAACCGTTCAAACACATATTACTTTGCTAATAACAATAGTGCACACTTCAGCTTTAATGCTGACGAACAGTTTTTACCTATTTACCAATTTGCAAGTGAGGACAATAAAAAAATCACACACTTAGACGACTTCTCAGAAAAGTTTTTGAGCAAATGCACTTTGAGCCAAATGATAAGCAAATACATGGTATTAGTTGCAAGCGAACAAAAACTGTTGGTAATGCGACCATATCAAATTTATGCAGTTAAGGCAATTGTAAATTCTATTCAAGAGCACAAAGGCAACGGCTACATTTGGCACACAACAGGAAGCGGAAAAACGTTGACTTCCTTCAAAGCATCTACTCTACTTAAAGACAATCCGAATATTGAAAAATGTTTGTTTGTTGTTGACCGCAAAGACTTAGACCGCCAAACACGTGAGGAGTTCAACAAGTTTCAGGAAGGTTGTGTTGAGGAAAACACAAACACGGAAACACTTGTAAAACGTATGCTTTCTGACGACTACGCCAATAAAGTAATCGTTACTACTATTCAAAAATTAGGACTGGCATTAGACCCAAATAACAAAAACAACTACAAGGAACGTTTGCAGCCGTTAAGCGACAAACGTATCGTTTTCATTTTTGACGAATGCCATCGTTCACAGTTTGGCGAAAACCATAAAGCTATAAAGGAGTTTTTCCCAAATGCACAGTTGTTCGGATTTACAGGCACACCGATTTTTGATGATAATGCAACTTACAAACAAATTGACGGAACAGTTGGCTCTTATGTCACAACAAAGGATATTTTCCAAAATCCGTTACACAACTACACAATAACTCATGCTATTGAAGATAGAAATGTGTTGCGTTTTCACATCGACTATTTCAAACCTGAAAAAAATGTCACCTTAGGTAGCACAGACCATAAGAAGGCAGTTGTTAATGCAATAATCAAAAAACACGATTCTGCTACTCATAGCAAACGCTTTAACGCTTTGCTTGCAACAGCTTCAATCAATGATGCGATTGAATATTATGAGTTATTCAAAGCCATTCAAGCAACAAAAATAAAGGAAGATGAAAATTTTGTTCCTTTAAATACAGCCTGTGTATTTTCTCCACCTGCCGAAGGGAATAAAGATGTTCAGCAATTGCAGGAAGATTTACAACAAGAAAAAGCCGACAACAAAGTTGAACCTGAAAAGAAGAAAAAAGCCCTTGATTCCATTATTAACGATTACAACAAACAATATGGCTCAAACCATAAAATAACAGAGTTTGATTTATATTACCAAGATGTTCAGCAACGTATAAAATTTCAAAAGTTTAGTAATACTGACTATCCACACAAGAATAAAATTGATTTGGTGATTGTAGTTGACATGTTGCTTACTGGATTTGACAGCAAATACTTGAACACTTTGTATGTTGACAAGAACCTGAAATTCCATGGACTTATTCAAGCGTTCAGTCGCACCAACCGTATTTTGAATGATACGAAACCTTACGGCAACATTTTAGATTTTCGCCAACAGCAAGACGAGGTTGATAGAGCTATCGCTTTGTTCAGCGGTGAAAATACAAGTCGAGCAAAAGAAATTTGGTTAGTTGACCCTGCTCCGAAAGTAATTGAGAAATACCAAGAAGCTGTTAAAGCGATGGAAAAATGGATGACGGAAAAAAACATGGTGGCAGAACCGCAGGAAGTTTATAACATCAAAGGCGATGCTGCCCGTGTTGAATTTATCAATCGCTTTAAAGAAGTACAACGATTGAAAACACAGCTTGACCAATACACTGACCTAAATGAAGAACAGAAAGCAAAGATTGGAGAAATGATGCCCGAAGAGCAATTGCGTTCGTTCCGTAGTTCGTATCTGGAAATTGCCAAGCAACTCAAAGAAGTTCAGCAAAAAGAAGGCAGTAAAGCTCCTGAAAACATTCAGCAACTTGATTTTGAATTTGTATTGTTTGCTTCTTCTGTAGTGGATTATGATTACATCATGAACCTGATTGCCAAATACACACAAGGCACAACCAAAAAGCAGAAAATGACCCGAGACCAATTAATTGGTGTGTTAAGCAGCAGTGCTAACCTAATGGAAGAAAGGGAAGACATTATTGACTACATCAAATCATTGGAAGTTGGCAAAGCATTAAATGAGCATGAAATAAAAGACGGCTATCAAAAATTTAAAGAAGAAATAATTGCAAAAAAATTATCGGAGATAGCACAAAAAAATGGCTTAAAGATTTCAGAACTTCAACAATTTACTGATGGCATCATTAGCCGAATGATTTTTGATGCAGACAAATTAAGTGAACTATTTGCACCCTTAGACTTGGGCTGGAAAGAACGCACCAAACGGGAATTGACTTTGATGGAAGAATTGACACCACTATTGAAAAAACAAGCCGAAGGGCGAGAAATATCAGGACTGAAAGTGTATGAGTAAGAACAACCAAAATAAATTGACACCAAAGCTTCGCTTTCCTGACTTCACAAAAGATCGGGAATGGCAATCTAATAGATTAGGCAACGTCTACGCTTTCATTACTACAAATTCCTTTTCGAGAGATGATTTGAGTTATGTCAATGGTAAAGTAAAAAACATTCATTATGGAGATATTCATACAAAGTTTTCGACATTATTCGATATTACAAAGGAGAATGTTCCATTCATAAATGAATCTATTCCAATTGATAAATTTAAGAAGGAGAATTATTGTAAAGAAGGTGATATGATTTTTGCCGATGCTTCAGAGGATTTGAAAGATGTTGGCAAAAGTATTGAGGTGATTAATCTAAACAATGAAAAATTACTTTCTGGCTTACACACTTTATTAGCAAGACAAATAAAGTCCGAATTTGTCTGTGGATTTGGCGGTTATTTATTTTTGAACGATAAAGTTAGGAAACAAATACAACGAGAATCTCAAGGCGCCAAAGTCCTTGGAATTTCAGCTACAAGACTTTCAAACATCAATATTTTTTATCCCAAAGAAAAGAAAGAACAACAAAAAATTTCAGCTTGCCTTTCATCATTGGATGAAGTAATTACAGCTGAGAGCCAAAAGCTACATATTCTTCAAAAACACAAAAAAGGGATACTACAAAACCTTTTGCCGCAGGTAGGGGAAATAGCCCCTAAATTTAGGTTTAGGGATTTTGAGGAAAATTCGGATTGGGAAGAAACAACTTTAACCAAAGTTGCAGATTACGAAAACGGCAAAGCACACGAACAAGATATAGAGAACATTGGCGACTATGTTGTAGTTAATTCAAAATTCATATCTTCGGATGGAAAAGTAAAGAAGTTTACAAACACAGCTTTTTGCCCCGCCAAAAAAGGAGATATTCTAATGGTTCTGAGTGATGTTCCTAATGGAAAAGCAATTGCAAAATGTTTTTTAGTTGAGGAAGATAATATCTATACCGTTAATCAACGTATATGCAGAATTACACCACGCAATCTGAATAGTAAAATCCTTTACTATCTTCTGAACAGAAATCCGTATTTCTTGGCTTTTGATGATGGCGTGAAGCAAACCAATCTTAGAAAAGAAGACGTTTTGAATTGTCCATTAATGATACCAGAAGACCCAAAAGAACAAGAAATGATTGCAGATACACTTTCGTCAATTGATGATTTAATCAATTCCCAAAGACAAAAAGTTGAAGATTTAAATAACCACAAAAAAGGATTATTACAAGGCTTATTTCCTGATTTAATTGAAGTAACAATATGAGTGGAGCACTAAATACATACGCTAACTTAAACGCTTTAGCAACCTATCTGCGTTCTTTAGACAAAAAATATGTCATGCTGTTTGCTTACAATGGAACTGGCAAAACTCGTTTGTCTATGGATTTTAGACAAGCGGGTAAACAGGTTGATGCAGATGGCAATGTGACCGCAAGAGATACTTTGTATTTTAATGCTTTTACGGAAGACTTATTCTCATGGGATAATGATTTAGATGGGGACACACATAGAAGATTACTAATAAATAAAAACTCAGAATTTATCGCAGGTGTCCGAGCATTAGATATGGACAACAAAATTCGTCCTCTAATTCATCGTTACTCAAATTTCAACTTCCTAATTGATTACGAATACAAAGACAAAGAAGACAATGAATTTTGGGCAGTTAATTTTATCAGAGAAGAACTTGTAAATGGCACTCCTCAGAATGTTGAATTTGTAAAAATTTCAAGAGGAGAGGAAAACCTTTTTATATGGTGTTTTTTCTTAGCTGTAGCCCAATTAGCAATTGATAGGCATCAAAATTACGATTGGGTAAAATACATTTATGTTGACGACCCAGTTTCTTCATTAGATGATAATAATACAATTGCCATTGCACATCATTTGGGTAGCATATTAAAGGCGGGTAATGGTGATGTAAAATCAATTGTATCAACACACCATGCTTTATTTTTCAATGTTGTATGCAATGAACTTGGGAAAAACGCACCACGACTTTTTTTAAGTAAATCTGACGGAGTTTATACGCTTAAAGACACCACAGACAGCCCTTTCTTTTTTCATGTGACTATGATTCAGGATTTACAAAAGGCAGTTAATTCAAATAATATTTACACATTCCATTTCTATTATCTCAGAACAATTCTTGAAAAGGCAGCCAATTTTCATGGCTTTAATGGTTTTTCAGATTGCTTAATCGTTGATGATGATGAGGAGGATAAAAAACTATTTACCCGAATGGTAAATAATCTAAATCATGGTGGTTATTCAATGTTTGAGCCAAAAGAAATGGGAGAAGAAAACAAAAAATATTTCAAACAAATATTCAAGAACTTCCTACTGAATTACAAATTCAATGAGGACTTACTTGAAAAACCAATAGCAACAGGAACAGTATGACAGAAAATAGCCAAACACAATTAGGTAACACCCTTTGGAAAATTGCAGACGAATTGCGAGGAGCAATGAACGCTGACCAGTTTCGTGACTACATGCTTTCATTTTTGTTCTTACGTTATTTAAGTGACAATTACGAAGCAGCAGCAAAGAAGGAATTAGGTAAAGATTATCCGGTTCTAAAAGGAAACGACAAGCGAACACAACTTTCCGTTTGGTATAAACAAAATCCATCGGATGTCGTGGAGTTTGAAAAGCAAATGCGTAGAAAAGTCCATTATGTTATTGAACCATCTCATTTATGGAACAGCATTGCGGAATTGGCAAAAACGCAAAGCAAAGATTTGCTTATCACTTTGCAAGAAGGTTTCAAATACATAGAAAACGAATCCTTTGAAAGCACATTTCAAGGTTTATTTTCCGAAATCAATTTAGATTCTGATAAACTTGGAAAGAACTACGAAGAACGAAATAAAAAACTATGCAATATCATTCAGAAAATTGCGGAAGGCATAAATAGTTTTGATAAAAACATAGACTATTTAGGTGATGCTTACGAATATCTGATTGGAAAATTTGCAGCAGGTTCAGGACAAAAAGCAGGTGAATTTTATACACCACAGCGCATTTCAGACATTCTATCTGCCATTGTAACGCTTGACAGTCAAGATCCAAGTAAAGGTGAAAAGAAAAAAATTGAACGAGTTTTAGACTTTGCCTGTGGTTCAGGTTCATTGTTGCTAAACGTCCGCAAAAAAATGACGGATGCAGGAGGCACAATCGGAAAAATTTTCGGACAAGAAAAAAACATTACCACTTACAACTTAGCCCGAATGAACATGCTATTGCACGGAGTTAAGGACACAGAATTTTCAATACACCACGGTGATACCTTGGTCAATGATTGGGAGATTTTAAATGAAATAAATCCTTCAAAGAAATTAGAATTTGATGCCATTGTAGCTAATCCACCTTTTAGCTATAGTTGGGAACCATCGGAAGAAATGGGACAAGATTTTCGTTTCAAGAGTTATGGACTTGCTCCAAAATCAGCAGCCGACTTTGCTTTTCTTTTACATGGTTTTCACTTTTTGAGTAAAGAAGGAACAATGGCAATCATATTACCTCACGGTGTTTTATTCAGAAGTGGTTCAGAAGAAAAAATCAGAAGAAAATTATTAGAGGACGGAAATATTGATACTGTAATTGGACTTCCAGCCAATTTGTTTTTCTCGACAGGTATTCCAGTTAGTATTTTGATATTAAAGAAATGTAAAAAGTTTGACGATGTATTATTCATCAATGCCATTGACCACTTTGAAAAAGGAAAACGACAAAACAACTTACTTCCTGAAAACATTGATAAAATAGTTGAAACTTATAAAGACAGAAAAGAAGAAATCCGTTACTCTCGTAGAGTATCAATGGACGAAATTATTAAAAACGAATTCAACCTAAACATTTCACGCTATGTAAGTACTTCCTTGGACGAAGAAATCATTGACTTGAAAGTAGTAAACAAAAAACTCGTTGACCTTGACAAAGACATTAACAAAGCAAGAGAAACGCATAATAATTTCTTAAAGGAATTGGGATTACCTCCTATTTAAACAATATAAGGATACAAGAATATACCATATGATTAAAGACGCTTTCGCCAAGTTACCATTCACGGCAATTATAATCTCATATTTTTTTGTTTGTGGTGGTCTATATTTAATAGGATTTTGGACAACATTCGAAATTGACATTTCTTCCTTCATTACAATAACAGACATCCCAAAAAGTTTTATTTTTCCATTTGTAATCACTCAAGGCTTTCTGCTTTTATATATTATGGTAAACCTATTTACATCGCATGATTTGCTAACAGAGCGACCTTTTTTAGATTATGAGACTGATAAATTATGGAAAAGATTTATCAAATTTTTAGTTTCTTTTGACTTTCTTTTTACTATTTCAATTCCTTACATTGTTACAAATTTTCAAGACAATAAATTAAACCCAATATTTTGGTCGCTTTGTTGTTTTTGGATTTCATTCTATTTGATTAGGAAAGTAAGCAGATCACCTTTCTTAAAAACACAAATTCAAGAATATAATCTCAGATTATATCTTTCATACTTTCTTTGTTTTGTTCCAATAGGTTGTTTCTCTACAGGTAAAGTTTTAAGCCTTGTTATTTTCAATAATTCTAAAATTCAATATGTCAACATTGACAACAAAACCCCTAAAATTGATAGTACTTCTTTAAAGTTTATTAGCTTTTTAGGAGACAAATTAATTGTAAGTTCCTTAGACAACAAAAAAATTAATTATATCAATCAATCTTCATATAGTAAAGTTGAACTTTTGAAGAAATAGAAATATAGGTTAAAACTATGTTTTCTGAAGCTATAAATGGGGACAGCGAAGCTCTTTCTACCGCCCAGAAACGATATAAACACCCTATTGTAGATAAGTTTATCTTTAACAATCGCCCTCATTTTAATTTTTAATACCTTTATGGTATGTTTTATAGACGAAAAATAATATTAGCATTACTTCAACTATTTGAGGGTGAATTGGAAAAAATCCGTTTACAAAAGTTGTTATTCCTTTTTACTCAAAGACAAACAAAAGCGGAATACGACTTTATTCCGTATAAATTTGGTTGCTACTCTTACTCTGCCAATGCCGATTTAACAACAATGGCAAACAAAGGAATGTTAGCCGAAAGTGATAGCCATTTTAGAAGCAATGAGACAACCGATTATTTTAAGTTATTAAAGGAGGCGGACAAAAAACAGTTGCAAGAAATTAAAACACTTTATGGAAATATGAATGCAAATGCTTTGATGAAGCATACATACATTAATTTCCCATATTGGGCAACCAATAGTATAAAAGCTGCAAGTATTTTAACATCTGATGAACTTAAAAAAGTAAATAATAGCAAACCTGTAAGTAACAAAACTATTTTATTTACTATTGGTTACGAAGGAATCTCTTTAGAAGAGTATTTAAACCGGTTATTAAAAAACGATGTGAAAATATTAGTTGATGTTCGAAACAATCCTTTGAGTATGAAATATGGATTTAGTAAACATCAATTAAAAAAATATTGCGAAAATTTAGGAATTCAGTATATGCATTTCCCAGAAGTCGGAATACAATCAGACCAAAGGCAGGAATTGAACACGCAAACGGATTACGACAATTTATTTACCGTATATCGTAATAAAAATTTAACCAAAACAGTTCCCACACAAACTGTAATTTTAAATCTATTAAAACAACACAAACGCATCGCTTTAACTTGCTTTGAAGCTAATATTTGCCAATGCCACCGTAAGCATTTAGCGGAAGCCATTGAAACACTTCCAAACTTTGAATACGAAGTAAAACACATTTAGAAATGGCATTAACAAAAGTTTTAATAACTGTAACTACCTATCCATTACCTTCAAGAAGTTATGACGAATTAGTTTGTACTGCTGGTGTTTTAGAAAATGGACAATGGATAAGAATTTATCCTGTTCCTTTGCAATTTCTCACTGGATTAAGAAAAGATGGCAAAATTGAATCATTCAAATACAATTGGATTGAGTTAGATCTAAAAAAAAGAACAGATGATTTTAGGCCTGAAAGTCATTCACCAATTGATTATAGTTTTTCTAAAGTTGAAACATTAGGGAAAATTGGCACTCAAAACAATTGGGCAGAAAGAAAAACATTTTGTACTGCAAATGTTTATACAAATAAGGCCAAATTACTTGCAGACTCACAAGATCCAACTAACATTTCATTAGCCACATTCAAACCAGCAAAACTGATTTCATTTAATATTGAAGCGGATGAAAGAGAATGGAAAAATGAATGGAAAGAATTAAGAAAACAAGGGAGTTTATTTGATACTGATAAATCTCCTGAAATTCAAATTCCGAAATTACCCTATAAGTTTTCTTATACTTTTTTAGATGATGAAGGTGTTTCAAGTTCTTTAATGATTGAAGATTGGGAAATTGGAGCTTTGTATTGGAATTGTCTAAAAGCGGCAGAAGGAGTTGAAAGCAAAGCTTTACAAAAGGTTCGTGAAATGTATGAAACTACTTTTTTTAATAAAAAGGACATCTACTTATTTTTAGGAACTACAAAAGAGTGGCATATGCGTAGAGGCAGGAATCCCTTTGTAATAATTGGAGTTTTCTATCCCAAAATAGAAATTCAAGGCAGTTTGTTTTAGCCAACACAATCAAATTACCTATTGTTAACTTTCTTTTCTTAACAAAATTTAACACTCCCGTTTATACAATAAAGTAAACTGGCTACGTTATTACCCTGTTAATTTTCAAATAACAACAGGCTAATATGTTCCCACCTCATAAAAATTAGATAACAATTTTGAGATTTGCCCCAAGTGGTAAATTTTAAATGAGGTTTCTCTTCTACTTGCTTCTCTTCCTCAAACAAATAGCTACCGAACAACCTTCGGCAGTTCAGAATCAAGATAAATAATTAAAAAATAATTCTTTAATTTTTATCATTATGACAACTTTCATTGAAACAGGTCACGCAAAAAATGTAGCTAATTTTGAAGACCTAATATCCTTTTGCATCGGTTACGGTGCTACTTATAATCCCGTAAATGCGAATAAAAAAATTCCTGCCCTACAAGCAAAACAAACAGCGGCATTGGCAGCAATCCAAACAGTAAAAACAACCAAAACAGCGTTTGACAATTCAACCAATGCAAGGGAAATAATTTTTGAAACGCTGAAAAAATTATCGACCAGAATTGTAAATGCGCTTGAAGCCACAACGGCGACAACTCAAACAATTGATGATGCGAAAACTGTTAACCGGAAAATGCAAGGAAAACGTGCCGGAAGTTCGGCAAAACCGGTAACTGCAAATTCGACAGCGGTAGTTGTACCGAACGCAGCACCAACGGTAACAACAATTTCGGTTTCACAACAAAGTTTTGACGGTTTGATTGATAACTTTGCGAAACTGATCCAAATCGTGTCAACAGAGGTAGCATATTTGCCAAATGAGACAGAATTGAAGGTTGCAACGCTAAATACCTTGTTAACGAACTTAAAAGCGGCCAATACAGCCGTAATTAATTCGACAACCACGTATAGTAATGCAAGAATTGCAAGAAATACCGTTTTGTATGCAAAAGACACGGGAATGGTTGACATAGCGTTTGAAGTAAAGAAGTACGTTAAATCGCTCTTTGGAGCAACAAGTCCGCAGTATAAGCAAGTAAGCGGACTGCAATTCAGACAACCAAAGAATTAACAGTAAGACTAAGGGGTTCAGAAATGAGCCCCTTTTCTTTTGTAGGGTGTTTAGACCTGTGTGTAAAAAAACAACTCTCGTAAGCGGTGTTTTACGACCTGTATTTAGAATTGTAGCACCCACAAGTAGTGTTTTAAGACCTGCAAGTAGAAAACGAGCACCCGCAAGTAGTATTCTTCGACCCGCACTTAGAATTGTAGCACCCGCAGTTAGTGTTTTAAGACCTGCAAGTAGAAAACTGACACCCGCAAGTAGTGTTCTTCGACCCGCACTTAGAATTCTTGCACCCGCAAGTAGTGTTTTCAGACCCGCAAGTAGAAAGCGAGCACCCGCAAAAGGAAATGAGGACAAATTGGGTACGGTAGACTTGCAAACGCTCAATGTCAAGCACATTTGCAGCAATAAATTAAGGAATAAAAGTGCTGGCTGCAAATAAGCTTGCCATTTTTACCGCCCGCCTGTGTATGCGTTAGGTGTTAAAAGAAAAAATCTCCCTCCCCTTCTGTAAAAATTTAAACCGCGACCGCTCCATCCACCCTCCGCCA
>CANFLQ010000085.1 GCA_947447995.1 Bacteroidota bacterium | reverse complement strand
TTTTCATAAAACCTCCTAATTCTTTCGAATTAGCATGCTCTATAATTTCTGCATAAGCTCTTCCTACTCCTTTATCCATTACTTCTAACGCAACTACAATCATTTTTTTATTACCTAAAGAGCGTCCTCGTTTTTCTTCCTCTGGTCCGCCAATCCAAAATTCGTCTACATGAACCTCCCCAATTAAGGGGTTTTTAAGGATACTCTGCATAGCTTCTTGAATTTTCCACTTAAAACCCCAACATGTTTTTTGACGTAAATCAAATTCCCTACTAAGTTCCAAGGTGGACATCCCTTTCTTTTTAGTTGCTATTTTAAAAATAATGTGAAAGGCTACCAGTAAAGAAAATTTCACTTTATCAAACATTGTCCCTGCCCTGGGACTCTCATTATACTTGCACTTTAAACATCTTCTGTTGTATGGTTTGCTACCCTTGATATATTTTTTTCCACCACAACCCTTACAACTATAACCTGATTCCCATTTTATATCGGCTATGTATTTTATACATTCTTCCTCTGTTTTAAAATATTGGTTGAATTTTATTGAATTCATACCGACAAATTTACCCCGATTTTCCACAACATAAAAGTAGAAAAAATTGGGATAACTAAACGCCTATACCTATAAAGTTATATTACTTTTTCTATTACTATTTTGGTACTAATGAAGCTTAAAAAAATCCCAGTTGGGCGATATATTAATAATTCTGATTTAAAATTTAAAAGGCTCTAAGTATTATTTTTTTAGTTTAATTTTCTGAATTACTTCTTTGCTGGTTATAGGATAAATAATATCCTGAGTATATGTTTTATAATCTTCGTGCTCTACGATTAACTGATACTTTTCTTTAGGTCTTAAAACAAGTATATATTTACCAGTTTTGGCATTTGGCTTGTATGTACCAATTATTTGATTTGTTTTCTTATCTTTTAAAGTAATTGTAACCGATGAATAATTTACAGTTGATTTACCTTCTAGAATTATAGAGCCTTTTACAAAAACATCATGTGTGTTTTTAGATGTGAGCTTTAATTTAGTGGTATATTTACCCACTTTATCCTTCATTGTTTCATCTGTAAAAACTGAATTACTAAATTCAGAGATTCTATTTTTTAAATTCAGAATTTGAGCTTGGGTTGTATTTGCATTATCTAAAACTGTTTCAATTTCTTTAAGTAAATTTGCTACAATTAAAGTTGTAAGATCGGGCATTTTTGGAATTACATCAGTTCTATCTTTGGATATTTCATTTTTGAGAACTATTTCTTGTTTCTCAATAGTGTAATTGTTTTTTGTTTTTTCATCAACATTTGATTCTTTTTTATTTTCAGATTTTAATACTTCTCTCTTATTTTTTCCAAATTTATAATTTAACATAATTTCGTGGCTAATGCCAGCATAAGACGACAAATTACCTATTATAAAATCGTACGAATAACCAACATATAAATGTTTTTTAACACAAAAACCAGCAATAGCTGCTAATGCGTAATTATTTTTGTAGCTTGTACCTACCCAAAACTTATCTTGCCAATCAAAATTAATAGTTCCATCAAATTGCATCGGACTATTCGGTGAAATCCTAATTATTGTTTGAGGAATTATTGAAATCCCTTTTTCTTTATCTAAATAAAATTTATATTTTACAAAACTAATATATTGACGTTCCTGTGTGTATATATATTTTTTAGACGAATCTATATTAAATTTTATTTTATTTCCTACAATTTGAGGGATAGACATTCCCAACTCTAAAAACTTCCAAACAAAAGCCAATCCCGCATTTCCATCATAGGTTATTTTTTTTTGTGAACCTAAATATAAATTAGGATCTGTATTCGTTTCCACTATGATATTTGAAAAATCAAATGTTTGATTCACTAACCCTACTGAAACACCAAACAGGATATTGGCATTGTTACTTAATTTTACCCGATAAGAATATGAAACATTTGCCACAAACCTATTGCTTACTCCTCTTTTATCACTCATTATATTTAATCCTAAACCCATGTTATTGTTTTTGGGATTACCGTCAATTGATAGTACGTTTAATTTAGGTGATCCTGTAAATCCTGTCCATTGAGCTTTGGAAATAATTGTTGTATTATAAAAACCGTTAAAACCTGCAAATGCCGGATTATAAATCAATGGTTTATAATAATTACTACTAAATGCTCCAATTTGTTGAGCATCTGCAATAATACATATTAAAATAAAAATTAATATTAAACTTATTTTTTTCACCTTAATAAACTTAATTATATAAACTTTAAAATCAATATTTTTTATTTATTCACTTATTTATTTTTGAAAATATCTAATGAGCCTTTAAACTTTTTATTTGAATCATTAAACTTTACAATATAATAATATGTTCCGTCGGGCAGCAAAGAACCATTGTATGAGCCTTGCCAATCGTTAGTGTATCCTTTTTTTGAAAAAACTAAATTTCCGTAAATATTATACACAAAAACTTCATTATCTGTATATTGTTGAATATCCTGAATATACCATGTATCATTAAACCCATCTCCATTAGGTGTAAATAAATTTGAAATAACTCCATTAAATTGTTTCAGATTAACATTAATATAAATGCTATCTTTATTCACACACAAATTAGTATCAGTTACGCTTAAATAACACCAAACTGATTCTTCAGGAGTTATAACTGGGGTAAAAATATTTGTGCTATCTATATTTGAAGTTGTTATCCAAAAAGGTTTTCCATCTCCTCGTCCTTTTAATTTTATAGGTTCGCCTTTAAAAATTATGGTGTCATTGCCTGCATTTACCTTTGGTAACGATAAAACTTTAATTTCAACAGATGCAGTTGTATCATTTGTACAAAAATAATTTTTGACTATCGCTTTGTACTTTGTAGTTTCTTTTAAATTTGAGCATATAAGTGTTGAAGCGGTATCTGCTTTAGTTATCCAACTTAATCCTCCATTATTAGAAGACATCCAAGCAATCACCTTACCAATATTTCCACTAATCAAAATAGTATCGTTAGTTGCTCCGTAACATATTGTATCGCTTTTAGATAAAAAACCTGCAACACTTGGTGTAAAAATAAATTCAATTTTATTAGACGAATCGCTTGCGCAAGCACCCAGTTTAACAACAACTTGATATACCGTATTTTTAGTAATATTAGAATAATTAAATTTATTTGTTGTGTCACTTATCAAAGTCCACGATAAACCATTATTTAGAGAATATTGCCAATTTGATATTTTACCTGCATATCCAGATAAACTAAGTGTTCCTACTCCTGAATTTTCACAAAACGTACCGCCACCACTTAAAACTCCTGCTTTGCTGGATGAAAAAATAAAATCTGTTTGTGTTGATGTATCTACAGGACAAGCAATATTGGTTTGTACAACGGCTTCGTAAATAGTATTTTTAGTGATATTTGAATAATTTAAAACGGTTGAGGTATTTGATTCGGTTGTCCATGAAAGTCCATTATTTATTGAATATTGCCAATATAAAACTGAACCTATATTACCCGATAAATTAAGAGAACCCGAACCTGAACTACCACAAAAAGTACCACCACCGTTTATAATTCCACCTTTGGAAGCTAAAAAAACTGTAAGTCTAGCAACGGTTGAAGTATCTGGTAAAAAAGCACCATCCTTAACTATTGCCCTATACCAAGTTGTTTGTTTTAAATGATAGTAACTTTGTTGAGAAATAGTATTATTTGTAGGAGTCCAGGCAATACTATCGGTTGAAGATTGCCAAAAAATATCTGTACCATTAAAACCGTTTAGCGACAAAAACCCTGCATTTAAAGTATCGCAATATATTTTACCCCCTGAAATTTTACCACCTATTGATTGAGCCTTTCCATTTAAAATGGGGATACAAAGAAATATATACAATAATGACTTCCAAATAAAATATTTAGCCATAAAGATAATTTAGAACAAATTAAATATAATACAACTGTGTTACAAACGTACTAAAATAAATTGCTAATAACTTAATAACTGGGGTTAAATATTAGTTAAAAGTTGCTTACAGGTGAACACGAAAAAATCATGTGGTATGCCCCATTTAGTAAATTATAAGTACTTTAGAGGGGTAATACACTAGTACTAAAAAATATCGAGGACTTTTATTATTATTTATTTATAAGGTATGCAAACAATATTAGCTCTAATTATATGAGATCTAAATTTTATAAACTCTTTTGCAAAGCCACCATTTTCAATGCGGTAACGGCTGCTTCGTCTCCTTTGTTACCATGCTTTCCTCCCGCTCTATCTTGCGCTTGCTGGTGAGTATTAGGGGTTAATAATCCAAATATAACGGGTTTATTATATTTTAAACTTACATTGGTAACACCTTGTGCCACTGCATCACAAATAAAATCAAAGTGGCGGGTTTCTCCTTGTATCACACAGCCTAAACAAATAACGGCATCAACTGTTTTATCTTCACACAATAGCTGAGCCCCCATTGTTAACTCAAAGCTGCCTGGAACATATTTTACAATAATATCCTTGTCAGAAACGCCATTTTTTAATAATGTTTCTATTGCTCCATCGCGCAACGCTCCTGTTATCTCAATATTCCATTCGGCTATAACAACAGCAATACGCATTCCTAAACCATTAGGAATGTTGGTATGATTAAAATCAGATAAATTTTTTAATGCTGATGACATTGCCGGAACTATAAATTACCTAAAGCTTTAGCGCGACCAATATATTTATCCATTTCGGCTCCTTCAATTGTTTCAGGAAATTCATTTTTAATCCGTTCATACAATTTTACTGCATCCGCATAATTTCCTTTACCTTCATTTGCAATTGCTGCTTTTTTCAAAAATATAGGTGTAGTAAATTTATTGGTATTTTGATCTGCAGCTTTTAAATAAAAAGTAATTGCTTCATCCACTTTCCCTAGTTCCAAATTAGCATCGCCAATAGCTCCAGTAGCTTGAGGAGCAACTATTTGATCCTTACTATTAAATTCTTCTAAATGAGTTATAGCATCTTCGTATTTACCTTTTTTAAGATAGGAAATACCCAAATAATATTGAGCTAAATTTCCTGAAGGTGTAACGCTATAATCTTCTGCTATTTGAGCAAAACCTAAAGCTACTCCGTCACCATTTATAGCTTTATCAATTGAATCTTTTGCAAAATAAGCTTCCGCTTTAAACATTTCTGAACTTGCAGTTGTTTCCTCTCCAGCAACATAAACATATTTATACGCAAAAAAACCGCCCACCAATACTACAAGAGCTACGGCTACTGTGATAATTTTTTGTTTGTTTTTTTCAAAGTAAAGTTCCGTTTTACCTAATACTTCCTCAACGTTAACTATTAAGTCGTCTTTTTGATTTTGTGCCATAATTGTTTTAGTTCAAAATTTAATGGATTGCAAAAATAAGTTTTTTTTGCAATATCTTTACTTTAATTATTAATTATGCAATTTGAGCCCTCTTTTTAGGTACTTTTGCGAACTGAAATTAACGGTTTTGACTTACTCAATCCTGAAATGTATTTAAAAAAGCTATCAATACTTAATTTTAAAAATTATACTGAAGCCGAATTGGAGTTCAGCCCTCAGGTAAATTGCTTAACGGGTAATAATGGCGAGGGTAAAACCAATGTTTTGGATGCTATTCACTATTTATCATTTTGCAAAAGCTTTTTTAATTCCATTGATAGCCAGAATATTTTACACGACTCTCCTTTTTTTTTGATTCAAGGCACTTACAATGGAGAGGACAAAGAAGAGGAAATTTACTGCGGACTTAAACGCAATCAGAAAAAACAATTTAAACGCAATAAAAAAGAATACCAGCGCCTTGCCGACCATATTGGGCTGTTCCCATTGGTAATGATATCGCCTGCCGATTCGGAACTTATTACCGAAGGCAGTGAAAGCCGAAGACGTTTTATTGATAGTGTTATTGCTCAATTCGACAGGAATTATCTGGAAGATCTCATTGCTTATAACAAAGTACTTTCACATCGTAATGCGCTACTTAAACAATTTGCCGACAGCCGAAAATTTGACATAGAATCCCTTGAAATATGGGATATTCAATTGATCGAATATGGAACAAAGGTTCATGAAAAACGCAGCAACTTTATCAATAAATTTATTCCTATTTTTCAAAAATATTACGAATTAATTTCGGGAGGAAAAGAACAGGTTGGCATCAATTACATTTCCCACTTAAATGAAAACACCTTTTCAGAAGTGTTGATAAAAGCGCTTAGTCGCGACAGAGCTATTGAGTACACTACGGTAGGAATACATAAAGATGATCTAGAGTTTACTATTAACGGGTATCCTCTTAAAAAATTTGCTTCACAAGGACAGCAAAAATCATTTTTAATTGCCCTGAAATTGGCTCAATTTGAATTTATTAAAAACATCAAAAATAGCACTCCTATTTTATTGTTGGACGATATTTATGATAAGCTGGATGATTTGCGAGTAAAGCAATTAATGAATATTGTTGCAAGTGATAATTTTGGACAGTTGTTTATTACCGATACACACCCAACACGTTTAGCCAGCATATTTACCGGCTCCGAAACAGATTTTAAACTTTATCATATTAAAGAAGGTAATGCAGAGGAAGTAACAAAAAATCAGTTGTCGGAGGCATCAAATTAACTTTACAACTTTAATCCCGATAGCTAACAGTATTCTAACTTTAAACTAATAAATTGAGCAAACATAACGAACATACGCTTAAGGAAGCAATTGATCTATTACTAAAAACCTATAAACTAGACGATAGATTGGCTGAAAAACGACTTATCGGTTCTTGGGAAAGTGTTATGGGAGAAATGATTGCAAAACATACTACCGATATTTATATTAAACACCAACAACTTTTTGTAACGCTCGACTCATCAGCCTTACGTAACGAACTATTATTGGCAAAGTCTAAAATTGTTAAAATGTTAAACGACGCTGTTGGACGAGAAATTATAAACGAAGTTGTATTAAGATAAGTTTTGAAAGCAGAACACATTATAGTTATTGGTGGTGGCGCAGCAGGTTTTTTTGCAGCCATCAATGCTGCTCAAAATAATCCCGATTGCGAAGTTACTTTACTCGAAAAAAGCTCTAAAGTATTATCTAAAGTACGCATTTCTGGTGGAGGACGCTGCAATGTAACACATTCCTGTTTTGATAATTCACAACTTGTAAAATTTTATCCCCGAGGCGAAAAGGAATTAAGAAATGCCTTTAGCAGATTTTCGGTTAACGATACTATCAAATGGTTTAAACAACGTGGCGTTGAACTAAAAACAGAAACCGACGGACGGATGTTCCCCACCACCGATAATTCGGAAACCATTGTCAATTGCCTAGTACAAGAAGCTGAAAAAGCTAAAGTCAATCTTAAATTAAACGTAGATATTCGAGAAATTATATCTAATGATGATGAAACATTTACTCTTAAAGCCAATGGCGGTGGTTCTTTCAAATGCAATAAACTAATTATTGCTACAGGAGGTAATTCTAAAGAAGAAGCATACGAATGGCTTAAGAAATTAGGGCATACCATTGTTAAACCTGTACCATCACTTTTTACATTTAATATTCCAAACAACCCTATCACCCAATTGATGGGCGTTGCTGTTCCGCTTGCAAAAGTTAAAATTGCAGGAACAAAATTAGAAACAGAAGGTCCATTACTTATAACACATTGGGGTATGAGTGGACCAGTAATATTAAAATCATCGGCTTGGGGAGCTCGCCAGTTAAGCGACCTTAACTATAATTTTACTGCCATCGTCAGTTGGTTACCTAAATATACAGAAGAAAAAATACACCTTGCTTTTTCCGATCAACGGGAAGATAATCCTGCGAAAACAATTATAAGTAATTGTCCCTTCGACCTTCCAAAACGACTTTGGGAATACCTCGTATTAAAGGCAAACATTGCTGAAACTACCCGATGGGCTGATCTGCCGAAAAAGAACGCTCACCATTTAGCTAATCATATCATTAAAGATGAATATACTGTTGCGGGTAAAACTACTTTTAAAGAAGAATTTGTAACCTGTGGTGGAATTAATTTAAAAGAAATTGATTTCAAAACCATGCAAAGCAAAGTTATTTCAGGCTTATATTTTGCCGGAGAAGTAGTTGATATAGATGGCATTACAGGGGGATTCAACTTTCAAAATGCATGGAGTACTGCTTGGTTATCGGCTCAAAATTAAAGTACATGTATACACATATAATGTATTTGTATATTTTATTCGTACATTTACGTTCAGATTAATAAAAGATGGGAATAGGAAAAGAGATTAAACAGGAAAAGTTTAGAAACGAGCATCAAAAAATGCTTATTAATATTTTATTTACAAGTGGTTGGCTATCTGCACAACACAATACAAATTTAAAACCCTTTGGGATTTCTACCCAACAATACAATATTTTAAGGATATTACGCGGTCAGCACCCTAAACCAGCAACAGTTAATTTACTGATTGACCGTATGTTGGATAAAAATTCAAATGCTTCGCGCTTAGTTGAAAAATTGCGTTTAAAAAAATTTGTGGAACGCGCTATTTGTCTGGAAGATAGAAGGGCTGTAAATGTTGTAATAACACAAAAAGGTCTTGACCTGTTGATAGAATTAGATAAAGAAGAAGCTTCATTTTTAAAGAAACTTAAAAATTTAAGCAAAGAACAAGCCGAACAACTCAATTTTTTATTGGACATGCTTAGAGGTTAACAAACAAATTTATATAAAATGAAAACAATTTTCCATAAAGCATCCGATCGCGGTCATGCTCATCAGGGTTGGTTAAATGCACATTACTCTTTTAGTTTTGCAGGTTATTACGATCCTATGAAAGTTCAATTCGGATTGTTGCGTGTATTAAACGATGATATTATTGCACCGGGAATGGGCTTTGGTGCACACCCTCACGACAATATGGAAATTGTTACTATTCCATTAAGAGGCACTTTAGAACACAAGGATAGCATGGGCAATATTGGTGTTATCCGTCCTAATGAAATTCAAGCCATGAGCGCAGGTTCCGGCTTACAGCACAGCGAATACAACCATTCAAAAACAGAAGACATTAACCTTTTACAAATTTGGGTATTCCCGAAAGTAGAAAATATTGAACCTCGTTACCAGCAACGTATTTTTTCTGAAGAAGATAAACAAGGGAAATTTAAAACCATTGTATCTCCTGTAAAATCAGCGGATGTAATGTGGATCAATCAGGATGCCTATTTTTCTTTAGGAAACTTTGATGTTGATACAAAAACCTCATATACTATTCAAAATAAAGGTAACGGAGCCTACGTTTTTATCATTGAAGGCAGCGTATTTATCGATGGTCAGGAATTAAATAAGCGGGATGCCCTTGGTATCTGGGAAACCGAAAACTTTAATATCGATGTTATCAGCTCTGCTAAGATTCTGATTATTGATGTACCAATGAAATAAATTCTTACTGAAAATAATTCAGTACAACTTCGACAAACAAGCCAAAAAGTCATTTTAAATTAATATTCACAGACATTTAGTCGTGATACATATCATTATTTAGTTTGGAATAAGTATTGACATTTGCTGAGAGAAATTTAACTCTCAAAAAACTATACTATGAATCTAAATAACTTTACAATCAAATCGCAAGAAGCCGTTCAAAAAGCGGTTGAAATGGTTACCATTAAAGGGCAACAAACCATTGAAAACGGACATATCTTAAAAGGTATTTTAGAAGTAGATGAAAACGTTACTCCATTTATACTTAAAAAATTAAATGTTAACACTCCAATGATGATAGCTGCATTGGATAAAATTGTGGATGGATACCCAAAGGTTTCCGGCGGTCAACCGGTATTATCAAACAACGCCAACCAAACTATCATCAAGGCATCGAGCTACCTTAAAGAGTTTGGCGATGAGTATGTTTCCATAGAACATTTATTGCTGGCTTTACTTACAACAAAGGATATAATTTCACAATTATTAAAGGATAATGGTATTACAGAAAAAGACCTAAAAGCCGCCATCAGCGAACTACGCAAAGGCTCTAAAGTTACCAGCCAATCGGCAGAAGATACTTATAACACACTTAATAAATACGCCATCAATTTAAACGCTCAGGCTAAAAGCGGAAAGCTCGATCCTGTTATTGGAAGAGATGAAGAAATAAGAAGAGTATTACAAATATTATCACGCCGTACCAAAAACAATCCCATTTTAGTTGGAGAACCAGGTGTTGGTAAAACCGCTATTGCAGAAGGTTTAGCGCATCGTATCATCAATGGTGATGTACCCGACAATTTAAAATCAAAACAAATTTTTTCCTTGGATATGGGTGCCCTTATTGCAGGAGCTAAATACAAAGGAGAATTTGAAGAGCGTTTAAAATCGGTAGTTAAAGAAGTGATTGCTGCTGAAGGAGAAATTATTTTGTTCATTGATGAGATTCATACCCTTGTTGGTGCTGGCGGTGGCGAAGGTGCTATGGATGCCGCTAACATACTTAAACCTGCTTTGGCGCGTGGCGAATTAAGAGCTATCGGTGCTACTACTTTAAGTGAATTTCAAAAATATTTTGAAAAAGACAAAGCCCTTGAAAGACGTTTCCAAAAAGTAATGGTAGATGAGCCGAGTGCCGAAGATGCCATTTCTATTTTACGTGGTATAAAAGAAAAATATGAAACGCATCACAAAGTGCGTATCAAAGATGAAGCTATTATTGCAGCTGTAGAGCTTTCTCAACGTTATATCAACGATCGTTTCCTTCCTGACAAGGCAATTGACCTGATGGATGAAGCTGCTTCTAAATTGCGGATGCAAATCAATTCCATGCCAATAGAATTAGATGTTTTGGAACGTAAAATCCGTCAATTAGAAATTGAACGCGAAGCGATAAAACGTGAGAACGACAAGAAAAAGCTGGAAGACCTTAACAAAGAAATAGCTGAACTTGCCGACCAACGTGCAGATATGCGTGCGAAATGGCAAGGCGAAAAGGAAGTGGTGGAAGGAATTCAAAAAGCAAAAGAAAAGTTAGAACACCTTAAATTTGAAGCCGAGCAAGCTGAACGCAATGGAGATTATGGCAAAGTTGCTGAGATCCGTTATGGTAAAGTTCAGGAAGCAGAAACAAATTTAAAATCCTTCGAGACCAAACTTGCCGAGTTGCAAAAAAATGGCTCCCAAATGATAAAAGAAGAAGTGGATAGTGAAGACATTGCAAGTGTAATAGCCGTTTGGACAGGCATTCCTGTTTCCAGGATGTTACAAAGCGAACGCGAAAAATTATTGCATTTGGAAGATGAATTACACAAACGTGTAATTGGACAAGATGAAGCCATAGAAGCCATCAGTGATGCTGTTCGTAGAAGCCGTGCCGGATTGCAAGATACCAAACGCCCAATAGGTTCATTCATTTTTTTAGGAACAACGGGTGTTGGAAAAACTGAGTTAGCAAAGGCTTTGGCTGATTTCCTTTTCAACAATGAAAATAGCATGACCAGAATTGATATGAGTGAGTATCAGGAACGCCACTCTGTTAGCCGCTTAGTTGGAGCACCTCCGGGATACGTTGGTTATGAAGAAGGTGGTCAGTTAACCGAAGCTGTTCGTAGAAAACCATACAGTGTTGTTTTGTTGGACGAAATTGAAAAAGCGCATCCTGATGTATTTAATATTTTATTACAAGTATTGGATGACGGGCGTTTAACCGATAACAAAGGACGAGTAGTAAATTTCAAGAACACCATCATTGTAATGACATCCAATATGGGTTCACATCTGATTCAAGAGAACTTTGAAAAGATTACAGAAAAGAACAAAGACGAAGTGATGGCAAGAACCAAGGTAGAGGTTTTTGAATTATTGAAGAAAAACA
>CANFLQ010000084.1 GCA_947447995.1 Bacteroidota bacterium | reverse complement strand
TGAAAATCTGCTTTTATTTTGCCTAACATTTTGCCGCTTTTTTATTCAAAATTAAGTATATCTGGCAATTTTATAACTCCTATTCTATACCATTTATTACATAAGTTATTAACAATCAGTAATTTATCTAATTATTAAGGGATGACTAAATATCATAACCGGGCTATACAGCAACCAGCCGCTTTTATGCCCAGCAATAACTTCTAAAATTTTTGGAGAATTCCAATTGCTAAATGTTTCGTTACGATACGAATAAAAAATATATTTACCTGTTAACGCATACCAATACGTCATTTGAGGAAAAAAAACGATTAATCCAACAATTAGCAGAATAATAAAATTATAATAGTGTTTAAAGTGAAAAACGATTCGTTTTTTAACATCTTCAATTGTGTATGTTTCATAAAAAAGAAACAAAATTGTTAACAAAATATTGGTTGGACGAATGAGGGTAGCTATTCCAAGAAATAAACCAAGTGCTAGCGTATTTTTCAGGCTTTTTTGTATATAATATTTATCTGTAAAATAAACAAACATTACAAAACAAAAAAACGAATAGGCATGCGACATACCCGATTCCACAACGGTATAATAAAAAAGATTAGTACCTAAATAAATAGCAATAACACTGATAAGTGCAATTACCCAACTTGTTTTTTTTGAAAGCATAACGTACAATACATACAATGCAATGTACATGTACACGCAAGCTGCAATAACAATAAATAATCCATAAATTTCCTCAAATCCATTGACATGATTTCCGCTGATAGAGGATATAAAATATGCAATAAAAAAAAAACGGCGCTTCTAATATGGCAACGCCACAGGTAAATTTATTCAACCGTAAGCCATTATCCAAAAGCGCGGCACAGGGTTGGCGCAAAACATCATTTTTAATAAACAAATACGGTAAATATTGGTAATATCCTTCCGAATCGGAACTGGATTTAACGGTAACATAAAAACCTTTAATGTGGTAATATTGAGAAATTTTTACATTAACGGAAACAAATAAAATTCCGAAAAGTAAAAAAATAATTATTGAAGATCTACGCATATCTTATAATTTGTAACACACAAATGTTGTTTATTGTTTAACAAAAATTCTATTATTTTTAAAAATTTTATTTTTAGCAACTACCTTATAAATATTTGTGTTTAACGGTTTAATAAGTAATTCATCCACCCTTAATAATACATTATCGTTTACAAAATTTTGATTCCAAACTGTTACCGTTAATTGATCGTTGCAATTTTTCATTTTAAATCGTCTTTCAATCAAT
This sequence comes from Bacteroidota bacterium, assembly GCA_947447995.1. GTDB lineage: Bacteria > Bacteroidota > Bacteroidia > 2-12-FULL-35-15 > 2-12-FULL-35-15 > 2-12-FULL-35-15. The sequence goes on along the minus strand of CANFLQ010000084.1, from coordinate 10,650 downwards.
GCCCAATTTTTATCCAAAACCGCAAAATTATTACCCGGGATATAATAATCTGCGCTATAAGCCAAGCCTGTAGAATCGGCAAACGTTAATTCAACGGTTGAACGAGGAAATAAATCGGTAGTAAATTTATCCATCCAAAAGGAAACAATGTATGTGGAATCTTTTAAACAACTAGGCAAAACACCTTTATATAATACATTATAATTTTTTATTTTACCCTGATAACAGCCTTTACCATTAAAACAATTTGAAGACAGGTTGTTCTCAAACCCATTGTAAACAAAAGACGTTACAGTATCAGTATATTGAAATCCTTTTATTTCAACTGTTTTTTTATTACTTAATTCAAATTCTACATCAGTATATAATTTTTTGCTTAACTGTTTAAGTGTATTTACATCCATTTGATAAACAGTATAAGTTGGTGTATTCTTTATTTTTTTGCACTTCATTAAAAATCTACATTCTGCATCATTCAACTCTTTTTCGCGCACCAATACTAAAAAAGGTTTATTATTTTTAAAATCCTTAAGTATTGAAAGAGAACGATAAGGCTCTTTTATCAATTGAATATTTTTATACGTTTGACTTAATGAAACTCTGCTCAAAATAAGCGATGTGGTAGGCAACCCTGTTTTTAAGGATACAATAAAAACATCCTTTACAATATCCGATTGGGTTTCCATCCAAACATTTTCGGAACCTACATGAAAATAAGGCAGCGTAATTATTGCTTGATAATTATTGATATTTATTTCATTTATCCACTTATCTTGTGGTAATTGATTTTTAACATCTTCCAATTGTTCAACTCTATTGTAAAACATTGTTTGTTTATTTATGGCCATAGTGTATGCATCGTAACCAACAAAAAATAATAAAATGCTAATTAAAAAATAGCGGAGTATCTTTTTTTTAGTTGAAGCCCAATTGTATATTTTATAAAATGCAATAATATTTATTACATAATAAAACACCCATGCAAAACGGGCTATTCCGCGCATTTGCTTTAGCAGTCCGGCATAATTATACAACCAACTAAACTCCTTTATTTTAAATGGAAAACCAAACGATAAAAGAAGAGCAACAATTGAAGCCCAGAAAAAAGAATTCAACAATTTATTATCGGTAACCGAAACCAGTTGAGTAAATTGAAAGAATATTATTTTTTTAATTAGTACCACGCCCATACCAACAGCTACTAAAGAAGCAACAATTCCAACAAAAGAATATCCTTCCCAGGTAGGATAAACAGGTTTTATGAAGGATTCAAAAACAAAAGAATATGGTTTACCCACCGGAAAAAAAACACCTGTTAAATTAGATACATATTCCATAAATCCCCACGGGTTTTCTGTTCTATCGTTCACCTTGTCTATAAAAAAAACAATGCATTTAAAAAGGATGAATGGTGAAAGTATTTGAATAAAAAAATGTTTGAAAACAAATTCAATTTTACTAAACTCCCGCTCTTTAGCTAAATACAAGAACAACCAGTAAAACACCGCTAACAATGCAAAAAAGCCATAAAAATAAAAATGGGTGCCTGCCATAAAAAAAACGAGACAAGCTATACCTAAGGACTTTTTAACAGAGGGTTGCTCATAAAACTTAAGCAACAGCAATAAAAACAGAGGAATAGCAAATTGATACGTTAAGGAATAATGCCCGCCTAAACGTTCCAATTGCGGAGAAAGGAAAGCAATAGCAACTGCGGCAATTGAAGAATACAGCTGAGGTAATTTTAAGTATTTAAAAATCAAAAACAAAAACATAGCCGACAACACAATAGAAAAAAGCATAATGCAATTAAGTATCCCTATTGTATAATCTGAAATATCAATAACCGTACTTATACATTTAATCACATTGGTAACAAAGGGTTGACAGCCTGTAAAAAAAACCTGTTCGCCATACGGATAATTCATACCATTCATGCGCCAATAAGTAGTATCATATTTCACATGATAAACAGCTCCGTAATACGCTTGCATTCCATCGCCGGAATTAGAAAAATAAACCTGATTGGGATGTTGAAGCAGTTTACCGAAAAAGAAAAACAAACAAAAAACAGACAGAATAAGGGTAAGCAAAAACCCTTGTTTTGTAATAAAATTTTGTATGCACATTTTAAGCATTAATAGTATCGGCTTGCTTGGAGGTGTATTGTTTTACAAAATACAAAGGGCGGTTTTTAGCTTCGTTAAAAACTCTTGCAAGGTATTCGCCAATAATACCTATACTTATTAACTGTATACCTCCTATAATTAGGATAGATACCAATGTGGAAGCCCAGCCCGGTGAAGTATTTCCTTTAAAATATTCAACTACTGCATATATCGCATATAGCAACCCTACAAATGAAACAATTAAGCCAGCATAAAAAGAAATACGCAATGGTTTGGCAGAAAAAGAGGTGATACCATCCACTGCAAAACGAAACATTTTTAAAAAAGAATATTTAGATTTACCTGAAAACCTAACAGGAGCAACGTATTCCACTTGTGCTTGCTTAAATCCCATCCAACTAATTATTCCACGTGTAAAACGATCCTTTTCCTTTAACTTCAAAAAAGCATCTACAGTTTTACGATTCATTAATCTAAAATCGGCAGAAGCTGGTTGAATGTGAATGTCGGACAGGTTATTAATTAACTTATAAAAATACTTGGATGTTATCTTTTTAAAGGCACTTGAATCGGCAGTTTCTAAACGGATAGTATTTACAATATCGTAACCTTGCTTATACATATTATAAAGTTCCAAAATAATTTCAGGTGGGTGTTGCATATCTGCATCCATAGTAATTACAACTTCGCCAGATGCGTGTTCCATACCTGCTGTTAATGCAATTTGATGTCCAAAATTACGGGAAAGCGAGATTCCCAACACCTTACTGTTTTGCTGACAAATTTGAGAAACAAGTTCAAAAGATCTGTCCTTACTACCATCATCCACAAAAACAATTTCGTAATCGGGCGATACTTTTTCAAGTACCGGAATTAAAGCAGTATATAAAACAGTAATATTCCCCTCCTCATTGAAGAGCGGTATAACTACACTGATATGTGCCTTAACTCCTTTCATAGTATCAAATATAGCTTATTTTTTTTCAGCAATCATAAACATAATATCATACGTATTGATAGCGATGTTTAATTTAGCAGGAATGATAGTATAGATTTTCTCTATAATTTTGGGATATTTTTTGCGCAACATAAACAAGGAATAATAAATTAATTTTACGCTTCTATATACCGGTGGGTAGGAAACATCCATTACCTTAAACCCATTTTTTTCTAGCAATTTAGCCAATGTACGTTTAGAAAAATAGTGTAAATGCGATGGGGGGTGTATCATTCTCCAATTTGCTTTTTGCATACGAGGTATTAAGCATTCAATATCCCCTGTTGTAATATAAATTCGCCCTCCGCTTTGCAATTCGGTTGCCGCTTTTGCTATAAATTTTTCGGGATTTGATAAATGTTCAATAACGTCCCACATAAAAACGTCACTTAATTTACCCTCAACTTTAGCTTCCAAATAATCACTACAAATTAAATTTTGTTTCAAATGTGTTTTGCCATATTCAATAGCTTCCGGCACAATATCATATCCTATATAGTTAGTGTTTTTTAGATTTAGATTCAACTCTTCGGCAAAAAAACCGTAAGCACAGCCTATTTCTAGAGCATTTGTAATTGTTAATTTATTTACCTTTTTAAAAATACGATACAATCGTTTTTTAAAATTGGTTTGTAATACTTCTTTGTCGCGCAAATAATCAACATACTCTTCACCTTTAAAATAATTTTCGGTATAGGTTTGTTTCAACAAATCAGAATCAACTTTCATATTGGCTGTTACAAAGCCACAAGCAGCACACTTTAGCAATGTGCCGTTGTAAATTGGCTTAAACTCTTTTGCACTACAAACTAAACACGTTTCGGTCACCTTTTATAATTTTTATAATGTAAAAATAGAAACACTTCCGTACTCCCCTATTTTATTTTTCATGAACAATTGCAGGCAGGGTCTTGAAAAAGGCTCTGGTTCGGTAAGTATTAAATATGTTGCACCTAAAGCAATGTATTTTTTAATCTGTACTGTATCATTTAAAAAATTAGCGCCTGTCCAACCTGGTTGATTCATCAAATACAAGGTATAGCAGGTAGTTGGGTCGGGTAAACAAATAACTTTATCGGTAGGTTTTATTCCAATTTTTCTTAAATAGGGAGTGATGGTGTGTACGTCTTTGTAAATAGGGTAATCGTTCACCCAACCTTCATATCTATCTGTTAATTTTCCTTTTGCATAATGAATATTGAACAGAATAAAGATTGTAAATACAATTTTTGAAAGCCCAGAGTTAAAAATCACCTTTTGTTCTCGTTTTAAATATTCAAATAGAGTAATTACTGCAAATAATGGAAATATCAATAAATTAATAATATAATAATCGTGTTGGGCAAATGCGTAAAACCAAAGCATTGAAACCGACAAAACTCCAACCAGGAAAAACAAGGATATTATACTAAGAAACTGATCTTGTTTTTTTATCCAAATAAACATAAACAATGTTGAGATCAAAAAAAACAAAATTGCTGTGTAACTATAATACTCTTTAAGCCAACCATCTTTCACATCCTTTAAAATTCCAACAATATGTTGTTTATCTAAATTCCAAATAGGAAATATTTGTGTTGAAAAATAAGGTATTCCATTGCTGGTATATGCCTTATGTAATTTGTTATAATAAATAGCATAGCTGTACCAACTTGCTACAAGTAAAAAAAGTAAAAAAAACACACTTGCTTTTTTTAGATCCAATTTAAAATTATCTTTAAAAATGCTCATTTTTTTTAAACCTACAGTTTCCAATATAAACACGCCTAATATTGCTATTACACTCATAAGTGCTACTACTTTTAACAATCCCGCCAAAGTAAAAAATAACATTGCCAAATAAAATGCGTACTTATTATTTTGCAAGCTATACTTAAAGAACAAACTCCAGCCAATCAGTGTTAAACTTAAGGCTGAAGTATCTGTAATGTAATTTGATGCGTAATAAATAACAACAGGAGATGTAAAGAGTAACAGGCTTAATGCTATTGACCAAAAATTATCTTTCAACAACCGCTGTAACAACCTAAATAATGCAAACAATCCCAAAAAGAAAATAAGCGTATTTGTTAATCGGTAAATAGAATCATGATAACCAAACAACTTCCAAAGTAACGCAACCAGGTAATATAAACCGGGAAATTCGCCAACAGTATAACCGCTTGTCCCTCCATCACTAATTTGATACAAAACTTCGGGATGAAAAAAGCGCATTCCATGTTGATAATAATTTATAGCAATTGCTGCGCAATCTGATTGTCGCCAACGATGTATAGATTGCGGACGTCTATGAATAATATCCCAATAATTATAATAAAAGGCAACGCCTAAAAGTAATATTACAAACAGATATGCAGGTTTCAGTTTCAAGTTAATGTTAGTTTTCAATTAAATGCAATTATACTTTTTTATTTTGAGTTATTGGAATTTTGATTTTTATTCAATTATTTGTGTTCAATATCCATATAAAACAAATCGTCTGCTACTTTAAAATCTTCCACTTTCATATTGTAGATAGTAATTGTTTGCCACAAAGTAGTTGGGTAAATCATTTTAAAATAATTTTTCTTAAATGTAATTTTAACGGGCATTGTAAATAATCCGTTTTTATTTTGATAATCGTTGTTTGCAAATACACAGGTGCTATACATGCTATAGCGATATTTAATTTTTAAATTCAAGGAATCAGCCTCAATAGTAAAGTTTAATTTGGGAATGAATGCGCAGCGCAAATAAACATCAAAAATTTTGGAGAAATCTTTCCCCGATTTTTTACTAATATAATTTTCTATATTTTCCGAATTAATTGTTTGATACTTAAAAGTATTCTGAATGCCTTTTAAAATTTCAAAAAACTGTTTATCATCATTAATAATACTTCTTACAGTATGCAACAGCAATGCGCCTTTTGAATACATATCATCAGCCCCTTTATTATTCAAATTATAAATACCAATAATAGGTTTATTGTTTTTTATATTGTCTTTTTCTGAGTTAATGTACTTTAAGTAAGCATCGTATCCATACATACATTCTACATATAAGGCTTCTGTATAGGTTGCAAAACCTTCATGTATCCACATATCGGCAATATCATTGGTGGTAATATTATTACCCCACCACTCGTGTGCCGATTCGTGAATAATGATGTAATCAAACAGATAACCTGTTTCAGAAAGATCCTTCCCCAAATAACCACTTAAATAGTTATTTCCATAAGAAATGCAACTTTGGTGTTCCATGCCTAAATAGGGGGTTTCAACAAGTTTATAACCATCGTTAACAAACGGATACTCCCCAAATAACTGATAATAACAATCCAACATTGGTTTAACTTGTTTAAAATGTTTTTTGGCTTTTTCAAGATTAGCAGGCAATACAAAATAATCTAAGGTTAATGAATCTTTAAAATTTAGATTTTTATATACATCACTAAAATGTAAATAGTTAGCAATATTGAGCGTTACATTGTAATTATTAATGGGGTAAGAAACGTACCATGAGTAGGTTATCCAATCTTTATTAATTACAGATGTGTTTATCAATCGACCGTTAGAGATGGCTAAAAGGCCAACAGGCACTGTTATGCGTATATACATATTTTCGGGTTCATCGCTTTGATGATCTTTGCAAGGCCACCAACAACTTGCCCCTGTACCTTGGCAAGAGACACCTACCCAAGGTTTTCCGTGAGGGTCTGATTTCCAAGAAAACCCGCCATCCCATGGTGCATGTTTTGCAGATTGAGGATTACCCGAATACATTATTTTTATTTTTTCGATACTTCCTTTTTTTACAATTTCAGGAAACTCAACAAAAACAGCATTAAACAGGCGATTGTAACTTAGTTCATAACCATTAAATTCTATTTTATCTATTTTCAAATTGGCAAACAAATCAATTTGTAGCCTTTTAATATCTTGCTCAGCAGAAAATGTAATGGTATTACTGCCTGAAATAAATTTATTATCAATATCCACTTTTATATCCAAATCGTATGACAATACGTTATAACAAGTACGTTCGGGTAACAATGCTCCACGCAACGTATCTCCTTTTGTAAATGTTTTATTTCCGAACTTATCTAATTGAGAAAAGCAGAAATGAAAAACAAGTACAAAAACAAATACTATATGTATTTTAAATTTCAACATGCCGCTACCCAATTACTTCCTCCAAAATTTCCTGCGATTTTATTTCTTTAAAAGTTGAAATGTGCAACTGATAAAACAGTATCATCGCTTGCAACAACTCTTTCCTTTCCTTATTATTAATTTTTAATTCATGTATTGTTTCATAGTTTGCCATAATTAAGTTATTAAGCAAACTGCTATTTTCAGCACTTAAATAAAACGAATGGGATGGTAAATTTTTAACAAATGTTCCTTCCCTCAAATCAAAAATGGGTGTATCCAAACTATATTTCCCTTGAGGATAAAAACCTAAAAAGCGGCTCAATTGTATCATAAAAAAAATATGAAAATTAGCGCAATTTCCATGATTAAAATCTAGCACCATTAATGAGTTTTTAATAAATTCAAACATCTCTTCGTCTGGGTGTTCTTCCTTTATAGCTTTGTAAAGAATTTCATTTAAAAAAATTGCAATAGAACTTTTTATAATATCATAAGGGATTTCGGTATAGGGGTGATGCATACTTATTTCTGAAATGCGCTGAATACCACCTTTATTGAAATTAGATACCTGCATATCCACCAATGCTAAAGGTTGAAACAGTGAGGCTTTTTGTTTAGACTTTTTACCCCTAACGCCATTAACCATATAGGATTGTAAACCAAAATTACGTGTATATATTTTAACAATTAAACTGGATTCGGAATAGTTAATTGTATTTAAAATAATACCGCTTGTAGAATGAAGCATTTTATAATTATTAAAAAATTAAAGATGGGGAAAATTGAAAGATTAATTTTTCAATTTTCCCCATCTTTTAACACCTTTAATTATTTTTTTAATTAATAAATAAAATTTTTGTTGCAATTTTTTTTGAACCATCTTCACTGGTACAAAACACCATATACACACCTGTACTTACTTTAGCTCCGCTAGTATTTTTACCATACCAAATTGCTTGTCCACCTTCCGATTTTGTTTCATAAACTAAAGCACCGCTAATATCTGTAATTTTTACTGTACTATTATTTGTCAAACCTTTTATAGCAATTGGTCCATCATACGTTGGTTTTACGGGGTTAGGAAACGCATAAACATCTGTATAATCTTCAAACGATTCGGTTGCTGTTCCTCTAAAAGACAAGATACCTTTACTTGTTCCAAAATAAATTTCACCTGTTTTATGGTTAATCACAATACTTTTAACATCATTACTAAACAATGGACTATTACTTTCCGTAAAATGATACACTTCTTTAGTTCCATCGGGCGACATTAAAAAAACACCTGAATTTTTAGTGGCAATCCATTTACGGTTTGCATCATCAACTGCAATAGACTGTACTGATTCGGTTTGCAAAAGAGGTTGAATATTACCATCCTGCTCCAGCAATATTTGCTGTGCATCATAATTTTGACCTAAAAAAAGTGTTGATGGGGAATAAAAAACACCTATCCCTTTATCTGTCCCCACCCATATTTGACCATCTTTATCTTCTGCCATACAAAACACATTTAAACTAGGCAAAGCCCCCTGACCTGTTGCAATAGTTAATACCTTTGTGTTAGTATTGTTGGGGCTACCTGTTGTTTCATTATATACCATAAGACCAGAACGGTATAATATCATCCACTTTTGATTGCTTTTATCAATCAATAGTTGGGTTAAATCTGGACTCTGACCAACTACCGAAGAAAAATCGTACGATGCCCACGTTCCATCAGAAGCCTTTTTTGAAAGGCAAGCTGGAACCCCGGAATTTGTTATCCATAAATTTTTTGATTGATCGATAGCTAAGCCAAATAGGGATATTGTGCCACTATTATTTAGGTTATATTTTTTTAATGTGCTATTGTTTGTATTATATATTTTTACTGGCACTCTATCTTCAAATTCAATTAGTCCATCACCATATACAGCATATCGCTTATTGGTGTTGTTATCTACAATTACATTCATTATATTTAAAATACTATCAAAATTTACTATAGGAGCGTACCCTCCATAAATGCGCACCCAATCATCACTGTTATAAGTATAAATTCCATCATTAAAAAAAGTTCCGCTACCACCACCAGGAGCTACCCATAAATTGCCATTTTCAAGACACATTGAATTTACATTGGCGCTATGGGGTCCGTTTGGATAACGAAATTCAAAATTATTTCCATTTTTTATAGATACCAAGCCAAACAAAGCATCGGCAATCCAAATAGTATTTGAATTATCAATTACAGTTTGTTTTCCTCTAACCAAATCATTAAAATATACTGCATATTGATTTGTTTTAACTAAATTACTATCATAAAGGGCTACAGCGCTATCATACGTTATTGCCAATTTTTGATTGCTGGTATGTAATGAATTTACAACATTCCCCCCCCCACTAAAATAACTCCATTTAATATTATTATACACAAAAAGAGTGTCTTTTCCTTTACTTCCATCCATAAGATTTTTAGAAAAATTTACAATTATTTTTCCGTTTAAAGAAGCAATTGAATTATATATTCCTTTAGGTAATCCTGGCATTTTTAACCAAGATGTATAATTTGATAAGTTGGGATTATTAAGCAATGCCCTATAAATTCCAGCATCCGTAGCGGCGTATAAATATGTACTATCCGAAATTACATCCCGTACATTTAATGGATTACCATTGTTGCCAATGTAATAGGTATCCTTAATTTCATATTTATCCATATCCAGCACCACAATTCCAAAGCCACAAGATAAATAAGCAAACTGCCCAATAAAATAAATATTATTGATGGATTTATTTCCTGTAATAGCTTTACGTTTAATGTCTGCTAAATTGACAATAGTAGTATTATCAATTATATCAATATTAGAATTTACATACGCTATCAATGTTTTATTATTGTATTTATTAACGTTCACTTTTACAGCTTCCACATCAGATAATCCATTCACTTTTGAGAGTGTTTCGATAGAATTATCAGATTTATTATAAACAAATACTCCACTTTTAGTGGCGCAATACACTTTGCTATTTCCTTGGGCAACTGAAACAGCGTTGGAATAGGCTAAATGAGCTTGCCAATGACCAACGCCAACGCTTTGCCCCAACAAATAAAATGGTAAAACCAAGGTTAACAAAAACAGATATCGTTTTTTCATGTAAATTTAATATGAATTAGCCTGAACATAAAAATACAGGGTTTATTGTATTTGAAAGAATAAATATAATCAAAATACTATAATTATTATCTTTACACCCAGTGCAATTGCATTATAAATTTAATAATTTTTCTAAATATTTTGTGTTCCATCCTGCCGCCTTTCTTTTAGCAGCGATTCCTACCTTCATTGTAGTATCTGTTTTAAGTATATTTAGTCCAACCCGCCTAGTTATTGATAAGTTTTCA
>CANFLQ010000083.1 GCA_947447995.1 Bacteroidota bacterium | reverse complement strand
TTGCCGCTTTTTTATTCAAAATTAAGTATATCTGGCAATTTTATAACTCCTATTCTATACCATTTATTACATAAGTTATTAACAATCAGTAATTTATCTAATTATTAAGGGATGACTAAATAATGTTTAGTACTTATAATTTGAATTTTTTATAGATTATTTGGTTGCTTATAATGACGAATCAACTTTATTTAAGCCCTAATTCCCAATTCAATTACTTCCAAATCTTTTATTTTATCGGCATCGATGGTAAACCTTACAAGGGTTTTTACTTTGTGAAAGCCGTGTACTCCAGCTGCACCAGGGTTGATATGCAATAATTTATATTTGTCGTCGAACATTACTTTTAAAATATGTGAATGTCCGCAAATGAATAATTTGGGTGGAGCATTTTTTATTTCTGTTATTGCATCCAGCGAGTATTTATTAGGATAGCCGCCAATATGGGTTATAAAAACATCCACTCCTTCACACATAAAACGCTGGTTTTTTGGGTGAACTAAACGTATGTCCTGCCCGTCAGCATTTCCATATACAGCAATAACTGGTTTTATTTTCAACAATTCATCGCTAATAGCTATAGTTCCAATATCTCCGGCATGCCATATCTGGTCACAGCTATCAAAATATTTAAAAATTTTAGGATCTAAATAGTTATGTGTGTCGGAAAGTAGTGCTATTCTTTGCATTTATATAGCAATTAAACTTGTACTTTTTACCCAGCCTACATTTCCGTTGGATATTTTAATTTCTGTCCAATCATCATCTTGTTGATTAACAAAAACCTTAGCACCTTCATGCAATATAAATAGCTTGGTGCCTTTTTCGTTGGGAGAACTATTAACGGTAACAGCACTTGAAATAATGATGGCTTCATTGCTGAATTTGCTTAAGTTGTATTTGTTTTTAGCAACAAAAAATAGCGCGATACTCAAGATCAAAAAAACTGAACCAATCCAAAAGCCAATCTGCTTCACCACTTTTATTGAAAAAGATATATATACTACATACAATATTAACGATACTACTAGTGAGAAAATACATAATAATGCCCAGCTTTTTTCAGTTGTTAAATTTACAAAACTGTCTTTCCATTCGGTTATAAAAAGCTGAGGTGCAGCATCAATATTATCATCTATGCGTTGGTTGGCTAGTTTTAGGTTCACAGCAATATCTTCACTTGAAGGATCTAGCTTTTTTGCACGTTCATAGTTTAAAATAGCGTGAGCAATATCCTTTGATTTAAAATAAGCATTGCCTAAATTAAAATAAAGTTCTGGCGCTGCTAATCCTTTATTAATAACACTTTCGTAGAGCAGGGCTGCTTTTTCATAATTTGCTTTTGCGTATTCAGCATTTGCGCTGTCGATGGTATTTTTGTTCTCATCTGCTTTGGCGAAAAACACAATAAATACCAATAATAAAGTGAGGGCATATTTTGCCCATGCTATCAGGTTGCCGACTTTTATAACAGAACTATTATTTGATTTCATCTTCTATTTTCATAATTAGTTCAACCGTTCCGTTGTATATACCATTCAAGTCGCCGGATACAGCACTTGGCGCGTAACGGGCGTATTCGCAATTATCGATGGTGGATGTTAATTGTTGAATAGTAGCGTCAGTACTATTTTTTGTTTTAAGAATTTGGGAAATATGTTCTTTATTAAGATCTGCAACATTGATGTTGAGCTTGTCGCCAAGGTATCCATGTAAAGCTTTCAAGATTTCAATATAAAATTGTTCTTTGTTATTTGATTTTAAATGTTGTTCGGCAATGGATAAGCGTTTTTTTGCCATTTTACTTGCTTTGCGACTTTTAACTGCAACAACATCTTTGTTTTGTTCAAGATGTTTTCTTCGTAAAATTATAAAGCCCATAAATGCAAGTAAGGGGCTTATGAGTCCGGTGTAGAATAAAGCTGAACCAAAAAAATAGTTGTTTTTGGCTTGAAGTTTAAAATCATTCGTTTTGATATAACGAATATCATTGCCCAATACTTTTACATCTTCTTTACTTTTAGGATTCACCATGCTACTTGTACTTTCATCAGCATTTCCTTTTTCAACATGTATATTAAATTCGGGTGAAGGAAGTGTAACGTACTCCTTTTTTTCAGGATCAAAATAACTAAAATTAAGCTGGTCTATTTTGTAATCACCTTCGTGGCGTGGAATAATTAGGTAATCAAATGTTTTGCTTCCGTTCACACCTTTTGCTCCTGCACTAATATTCTCTTTTATTTTAGGATCGTACGTTTCAAAATCTTCAGGGAAATGCATGTCAGTTGGAGTAGCTAATTTAATATTGCCGTTTCCTGATAGGGTGATGGTTAAATTAAGAGCATCATTAGCCTTTACGCTTTCTTTGCTAAGCTGAGCTTTAAAAGAATAATTTCCAACAGCGCCCGAGAATCCTTCTGGCTTATTAGCTTCTGGTAATGCTTTTATCTCAATAGTAATTGGTTTGCTTTTAACTGAAACAACAGCATCTTCATAACCTCCACCAAAAAATTGTTCAAATATATCTCTTGGTCTTCTGTTGGATTGTTTGCGGATTGCACACTCCACTTTCATGGGTTCTATTTCTAATTTACCTGCACGTTGTGCAAATATGTAGGTGCGTTTTAATTCACCTACCTGATATGTTACACCATCTATAACTTCATTGGTTAACTGTATTTGTTGGTTTCCAGGGATATCTTGTGCCCAAAATCCTGTATAATCCGGAAATTTAATATCTTGAAAACCTCTTAACTGATACCTTGTGTATACCTTTTGGGTAACGGTTATTTGTTCACCTTGATATGCTTTTGTTTTGTCTACAATTGTTTTTACAAACAAATTTTCGCTTACGTTTTCGGTTGGTGCCGAAGGAGCCTGAGCAGCACTATTACCTTGCTGTTGATTGGCAGCACCTTTTACTACTTCAATGGCAATAGAATTGGATTGAATATTAGTTCCGTTAACATTTACAATAGCAGGACCGATGGTAAATTTGCCTTCTTTTTTTGCTGCAATAATATAGGATAAAGATATGGACTGCGTCATACTGCCGTTTACAAACGACATGCTGCTAGATTGGTTGGGACCGGAGTACACATCAAAATTTGCCAATGAAGGAGCTTGGAAGTTATTGCCCGAACTGTTTAATGAGAATGAAATTTGAAATTGTTCGCCAATAGCAACCCTTTGTTTACTGGTTTGAGCAGTAAATTTTTGTGCAAATGCTGAATTTGCCAATGAAATAATTAGGGCTAATATGTAAAGTATTCGTTTCATTTTTATTATAAACATTAGACTTCTTAACTTTAAAATTGGAACTAAAAAAAGCTACCAATCCTTTTCAATATCAACTTTTATGCCTTTAGCTTTTTTACGTTTGTCCTGCAAATTTTTTTCATCATTTTGTAAGGCATCCAATAAGCGGTTAGCATCTTCTTTTGAAATTTCTTCTTTTTTAGGTTTTTCTTCTTGCTTGTTATCTTTGTTCTCTTCTTTTTTATCCTGCTCTTTATTCTCTTTTTTATCTTTCTCGTCGTTTTTGTCTTTGTTTTGTTGATCCTTATTATCTTTATTTTCTTTGTCGTCTTTTTTATCTTCGTTCTTTTTATCCTTATTTTGTTGCTGCTGTTGCTGTTTTAACATTTGTTGAGCATAAGCCAAATTATAGCGGGTTTCCTCATCATTTGGATTGTTTTTCAGCGCATTTTTATAAGCATTAACACCTTCCTCGTATTTTTTTGATTTTAGTAATGCGTTTCCCAAATTATGATAAGCCTTTGATAAGGTATCTTTTGATGTAGCACGGTGCGTAAGTAGTTGAAATTGTTCCGCCGCTTGTTCGTATTTGCCCTGTTGATAATAGGCATCTCCAAGGTTAAATGCGCCTTTGTATGAATCTTTATTTTTATTTAATGCTTTTGAATATTCTTTTTCAGCTTCACCAAATTTTTTGTTCTCGTATTGTTTGTTGCCTTCATGTATAAGCTTTTTTTCTTGCTGTGCGGATAAAGGAGAAGATAAAATACAGAATGCAGAAGATAGAAAGAAAAAAAGAAAATAGTTTATACGAATATGTTTCAGATAAACGTAGCTAAGTGAAGGATTGGTATATTTTTTTATTACGGACATTATTTTTTGTCGTTAAATAAATTAAGTTTTTTGTAAAGTTTGCTTTTGCGTTCGGTTAAAAATATTTCTACTAACAAAAGGAGTAAGGCAATAGCAATAAAAAATTGAAATTGATCTTCGTAATCGCTGTAAATTTTGCTTTCAAATTCTTTCTTTTCCATTTTGTCAATAGCATCTAAAACATGGTTTAAGCCTGCGTCGGAGTTAGTAGCACGCACAAATATTCCATTACCTGCGGCGGATATTTCCTGTAAGGTTTGTTGATTTAATTTGGTCATGATGGTGTTTCCGTTTTTATCTTTTCGGAATCCTTCGCGAACGCCGTTTTTATATACAGGAATTGGCGCACCATCTATAGAACCCATACCAATGGTATGAATGGTGATACCTTTTTCGGCAGCCGCTTCAGCTGCTTTTATAGCATCATCCTCATGGTTTTCCCCATCTGTTATAATAAGTATAGCTTTGTTTTTGCCTTCGTCCTTGCCAAATGATTCTACAGCTAAATTGATGGCAGCACCAATTGCGGTACCTTGTGTAGGAATCATATCGGTATTAATGCTT
Organism: Bacteroidota bacterium; assembly: GCA_947447995.1. GTDB lineage: Bacteria > Bacteroidota > Bacteroidia > 2-12-FULL-35-15 > 2-12-FULL-35-15 > 2-12-FULL-35-15. Next base: position 7,364 of record CANFLQ010000083.1, on the reverse strand, counting down.
TCTAAAAATAATTTAGAGGCAGCATAGTCGGTAGTGATAGGTAACTGAACATAAGCTTCACCACCAAATACAATTACGCCTATTCTGTCACCTTCCAATTTATCAATTAATTTGCTGATAGCCTGTTTTGATTTTTCTAAGCGGTTGGGTTGAAGATCCATAGCCTTCATACTGTTGGAAACATCTAAACAAATCATGAGATCGGCACCCTTACGTTTTACTTCCTCTAATTTACTTCCTGTTTGAGGATTGATAATACCGATAATAATGAACGAAAAGGCGAAGACGAACAGGATGAATTTCCATATTCGTTTCGATCTGGAAACATCCGGGAATAACTGTTGTATAACAGCCATATCACCATAGTTCGACAATGCTTTTTTTCTCCATCTATTCATCATCCAATACAGGATAATGAAGATGGGAATCAATCCAAAGGCGTATAAAAAATATTTATTTTCTAATTGAAACACTTTTTTAATTATTAGTTGTAAGGGGTTAATTATTAGTTGTTAGTATTTAAAACTAACTACTAAAAACTAGCCACTATCATGGTACACTTCTAAACACTCTGTTCTTTAATATAAATTCTATCAATAATAAAATTGCCGCCGCTATTGCAAATGGTAAAAAATGTTCTGATTTATTAGTGAAGTTTTTCTCTTCAAAAATTGTTTTTTCAAGTCGGTCAATTTCCTGATAAATATCTTTCAATTTATCATTGTCCGTTGCTCTAAAGTATTTTCCGCCTGTCATTTCACCAATTTCAGTTAGTGTTTTTTCGTCAATGTTCACATCCACATAACCGTATTCAAATGAACCATCGGGATACATTCCTACAGGTGCAAGCGCTTTCCCAATTGTACCTACACCAATAGTATATACTCTTACTCCAAAAGCTTTTGCAATTTCGGCAGCAGTTAAAGGTGCTACAGAGCCTTGATTGTTTACACCATCGGTTAATAATATTACCACTTTACTTTTTGCCTTGCTATCTTTTACCCTTGAAACGGAAGTAGCCAATCCATTTCCAATTGCAGTTCCATCTTTTACCATTCCGGTTTGTATGCTGGAAAATAAATTTTTAATAACAGCATGATCGGTTGTTAAAGGGCATTGTGTAAAGCTTTCACCACTAAATATAACTAAACCAATACGGTCGTTTGGGCGACTGTCAATAAAATCAATTGCTACCTCTTTCGCAGCTTCTAATCGGTTAGGTTTCAAATCTTTTGCTAACATACTTCCCGAAATGTCGAGTGCCATAACAATATCAATTCCTTCTGTTTTTAAGTCTTTCCAGCTGGAGCGTGATTGCGGACGTGCTAAAACAATTATCAGTAAAGTGATTGCAAGTATTCGCAATACAATGATGCTATGACGTAAATAATGTTTAAATGATTTTGGTATGCCCTCAAATCCTTTTAATGACGATACTTTTAGTTCTGGCGAATAGGTTTTATTTTTCAAAATATACCATACAATTATTACCGGGATTACCAGTAACAACCAAAGAATCTCTTTGTTTGCAAAAGTTATATCGTTGAAATAGTTGAACATTTTTTAGTTAATGGGTAATAGCGAATAGTTAATAGTGGGAATTCCCGATACTATTTGCTGCCGATTTTTCAATTTTTATATATATATATTTATTTTTACTATTAACTATTTGCTATTGCCTTCTTTTTCTTCCTTTTTCGTTCCATTCACAAAATCAAATGCGTTTGCTAAACTTTGTTCATTTTCATTTGGTAACGGTTGTTCTTTGGCAAATTTTACTAAGTCGGACAGAATTAAAAGTTGTTTTAATTTTGTTTTGCTTTCTTCATCAATAGCAGTGTTGCGGAATCCAAAAAGTATTTCGTCCGTTGTTTGCTCCAATGCCTGAATTGCAAAACGATCCTCGATATACTGTCTAACTATTTCAGAAAGTGTGATGTGATAAAGTTTTAACTTACCTTCCTGCCAAAGTTTTTCGTTTTGGAGTTTTTCTAATTTCTGCAATGCTGTAACATGAGCAGGGATCTTAGGCGCAGCAACCTCAGCAACCACTGGTTTTGCTTTGTAGTATTTTCTGATAAAATAAATAAGAATGATGAGTAAAATTAAACCGGCTAAAATGCCATAAACGATATAGGGGTTATCTTTTAACCAATCTAGCCAAGTATAATTTTCATCGTAAGGAGCTTTAATATCTTTAATGGCAAGTGTAGTATCTACAGGGATTGTGTTTACCTTTAGTAGTAAAGGTTCTGTGAAAAAACCGGCGGTATCATTATTTACAATAAACTTAAATGGTGGTATTGCCCAATATCCCGAATCAAAAGAGGTAATATAAAGTGTTTTTGTTTGAATAAAACGGAACATATTCGTTGAGTCGGGTATAATGGTATCTACTTTTGATCGCTGAACAATTTCTATTTCTTTGCGAATTGTATCCGAAATTTCAGGCCATTTTAATTTTATTTGTTTGCCATTATTTACGGTGTATTCAACGCTTAATTTTAATTTTATTTGTTGCCCAATATTTATACTATTACTATCTAAAGTAGCTGTAGCCTTTATATCCTGAGCAACAGTAGAAAAAGAAAATAAGATTATCAACAGAAAGCTTAATACAATTCTGCCAATCAAACTTTGAACTTTGAACTTTGAATTTTCAATTTTAAACATCTATCTTCTTTTAAATAAATTCATCAAAGGTGTAACGTACGATTCTGCTGTATTTATTTTGGTGGTATCTACACCACATTTATTAAAAGTTTCTTTTAGATAAGCTTCTTGCTTTAGTGCCGCTGTTGCAAAGTGCGTTCTCACTTTTTTATCGGAAGTATCTACCCAATTAAGCGCTCCGGTTTCTGCATCTATTAATTTAATAAATCCAACATCAGGTAAATCACGTTCCCGTTTATCATAAATCTGAAGGGCGACAACATCGTGTTTTTTATTGGCAATTTTTAAGGCATCAATAAAGTCGCCTGATATAAAATCGGAAATCACAAAAGCAATGCTGCGTTTGGTAATTACATTCGTTAAGTATTTTAAAGCTTGTTTAATGTCTGTTTTTTTATGCTCCGGCTTAAATTCAATTAAATCGCGAATGATACGCAGCACGTGGCTCTTTCCTTTTTTTGGTGGAATAAATTTTTCTATTTTATCAGAAAAAAATATGACACCAATTTTATCATTGTTTTGAATGGATGAAAAAGCAAGAACTGCACAGAGTTCAGTGATTAAGTCTTGTTTTAATTGTTTTTGTGTTCCGAATTCACCAGAAGCACTAACGTCAACCAATAATATAACGGTCATTTCACGTTCTTCTTCAAACACCTTTACATAAGTATTATTGAAGCGAGCCGTTACGTTCCAATCAATGGTACGTATATCATCACCGGGTTGGTATTCGCGCACTTCACTAAAAGTCATGCCTCGCCCTTTAAAAGCACTGTGGTATTCTCCCGAAAATATTTGGTTGGAGAGCCCACGTGTTTTAATCTCGATTTTTCTGACTTTTTTTAGTAGTTCGCTTGTTTCCATTTTTGTTGATGTGCTAATTAGGTAATGTGCTAATTTTCGATTTATTGATGTGCTGATAATTAGCCATCTTTTAGAATTTCAAACCACCACATTTTAAAATAAACACGTTCAATTTTTTTTATCTTTTTTTTAATTTTCACATCATATAATCAGCACATTATCTAATTAGCACATCAGCACATCAAAAAATCAGCACATCGATTAAGGTACCTCAACAGCATTTAAAATTTCATTGATAATCATTTCGGTTGTGATATTTTCCGCTTCTGCTTCGTACGACAGACCAATACGGTGACGTAATACATCTGTACAAATAGCTCTCACATCTTCAGGGATCACATAACCTCTGCGTTTAATGAATGCATAAGCCTTTGCAGCCATAGCCAAATTAATGCTGGCGCGAGGAGAACCACCAAAACTAATCAGACCTTTAAATTTATCCAGTTTATAATCGGATGGGAAACGGGTTGCAAATACAATGTCGATGATGTATTTCTCAATTTTCTCATCCATGTATACATCCTTCACTACTTTGCGTGCATTTAAAATAGTTTCGGTGCTAAGTATTTGATTAACGGTAGGGTATTCGTTTGCTAAATTCTGACGAATGATTCTTCGTTCATCATCTTTGGTAGGATAACCGATTACTAATTTCATCATAAAACGATCTACCTGAGCTTCCGGTAAAGGGTAAGTACCTTCTTGTTCAATAGGGTTTTGAGTAGCAAGTACTAAAAATGGATTGGGAAGTTTAAATGTTTGATCGCCAATGGTAACCTGCTTTTCCTGCATGGCTTCTAACAATGCACTTTGCACTTTTGCCGGAGCGCGGTTAATCTCATCTGCTAAAATAAAATTGGCAAAAATAGGTCCCTGACGAACAGTAAATTCTTCCTTCTTTTGATTGTATATCATGGTACCGATAACGTCGGCAGGCAAAAGGTCAGGGGTAAATTGTATACGGCTAAAATTGGCGTGAATGGTAGAGGCCAACGATTTGATGGCCAATGTTTTTGCCAAGCCGGGAACACCTTCTAAAAGTATATGACCGTTAGATAATAAGCCGATCAATAGTCGTTCAACCATGTGCTTTTGTCCCACGATAACTTTATCCATTTCCATTGTCAATAGGTCAACAAAGGCGCTTTCGCGTTGAATACGTTCGTTAAGTTCTTTTATATCTGTCATTTTGTAAAATTGTATGGGTTTGCCTGATTATTTTTGCATCACAAAATTAGATACAAACCTGCATGAATCGTGTTTGTTTGATGTTAAAAATTGTTAAACTCAATTTAAAATAAATGCCTCATTAATTTTTTACCTTTGTGGTTCATAAATAAAAATAAAACCATTCACCTTTGCAACGCTATTTCATTCAACTATCATATAACGGAACCGAATACCATGGTTGGCAAATTCAGGAAAATACAGTAAAAACAGTTCAGCAGGTTTTGAATGAAATGCTTTCAAAATTGTTGAACCAGCCAATATTAGTTACCGGTTGCGGACGTACCGATGCAGGCGTGCATGCAACAGAGTACTTCGCTCATTTTGATGCGACCGTGCTTGATTTGAAGGAGAATGAGGACAGGTGGATTTTTAAATTTAATCATGCACTGCCGGAAGATATTGCCATTCAAAAGATTTTCCCTGTTCACGAAAAAGCCAACTCCCGTTTTGATGCTGTTTCCCGAACCTATCAATACAAAATCCATAAAAATAAAGATCCCTTTCAAACAAACCGTTCTTGTTATTTGTATGGAAATTATAATATTGAGGAGATGAACAAGGCCGCTCTTGAGCTGTTCAATTACATTGATTTTTCGTCCTTTGCTAAAAGCAATACTCAAAATTTTACTAATAATTGTAAAATTTATAAAGCTGAATGGAAGGAGGAAAAGGAACTTTTGGTATTTACCATTTCGGCCGATCGTTTTTTGCGCAACATGGTAAGAGCCATTGTGGGAACGCTATTGGATGTGGGTAAAGGTAAAATAACTATTGAAGAATTTAAAAGTATAATTGATAGTAAAGTTCGCTCCAATGCAGGATTATCAGCACACGCATGCGGTTTATACCTCACAAAAGTAGAATACCCTAAAAATTATTTTGATGGCGGAAGCAAGTAAAAAAAAGGATGGCGGTAAAACGTTTGATTTAGTTATCCTAAAAAGGATATTTGCTTATGTAGTGCCTTATCGTAAAAGTTTTATGTTGGCAGTATGTACCACTATTTCCTTGGCGCTGCTATCTCCATTGCGACCATATCTTATTCAATATACCTTAAATAATTATGTGGCAGCAGGCAATGCACCTATGCTGTTAAATATGACAATGGCTTTGATAGGGTTATTACTTTTAGAAACATTTTTTCAATTTTCCGATTCGTATTTAACCAATCGTTTGGGACAAAACATTATCAACGATTTGCGCATACAATTGTACCGTCACATCATTAATTTACGTTTAAAGTATTACGACAATACTCCCATTGGAACATTGGTTACCAGAGCGGTTTCGGATATAGAAGTTGTTGCCGATATTTTTTCGGAAGGGTTGATAGTAATTATTGGTGACCTGTTAAAAATAACGGTGATATTGATTGTAATGTTATTGCTCAACTTTAAGTTAACGCTTATTATTCTTACGCCAATTCCGCTTTTGTTTTTTGCTACCTATCTTTTTAAAAAGGCAGTACAAGCGTCTTTTCAGGATGTGCGCACGCAGGTAGCGCGTCTCAATGCCTTTACGCAGGAGCACATTACAGGTATGAATATTGTTCAAATATTTAATAGGGAAAAAACGGAACAAAAAAAGTTTGAAGAGATTAATGGGAAACACCGTGATGCCAACGTACGCTCCATCTTGGCATATTCTATCTTTTTTCCGGTGGTAGAAATTCTTTCTTCTGTTTCTTTGGGTTTACTTGTTTGGTGGGGCGGAAGAGGGGTATTGCAAAACATAACAACTGTTGGTGAATTGGTTTCTTTTATAATGTATTTAAACATGATGTTTCGTCCAATTCGTATGTTGGCGGATAGATTCAATACCTTACAAATGGGAATGGTATCGTCTGAACGGGTGTTTAAAGTGTTTGATACACAAGATATCATTGAGAACACAGGTTCATTATCGGCAGAAAATATACAGGGGAATGTAGAATTTAAAAACGTATCGTTTGCCTATAACGATGAAGATTGGATTTTAAAAAATGTAAGCTTTTCCGTTAAACAAGGTGAAACCATAGCATTGGTGGGTGCCACAGGTGCGGGAAAGTCATCAGTAATAAATTTATTGAATCGTTTTTATGAATACAACAAGGGTTCTATTTGTATTGATGGTATTGATGTTCGTGATTATGAACTATCATCCTTACGAAAGAATATAGGAGTAGTATTACAGGACGTCTTTTTATTTTCCGATTCCCTGGCAAATAATATTTCCCTTAATAACCCTGATATTTCTCGCGAAAGAATAATTGAAGCCGCAAAAATTGTTGGTGCTGATTCCTTTATCAACAAGCTACCGAATACTTATGATTACAATACTATGGAACGTGGAGCTATGCTTTCGGTAGGGCAACGCCAACTAATATCTTTTATTCGTGCTTACGTTTACAATCCTAAAATATTGGTATTGGACGAAGCCACTTCTTCCATTGATACCGAATCGGAAAAGTTAATACAAAATGCTATTGACTTGCTAACCAAAGGACGAACCTCCATTATTATTGCACACCGTTTGGCAACGATACAAAAAGCCGACAAAATTATTGTAATGGATAAAGGTGAGATTATTGAAATGGGGAATCACCAAGAATTACTGAA
>CANFLQ010000082.1 GCA_947447995.1 Bacteroidota bacterium | reverse complement strand
CTATCAGACAATGCTTTTTAAAAATTTTTTGACAAAATAGAAACATTAATTTATACATTTGCATTTATCAAAATATTCTTAAATTAAGGCCATCGGCACATCAGCACATCGAAAATCAGCACATCAAAAAAATCAGCACATCAAAAAAATCAGCACATCAAAAAAATCAGCACATCAAAAATCAGCACATCAAAAATCAGCACATCAAAAAAATCAGCACATCAAAAATCAGCACATCAAAAAAATTAGCACATCAAAACTATGCAACTACTAACTCCGCAAAATTTTACCGATTACGAATTAATTGATGTTGGTCATTTTGAAAAGTTGGAGCGTTTTGGTAAATACATTACCATTCGTCCCGAACCGCAAGCTGTATGGGATAAATCATTGAGTAATGCCGAATGGGAGAAGCGGGCACATATTAAATTTATTTCACGTTCCAGTTCGTCTGGCGAATGGAAAAAGCTTAAAGAAATGCCCGATCAATGGCGTATATCCTATCGTATAAAAGATTCTCAGGCAGCAATAACCTTTCGTTTGGGATTAACATCGTTTAAACACGTTGGTATATTTCCCGAACAGGCTTCAAATTGGGATTATATTATGGAAACGGTAAAAGCCATATCGGTTCCACAACCTAAAGTATTAAATTTATTTGCCTATACCGGTGGGGCATCTTTGGCTGCAAAGGCAGCGGGAGCGGATGTTACCCACGTTGATTCTATAAAACAAGTGGTTTCTTGGTCTAAGGAAAATATGGATATTTCCAATTTAACCGATATACGTTGGGTAGTGGAAGATGCTTTGAAGTTTGTGAAGCGAGAGGAAAAGCGTGGTAATAAATATAATGGAATTATATTAGATCCTCCAGCCTTTGGTCATGGTCCTAATGGTGAAAAGTGGAAATTGGAAGATAATATCAATGAAATGATTAAAGGTGTATTGAATTTGCTGGACGATAAAGAGCATTTTTTAATTCTTAATGCATATTCATTGGGTTTTTCATCTCTCATCATCGAAAATTTATTGAAAGCTAAAGCAGGAAAAAACTTAAATACTGGCGAATTATTTTTGCAAGCTACAGAAGGCAACAAGCTACCTTTAGGCGTTTTTGGTCGTTTCAGAAATTTTTAAAAACAACACTGTAATCGAATAATTACCCTTCAACTATTTTCTCCAATTTTGTTCCACAAACAGGGCAATTTCCGTTGTGTTCAAAAACCTCATTGGTACACCGCATAGGACATTGGTATTTGCCTTTAACAAGCTTTACAGGCACATTTTCCGATTTTTTGTGCTGATTACAATTGCTAAACAATGTTAAAAATATCAATATTGATATGGAATACACTAAGTTTCTCATGTTTTAGTAGCTTTTGAGGATTCCATAAAAATAATCATTTAGTTAAAATAAAATTAACTGCATAGTTATAAACAGTGATTTTTATCACTTGTTGATAACTTTTGAGTTGTTTGAAACGCTTATTATTAAAGGGGAGTAGCGTTATTTTGTTTTTTTTAAATCAATTTCATTTTTTTTTACATTATCTGCATTGCTTTTTTTAAAAGCTTGGTCTATATTTGTAATACATCAAATAAATTTTAAAATTACTCGATATGAAAAAAGTATTTGCGTTGATAGTATTTCTAGTTGGGCTTTCATCTATTTCGTTTGCTCAATCGGCTGGTAAAGGTGATAGTGAGCGATCAGGTAAAGGAGGCTTTTTTCATAAAGAGCGTAAACCACGCAAACAAATGAGCCATTTTGATAATCAAAAAAGAGATCCTAACATTAGAAATAATGGAACGGCTTATCGCAGAAATCACAAAAGAGAATATTATACAGTAGATGGTGATGGATTTGGAGCACCAAGTGTTGGAGGGAAATAATTGTTCTGGAAAATTATATTATTTTAAAAACCCATTTGCATTCGTGTGAATGGGTTTTTTAGTTTCAATTTATTATATTTGTAAATGCGGTTCGTAAATTCAAATTCTATAAACATGTCGTTCAGACTTTTTTATACACTACTTTTTCTCCAATTTACAGTTGCTTGTAAAAAGCAACATGATAATATACCCGTTACTTTGGCATCACTGAGCACAAATTATGTATCCAATATTACTGCATCTTCAGCAATTAGCGGTGGGGTTATCATTTATGATGGCGAAGCAACAATAATCTCAAAGGGTTTATGTTACAGCACGGCAGCGCATCCTACAATTGCTGATAACGTTGTAAATGCAGGTAACGGTACTACTGCATTTACATGTACTATGAAGGGGTTGTTACCAAATACAACTTATTATGTGAGAGCCTATGCTACCAATAGCGCTGGAACAGCATATAGTACCAATGAACTTTTTTTTAATACCACGTTAATAACTCCTACACTTACTACCATTGTAACCTCTTCGGTTACTGGGAATAATGCTATATGTATTGGTAAAGTTACCAACCAAGGAGGATCTGCAATTACAGAAAGAGGAGTTTGTTACTCAACTAATGTTAATCCAACAATTACAGATAGTTTACTGTTAAGTGTAAGCGGAACGGATAGTTTTAGTGTAAATTTAACTGGATTATTAAGTAATACCATTTATTATGTAAGAGCTTATGCTAAAAGTATTGCTGGAGTGGGTTATGGTAATGAAATTAGTTTTACAACCTTAAATCAAATAATAGCAGTAGGACAAAATTATAATGGAGGAATTATTTTTTATGTTGACGATACTGGTCGCCATGGATTAATTGCAGCCGCAACCGATCAAAGTACGAGTGCCGATTGGGGATGTTATAGTTCTGCACTTGTTGGTACAACAGGCGCTTCACCTGGTTCTGGAACGCAAAATACAATTGATATTATCACAGGTTGTGCTACTACTGGCATTGCGGCTGAAATATGCTCCAGTTTAACACTTGGTGGTTTTACCGATTGGGTTTTACCATCCAGCGGTGACATGACGTATATGTATACTAATTTATATTTGAATGGATTGGGTAATTTTTCAACCCGTAACTATTGGAGTTCAACACAATTTGACGGTTATAATGCTTCCAGCTTTATATTTAATACCAATACTCATAGTAATTCTAATAAAAACAGTCCATATTCTGTTAGAGCAATCCGTAGTTTTTAATCCTATACTTTAAGTTTTAATACTCAAAAAATAAAGTTTAAAAATTGTAGTATGAGATTTGAACACAAGCATCAACATGTAATTTCTATTCCTCAGTTTTTAATCCGGCAACTTAAATATCTTTTATTTGCTGTTCTGTTGATTATTTTTTCAATTGTAATAGGTGTGTTGGGATATGGATATTTTGGCAATTTAAATTTTATCGACAGTTTTTACATGGCAAGTATGATACTTACTGGAATGGGGCCAGTAGTAGAAATGAAAACGTATGATGCAAAATTATTTTCTTCGTTTTATGCATTGTATAGCGGTGTTGCATTCTTAACCATTACTGCCGTTACCATTGCTCCGCTTGTTCACCGCTTGTTGCATATATTGCAAGTGGAAAAGGGAAATGAATGGGATAATAAATAAGGTTGATAAATCTATGTAAAAATAAAAGGCTTGTTATCATTGATAACAAGCCTTTTTCAATTAAAAACAAAAAAAATATTTTTTCAGTTCGTTAGTTCAAAACTATGCACTTTCAGTGCAAGGCTTTCAGTTTCTACAAAATTTCACTTGTTGGCGTCATTGCTTCGTTCCTCGCAATGATGCTCTCGATTTGATATTTGCTACGAAATAATTTCATTATTTTTTTTGAACCTCTGCACTTTTAGTGCAGAGTGGTTCAGTTTTGTAATAAAAAAGGCTGCTTCAATTTTTGAAGCAGCCTTTTTTGTTTTTGTTCTTTTTTCTAATACGCTTTATAGGTTATGTACGTTGTAGCTACAGTTGTTACGGCAGGTGTAACAGTAGTATCTACAACGGTGTCAATGGATGTTGCAACTCTGCCATTAGCGTAAGTATATTTGGTATTTTGAATAAAAATTGTAGGGTCTGCAGTAGAATAAGCCATTAGCATATTGTTTTTATTTATCATATTAATAAAATCAGTAGGATCAAAATTTAAACCATAATATGGGTTAGCTGCTGTTGTTTCAGTGGTTGCTGTTGTAGGATCTCCGTCAAAAATAAATGAAGCTATATTATCACCATTGTAAACAATGTTACTGATTGTTAGACCATTTGTAGAATTACTCGCGATCATACCTGTGATTTTACCTGAAGTATATGTATATGAAAATGTTGTTGAAGTATTCATAACTACTTGAACAACCTTTGTTAATTGTCCTGAACCATTATAAGTATAAGTAGATGTTTGATTAGCTGTTGCATTGCTTACACTGTAATTTTTAACAGTGATAAGTTGTCCGCTTCCATTATAAATTAGGGTGTCAAACACAGAATAAGAAGCACTGGGTAACTCTCTGTGTTCTACTTTTACTAACTTTTTGCTGCTATTGTATGAAAATTTTCTAACTTCTGTAGATGGTGATGAACCAGTTATTGTTGTACTATCTTTGTATATTAAATACGATACTGTTGGAGTAGTTGTTGTTCCACCCGCAGTAGGTGTTGGAGTAGTTTCATCCTTTGTATCACAAGATGTAAAGAATGCACCAATTAATGCAGCTGTTAGTAATAGATTTTTTTTCATGGGTTTAGTTATAAGGGTTTGTAATTTAAGTGTGCAAGGTAGTATATTTATAGAATATCGAGTAAATTATATTAATTAAAAAAGAGATAAAAATACTTTTTATTGAATATTTCTCCATCTAGATAGAAGGTTGAAGTTTTTAATTCCCCATCACCTCATTCATTTTTTGCAAATACTCATTTGATTTTTCGGTATTGCCCATTAGGTTATACATTACAGCAATGTTTTTTAAAGCAGTTGTATTTTTAGGATTGATAGAAAGTAATTGATTGGAAACGGCAAGTGATTTATCATATTGTTTAAGCATACCGTAACAATTGGAAAGGTTGATGTAAGCGCCTTCATTTCTTCTGTCCAAATCAATTGCTTTTGCAAAGCTGTTTGCAGCTTGTGTATAATCACTTTGCGAAGCATAATAATTTCCAAGGTCGTAATAGTATCCGGAATTTTTATCTGTTCTGCTCGTATCAATCATGGATGTAAGCGGGTTGATGTGTACATCAATACCAACAGCTTTTAAATTTTCGGCAGCTTGTTTGGGCTCTAAATATTCAGGATTATACTTTATAGCTTCGTTGTAATAAAACGAAGCCACATTGTTTTTGCCCATTGTTTGATAGACTATTCCTAAGTTATAATAGCTGTAAGCATATCCTGGTGCGGTTTGGATAGCTTTGTTATAATAATAGATAGAAGAATCTTTGTTGGGTGTGATAATTTGGTAAGCGAGTCCTATCTGATAATAACTTTCTCCAAACTTAGGATAAATTCGTAACGATTGTTTTAATGCATCAATACCTTCTTTTGCAAATTCAATTTTTTTAAGAGAATCTTTTTCGTTGGATGCTAAGTAAATATATTGATTACCTAAATGTCGTTGATTTTGCGCGCTGTTCTTCCCTGATTTAATGTCGGTGCTAAACAAAGTAAAATTATCTTCCCAGGCTTTGTTTCTATCTACCGTTTTAAACGAATATAAAACAAATAAAATAACAAAGGGGGCAATAAATTTAGTATTTGTTTTCAGCCAGCTTATTGTATTATCTGCTGTTGCAGAAATATTAGTTTTGGTTAACAGTGCAACTCCGTATACCAATGCAATGCAGAAACCCAATGCCGGAAAAAATAAAAAACGTTCGGCAAAAATACCGCCACGCATAATGGTAAATGCGAGTGAAGGGATAAGTGTGATGTAAAAAATACTTAATGCTAATCCAAAAATATTTTTTTTAAGTGCAAGTTTGTACGCATAGTACGCGCCTGTAAAAAATATAAGTACGCCCAATAAAGCCCAGCCGTTGCCAATGGTTACTGCCGGCATTTGGTTAAAGGAGTAGTCGTAACGAAGCGGATGTGGCACAATTAAAAGTCGTAAACAAAAAGCAAATAACATAAATGTGGTAGGCAATTTTATATTGCTTTTTACGTACGGATAATTTACAATATCGTCCGGAATAATACCGCTAAGCGTACCTAATAATTGTTTTTTCTGAATAAAAAATAATAAGGCTACGGCAGCAAATGGGATTGCTTTTTTTAGACTGCCGCTTACGTTCATATCGGTATAATAAAAAAAGATGACAGGCAAAAGCAATACACCTGTTAAGGCGGTTTCCTTTGATAACATAGCCAAATAGCAACTAACAAGACCAAGAGCAAGGAACAGTACTTTTTTTGTATCAATGTATTTTAAGGCAAACCACATCATTGCCATGGTATTAAAAAAGCTAAGGATTTCATCCCTACCTTTTATGTTGGCAACAATTTCGGTATGTATAGGATGGGCAATGTAGAGCAGCGCAACAATAAAGGGGAATAGGGGATTAAAGGAATTAAACAATTTATTGAGAACAATGAAAAGAAAAAATCCTGAAAAGGCAAAAATTAGAATATTGATGAAATGGCTAACATGTGGATTTTTTTGCACAAAATGATATTCAATTGCAAAAGTGATAAGTGATAATGGTCGATAATAACCTAAATGAACATTGGAAAAATGCCAGAAATCTACTTTCAATAATTTAGGGATACCGTGAAAACCTTCCTGTACATAACGGTTTTCGGTGATAGCACCCGAATCATCTAAAGCATAATCATGTGAAATAGTATTGGCAAATAAAATAAAAGCGATGGCTGCTATTACAATGCCCCATGCAAATTTAATTGGATATACAGCCTTTGGAGTTGCTACTGTTTTTTTTGCTTGTGGCTGATTATTTTTGGTTGGTTTTGAATTTACTTTACTCATTTTAATTGTTTTCTAATTATCGTTTTTTAATAATTAAGCATTTAATTTTTTACCGCGGAGACAGAGAAATAATGGAGTTTCACGAAGAATTTATTTATTTAATTTATATTGTTTATAATTTACATCTCCGTGTTTCTTTGTGTTCTCTGTGTCTCCGGGGTTCAGAAAAAATTATTCTACATGTACAACAAGCCCCTTTAAATACTCACCTTCCGGATGAAAAATATTTACACAATGATCCGGCGGTTGAGACAGGTGATGAAGCACTCTTACATTTCTTCCGGCTTCAATTGCTGCAGCCATAACGGTACTGTTAAACGTGTTTTTATCAACCACTTGAGAACAAGAGAAAGTAAATAAAATTCCGCCCGGTTTTATTTGTTTCATGGCTTCGTAATTTAATCGTTTATAACCCATAATAGCATTGTGCTTTACATTTTGATGTTTCGCAAATGCGGGAGGGTCAAGCACTATAATGTCGTAAATGTTTTCTTTGTGTTTTAAAAATTCAAACGTATCCACTGCAAATGACTGATGATTTTGGATGTTGTTCAACTCAATATTTCTATCGGTAAGTTCAATTGCTTTTTTTGAAATGTCTGTTGAGTGAACTTCTTTTGCTCCTGCGTTGGCGGAATAAACCGAGAATCCACCGGTATAACAAAACGTATTCAATACCACTTTATCTTTTGAATAACTGGCAAGTAATTTTCTGTTCTCTCGTTGATCCAGAAAAAAACCTGTTTTTTGACCGCCTTCCCAGTCAATATAAAATTTATTGTCATTTTCTAAAACAATTGTATTTGCTGGAATCGACTCATCTTTTTTGTACAAATAACCATTTGTTGCTTTGATCGGAGCTTGCTTGGGCATAGTATCTTCACTTTTATCAAATACAGCAACAAGCGAATCGCCCATTACTTCTTTGAGAGCTTTCACAAATTCATGTTTTGTTAAGTGCATGCCAATGGAGTAGGATTGAAATACAGCGGTGCCATTATAAAAATCAATAATAAATCCGGGCAAGCCGTCGCCTTCTGCAAAAAGTAAACGGTAACAATTGGTGGAAGGATTATCAACTAAGTGTAATTGTTTACGAAAGTTGTATGCCGATTGAATTTTGCTTTTCCAAAAAGCAAAATCGGGCATAACCTGTGCAAAGGAGAACATACGTACAGCAATGGTGCCTACTTGAAAGTGTCCCATTCCGAGAAATTCATTTTGTGAAGAATAAACTTCTACGATGTCACCTTCTTTAACATCATCACTAAATTTTTTGATCGCTCCCGAAAATACCCAAGGATGATAACGGTGTAAGCTGTGATCCTTTCCGCTTGTTAATGTTACTTTGATCATAAATTTAATTGATTGATAATTTATGCGAATTTACGAATTAGTTTGAGGGGATTTATTTATACTTTTTGTTTTTCACTATGCTTTTAATACAAGTAAGGTTTCATCATTATATTTTAATTGATCATTATCAATTAACCATTGTATAGTGCGTATGCGTTTATCTTCGTTGCCTTCCGTTAATGCATTTACCAAATTGGTTATTGATAAAGCATGAACAGCAAGTAGTTCTTTTATTTGAGTGCTGATTTTTTCAAACTCATCGTTGTGTAATGTTTTTTTATTTTCTTCTAAACATACATCGCATTGGTTACATCTATCAACATTGTTTTCTCCAAAATAGCTCAGTAAAATTCTACTGCGGCACTGGTTGGCACTTTCGGCATAATTGATTACCGCCTCCATTCGGGTAAGTGCACGTTGTTTTAAAAGTTTGTAGTTTTCGTTGGAGATAAATATATCTTTGCTATCAATCCTTTCCCGTTCAAAAGTAATTTGGGCAGCTTCATTTTGTGGTATGTAAGTAAGCACTTTATGCTGATGCAAATAATTTATTTTTTTTATTGTTTCATCACGTGATGAATTTATTTTTTTTGCCAAATCAAATTCATTAATCTTAACAAAATTATCAAACAGTGCGGAATAGCTGCGTAGCAATAGTTTTATGAATGTATCAAATGTAGGAGATGCAATTTGAAATTTGTACAGATCATCTCGGTTGAGTTCAAATTTAATTTTTGAAGGTTGAAAAATTGCCTCTGTTGTGGAGATGTAACCTTCGCGCTCAATAAATTTTAAGCAGTTAAAAACGGTGAAGGCTTGTAAATTATAGGTATCACAAAACTGAGCAATATCAAAATTAAAAGTTACACCTAAGCCAGAACCTGTGGCAAGTTGATAATAATTTGCCAATGCTTGATAGGTTTGCTTTATTTCTTCGATGCTTGGAAAACTCAATTCCACGTTGCGTTGCAGTTCAATTTTATCGTTGTTGTTGTAGAGTAAAATTGAAAAAGCTTTTTGTTCGTTGCGTCCTGCACGCCCTGCTTCCTGAAAGTAAGCTTCCAATGTATTGGGCAAATCGATGTGTACCACAAAATCAACATCGGATTTGTCGATTCCCATTCCAAAGGCATTGGTGCAAACAATGATTCTTGTTTTATTTTGCATCCAGTTGCTTTGTTTTTGATCCCTCATAGTAGGAGTTAACCCTGCATGATAAAAATCGGCAGCTATTTTATTGCTTGCCAGATAGCCCGCAACCTCGTGTGTTTTTTTGCGGTTACGCACATATACAATTCCCGAACCTTTTAAATTAGTTGCAATTTTAACAAGCCTTGCCAGTTTGTCCTCTTCATTTAAAACGATGTAAGAAAGATTTTTTCTTTCATAACTTTTCCTAAAAACAAGTTCTTTTTTAAAGCGTAGTTTTTTTTGAATATCTTTTATAACATCTTCTGTTGCGGTAGCTGTTAAAGCCAATACAGGCACATTTGGAAGTAATTCGCGTAAGTTTTCTATTTTTAAATAACTGGGTCTAAAATCATAACCCCATTGTGATATACAATGCGCTTCATCAATAGCAATTAGGTTTATTTTCATTTTCAGCAAACGTACTTTCACAATATCAGTTTCCAACCTTTCGGGCGATAGGTATAAAAACTTAATGTTGCCATGTACACAATTGTCGAGCGCAATATCAATTTCGCGCCTTTGCATATTGGAGGTGATGGAAACAGCTTTTATTCCTTTATTTACCAAGCTTTCCACTTGGTCTTTCATCAAAGCAATTAAGGGGGAAATAACAATACAAATTCCATCGTTTGCTAATGCAGGAACTTGGAAGCATATTGATTTACCACCACCTGTAGGCAACAGGGCTAAGGTATCATTTCCGTTTAATACGGATTGTATGATGTTTTCCTGTAACGGACGGAAGTTTTGGAAGCCCCAATATTGTTTTAATATGTTGTGTATATCTTGCATTGTATCTACAACGAAGGTATTAAAATATCAGTAAAATAGGGCAGGATGAGTTAGGTAATAATTATTTAAGCAAACTTATTTTTTTTACTAGTTTGTAGTTTGGGGTGGAAATTTCCATAAAATAAATGCCGTTATTTTCGGAGTTTAAATCAATCGTATATACTTCATTTAAAATATTAGGAAATGATTTGATACATATTGTTTGCCCAAGCATATCATATACTTTAGCCGTTACAAGTTGAGGTTTAGTAAGTGTTATTTGAAAGTTAAAATTACCACTGCTTGGGTTAGGATATATGTTAAGTGCGGATATTGTTTGAGCATCGTAAGTTGGTATTCCAAGGGTAAGTGAATCGGTGCCGTTTATCATCAATGTATCAGTATTATCGGGGTCTAACCAATGTTTTAATTGCGTATCATCAGTACCTTCACCAAGCCATGAAGTGGCAAACTTTCCAAAATTATCATACATGTCAATTGTATTTGCTGCGCAATCGGAAGGGCCGCCAAACAGTTGCCCGATAAGTCTATGATTTTGATCAAATAACCCCGAACCGGAAGAGCCTCCTTCTGTACATCCTGTTGTCCATTTGCCAACTCTCCAGCAGTCGGCACCCGAAAAAAAATTGGATTGTGTTGCATTTAGCGCTTGTGAAATTTTCTTAATATCTCCAGTTGGATGATGAATACATGTTGCACTTGTTGCTGGTATATTATCGCGCGACCAGCCTGCAAAATAGGGATTATAACTTGCAGGAATAGTCATGCCTACCAAACCACCCGAAATTTCAACTAAGCTGAAATCTGAAGCGGCACTGGAAGCTCTTTTTACACAACCTGATAAGGACAATGAACTTGGCGATGTACTAGGATTAGAGCATCCCGGAGCTTCCCAATTAAAACGGAACACCCATGTATTGTATCCGGTTGAGCCGCAATGGTTAGCTGTTAGTACATAGGGTTTGCTGTCTTGCGCTACATCATTAATTAATGTGCCGCTACAAACCTTACTGCCATTGATAATTAAAAAAACTACAGCATTTTTTTCCTTTTGCCAATTAGCTCCAATGGTGCAGTTAATATTTTGTTGGCAAGTTCCTGATTTGCCAAAAGACTTGCCGATATAGTCCTTAATAGCTCTGTAGCTGTGCGTAACACGAAATACTTTTAGTTGTCCCTGATGAGCAACTTCGGCAGGTTCATAATATTCTAAAACAACTGCATCGCCAAGTATTAAATCCGTTGCAAAGCCTTTATCCTCCTGATTATTTAATTTTGTGAAAGCGCCTGTTACTTGATTTTTATCGGCAGAATAGATAAATAATTTTGCTCCTTCGGGCATAAAAAAATCTTCAAAGGCTAAATTTAACGCCAATGCTCCCGCCGATTTAATGCTTAATTGCCACAGTCTGTCGCCGTTTGGCAAAACAGTCCATGTTCCCGAATTGCTAAAACTATAATTTACAGTGTGGTTATAACCAAAACGAAAAGGTGCTTTATTTTCATCGTTTATTGAATCTTCTTTAATCAAAGGCGCTAAGTCAAAAGCTGGTAATATCTCCTGTTTAGGAAGTTCAAGAGCAATTTCCCTTAAATTATCGCCAAATGAATAGGGTTGACCACCCTGACTATACTGCGCATTTACAACATTGTAAAATATAGTGAATAGGAGCAAAACAGAAAAAGTAATTTTCCCGGATATAATTTTATGAGTTGTTTGTATCTGTTTCAACTTTGTATTTTATTTGTAAGAGTATGCTATTTTTTGTTTGTTCCCAATGTTTATTACAACTGTGTTTTGTCCTTTATGTTGAAGCTGGGAAATATTAAATTTCAACTCTTCTGAAATTAATTGTCTGCAAGCATCATCATTACCTGTATGTTTTAAGCATACCCATGTTTGCAGTGGTAATGATTTTGCATATTCGGCATTTGAATACAATTCAAATGTATGTGTTTTACAACCGCCCGCATAATTTACAAATAACGATAAAATATCGTTATTTATTTTAGCACTATCAATTACATATTCAGACCCAATTATGTTCATATTTACGTTAGAATCAACAATTAGGTTCTTAATTTTAGAAAAATTATCTATTGCTGTTATTTGTTTAGATGTATTTGAGTGTTTGCCATATTTTTTATGACAAGCAGCGCTAAAAACAATTGCAAATAAAATAAATACTACTATTATTTTTTGCATAATCTGGTTGTTTATATTCTATTCTTCAAAAGCCAAAAGTTGAAACGTGGCGTAAATTTAATAGCTCTTTCTCCCACAATATTTATGCCTATTTACTGCCAAATAATTTTTCCAGCGCAAACATTTCATCGCGCAAGCGTGCGGCTTCAATAAAATCGAATCCTTTAGCAGCAATGTCCATTGCTTTACGTGTTTTTGTAATTGCTTTTTGTAATTCATCCTTGCTCATGTATTGTACCACAGGATCAGCAGCATAAT
>CANFLQ010000081.1 GCA_947447995.1 Bacteroidota bacterium | reverse complement strand
GGTTCACGAACAATTTTTTTGATGGTAATAAGTCCGTCAAATACTTCAGGAACTTCCAATTCAAATAATCTTTCAAGGAATGCAGGAGATGTACGTGATAAAATAATTACCGGTGTATTGTTTTTCATTTCAACTCTTGCAACAACTGCACGAATACCATCTCCTTTTTTGAAAAAATCAGATGGTATTTGCTCTGTTTTAGGCAATATTAACTCATTACCATCTTCATCCAAAATAAGCAATTCTTTTTTCCAAATTTGATAAACCTCACCTGTCATGATTTCACCAACTTTTTCTTTGTATTTTTTATACAAACTATCTTTTTCCAGTTCTAAAATTTTAGAAACTAAATTTTGTCTAACAGCCAAAACAGCGCGTCGTCCAAAATCAAGTAATTTCACTGGTGTAGTAACCTCTTCACCAATTTCAAAATCAGCTTCAATTTTACGTGCTTCGGTTAAACCGATATGTTTTCCTTCATCAAAATCAAAGCTATCTTCGGCAAATTCATCGTCTACTATTTCACGATTTTGCCAAATTTCAATATCACCACGGTCGGGATTAACAATGATGTCGAAATTTTCGTCCGAACCATATTTTTTCAATAACATGCTACGAAATACGTCTTCAATGATGCTCATCAATGTTGCTCTGTCGATGTTCTTAACTTCTTTGAACTCCGAAAACGATTCAATTAAATTGATACTTTCCATTTTTTTAGATTGTTAGAATGATATTACAATTTTAGTTTCTTTGATTTGATTAAATGTTAAATTGATGTTATTTATGATAATTTGTTTCCCTTTTTTACCTTCTACTTTTTCTTTTGTATGGCTTTCCAACAGAATACCTTGCTCATTTGCCAAAATAAGCTTACCTGTCAACTTTTTATTTTCTTTTGTTACCACATCTACCTCTTTTCCGAGGTATTTTTGGTACTGACGTAAAATTTTCAATGGTTCCGTAAGTCCTGGCGACATAACATTCAATTCAAAATCACCCTGTTCGCGATCCAAACTAAATTCAACGTGGCGACTCATTGCCACACAATCGCTGATAGAAACCCCTTTATCGTTATCCAACAAAATAACAATTTTATTACCGGGCTTTACGCTTATATCAACAATAAAATTAGTGCTTTCGGCTAATTTTATATCTACTATTTCTTTTATTTTATCTACTGTAATCATGCTCATTATTGAAAAAGAAAGAGGGGACTTTTGTCCCCTCTTTTCTTCCTAGTTGTACTTAACGGCGCAAATATACACAAAGAATATTACCTAACAAATTTTTTTATTTAAAATTCATGCAACCTTTCGAAATAAAAAAACATCTTAGTCGTACAATTGAAAAGATTAATCTAAATATATTTTATTTTTATAGAAAAAATACACTTTAGGAAATAATCTAAATGTTGCACTAAAAACTTTAAAATATGGAAACTTTAAAATTAAATTTCGACAAAATCCAACAAAAAAAAGCATGGAGAGCGCTAAGTTCTTTCCTTTTTATGATGGTAGTATTTACCGCTCAAGCAATGGCGGAAGTAAACTTGGCGGAGGAAAAGGAAAAGGCTGCCCACAATGAGTTTATGAGTTATGTATATATGGGGGTAGGCTTTGTACTTGTTATATTTATTGCATTTTACACTACAATGAAAGGCAAAAAAGAGGATAAAGGCGGCGATGAACAAAAACCTATTCATCACCATCCCATTTCACATAAACACGACCATTTACATGGCAGAAGGGGTGCGCCTGGAAGAAGATAATTTATAATTTTCTCTGAATATAAAAAAGCCTCGTATTGATAAAATACAAGGCTTTTTTGTTGGAGTAATGAACTGCAAGAACAGTTGAAAAGCATTCACCCGATGGAAAAATTTGATTTTACTCTTTAACCATTTTTCCTGTTAAAACCGTTCTTTGATTTACTGCTTTTACAAAATAAATTCCAGAACCAAGTTTACTACAATCAATTTTTGCATATATAAGCGAACAACAGATATTAATTAAGGTAACATCCGTTGAAATAAACCAATAAAACAGAATGGGTAAAATAAGAGTAAATGAAAACTACGCAGGTAGACCAGCTTTAGCTAGAATCCTGTTAGCTTTTTCCAGTTTTTTCTTAAAGAGAATGGTATTACTTAAAGCATCCAATCTTTTGTCTATAATGACAGAAGCTTTAGCAGTTCCCTTTGAGGCGTTTTTTTTATCTATTGACTTTTTCATTTATTATACAAATGTACAACTATTCTTTCTTTTTTGCAAGAAAAGCATCGTAATTGTTTCCCTTCTCAAAGGGTGTCCATTTCCCTTGAACATACCCATAAATATCAAAAGACTTACCTATTTCTTGCAGGTTATTGGAGATACCTATTTGATAAAGCCTTGTTCTACTTTTAGAAACTCCGACAGCGATAACTTGGCTCGAAGGGTATGTTTTAGTAAATTCAAAAATCGTTGCGGCAACCGTTGCCAAAACCATTTGACCATCTCCATTATCAGATATAACTGAATCAGATATTTTACCAGTGATTAAATCCTTGTCGCCAAAACCAAGGTTATAAACATTTGGAATACCCGTTGGACTATACTGAACTACTTTTACTATCTCCCCTTTCTTACCAATACTGATAAACTCAAACTCCATAATGGAGGTGGAAGTCTTTATTTTGTAGCGTTCTAAATTCATTTGGCAAACATACAAAAGATTTAAAAATTCCAGTCTGCTGGGTTTTATTTTGTTTCAGGGACTGAAACGCATTGAGCTGGAAGAAATACGAATTAGTGATGTAAACTGTAATACAGGCATTGTATTTGTTCATGGTCAGCGAAAAAGTAAGTCCAGACGATTAAAATTAGAACCTATTCAAATGCTTCCCCCGTAGGCGCGAAGGTGTAGCGTTGATTTTTTTGTGTGGTTGAGCTTCGTGACTTTAATAAAAGGGTTAAGAGCTAATTTAAGAGGTGTTACAGATGTGAATTTTTTCCTCTTTAGACTTGGAAAATTATTTGCATAATGGAGTTACTCCCCAGAAAATAGATGTGACCCTGTAAAAAAGCCTCGTATTTTATCAATACGAGGCTTTTTTATGCTTTTACAAAGATTGTTTATTGTCCGTGACAACTCTTATATTTTTTACCGCTTCCGCAAGGACAAGGGTCGTTTCTGCCTATTTTTTGCTCCACTCTAACCGGTTGAGCCTTTGGTTTTGGCTGTTCTTCGTCAGATACTTCTGTTCTGCTGGTTTGTGTTTGTTCTTTTACAGGAGCTTGAACTCTTGCTTGTTGAACAGGAGGAGCTTGTGTTTCGCTTGGTAAATTAGCACGCATCAAAAAGGAAACAATTTCTTTGTTTACATCTGCTATCATTCGTTTAAATAACTCAAACGACTCAAATTTATATACCAACAATGGATCTTTTTGTTCGTACACAGCGTTTTGAACGGATTGTTTTAACTCATCCATTTCACGTAAATGCTCTTTCCATGCATCGTCAATCATGGATAAGGAAGTGCCTTTTTCTAACCCCAATACCAACTCACGACCTTGAGTTTCGTAAGCACGTTTTAAATTAACTACCACCTGTAACGATTTTATGCCATCGGATAAAGGTGTTACAATGTTTTCAAAGGTATTGGATTTATTTTCATAGATATTTTTAACAACGGGAAAAGAATCTCCTGCAATAGCGTCACTCTTATGGTTATAATGCTCTTCGGCAAGTTGATACAATTGCACTAAAATTTGTTTTGCACTTGTACTTGTAAATTCATTTTCGGTAACAGGCGGCTCAATTGAAAGAATGCGGAATACTTCCAACTTAAAATTCTCATAATCTTTTACCTCATGAAATTCATTTACAATGGATTCACAAGTATCATAAATTGAGTTGGCAATGTCAATTGTTAAACGCTCACCAAACAAAGCGTGACGGCGTTTTTTATAAATTACTTCACGTTGAGAATTCATTACATCGTCATACTCAATCAAACGTTTACGAGTACCAAAATTGTTCTCTTCTACTTTCTTTTGTGCACGTTCAATGGATTTGGTAATCATGGAATGTTGAATCACTTCACCTTCTTCAATACCCATTTTATCCATCATTTTAGCAATACGTTCCGAACCAAACAAGCGCATCAGGTCATCTTCCAAGGAAGCAAAGAATTGAGAAGAACCTGGATCTCCTTGTCTACCCGCACGACCACGCAACTGCCTGTCGACACGGCGCGACTCATGACGCTCGGTACCTATAATAGCTAAACCACCTGCATCTTTTACTCCAGGTCCAAGTTTAATATCGGTACCACGGCCGGCCATATTAGTTGCAATAGTTACTGTTCCTGCTAAACCAGCTTCTTGAATAATTTCTGCTTCTTTTTGGTGCATTTTCGCATTCAAGACGTTGTGTTTGATGTTGCGTAATTTTAGCATACGGCTCAGTAACTCAGAAATCTCAACAGAAGTAGTACCAACCAATACCGGTCGTCCGGCTTCAACACACTTTACTGTTTCATCAATAACGGCATTGTATTTTTCGCGTTTGGTTTTAAATACCAGATCTTCCTCATCTTTACGTTGTATCGGGCGATTGGTAGGAATGGTAACAACATCTAATTTATAAATATCCCAAAACTCACCTGCTTCTGTTTCGGCAGTACCCGTCATACCCGCCAATTTGCTGTACATACGGAAATAATTTTGCAAAGTAACCGTGGCATACGTTTGTGTCGCCGCTTCTACTTTTACATTTTCTTTGGCTTCAATGGCTTGATGTAAACCGTCGGAATAACGGCGGCCTTCCATGATACGACCTGTTTGTTCATCAACAATTTTTACTTTGCCATCCATGATAACGTACTCCACATCTTTTTCAAACAAAGCGTACGCTTTCAACAATTGATTAACAGTATGTACACGCTCCGATTTAATCGAATAATCACGAATAAGTTCATCCTTTATTTTCAATTTTTCTTCTGCAGGCATTTTTGATTTTTCAATTTCTGCAATGGCAGCGCCTACATCGGGTAGTATAAAAAATTTCCCATCTTCGGAAGAAGTAGATATCAAATCAATTCCTTTTTCGGTAAGTTCAATGGTATTGTGTTTTTCGTCAATCACAAAATACAATTCGGCATCAACTACGTGCATTTCACGCGACTGATCCTGCATGTAAAAATTCTCCGTTTTTTGCAATAACGCTTTTATACCCGGCTCACTTAAATATTTAATGGTTGCTTTATTTTTAGGCAAGCCTCTGTGCGCCCTTAAAATAGCCATTCCGCCTTCTTTTTCTTTGCCTTCGGTAATAAATTTTTTGGCATCTGCCAAAGCAGTATTTACATACGCTTTTTGGGCGGTAACAATTCTTTCGATACGTGGTTTTAAGGATGCAAATTCCTGATTATCGCCTTTAGGTGTAGGTCCGGAAATGATTAATGGAGTACGTGCATCATCAATCAATACACTGTCCACCTCATCAACAATGGCATAATTATGTTTGCGTTGTACTAGGTCTTCCGGACTTCTTGCCATGTTATCACGCAAGTAATCAAAACCAAATTCGTTATTGGTACCAAATGTAATGTCTGATAAATAAGCTTGTCTGCGCTCTTCAGAGTTAGGTTCGTGTTTATCGATACACGCAACTGATAAACCATGGAATTCAAATATTGGACCGTTCCACTCAGAGTCACGTTTTGCAAGGTAATTATTTACGGTAACCACGTGAACACCTCTTCCCGAAAGGGCATTCAAATAAACAGGCAAGGTACCTACCAAGGTTTTTCCTTCACCAGTTCCCATTTCAGAAATTTTCCCTTGATGTAAAACGATACCGCCAATCAATTGCACATCGTAATGCACCATATCCCAGGTAACGGTATTACCTGCTGCTGCCCATGAATTGCTCCAAATGGCTTTATCACCATTGATAACAATGGAATCACGTTTGGATGCAAGTTTGCGATCCATTTCTGTAGCGGTTACTTCAAGTGTTTTGTTTTCCTTTAAACGTTTTGCAGTTTCTTTCATTACTGCAAAAGCCTCAGGTAAAATTTCGTCAAGAATTTCTTTGTTGTTAGAAATAATTACTTTTTCAAGCGCATCAATTTCTTCATATAACTTTTCTTTTGCTTCGATATCAAGTGCTGTATCGGCATCTATTTGTTTACGAATTTCATCGATACGACCTTGTTCTTTTGAAGAACGTTCAACAATACGTTTTTTAAAATCAAGTGTCTTCGCTCTCAACTCATCATTACTGATGCTCGATAGTTTAGCAAATTCAGCTAATATTTTAGCTAGTATTGGCTGTATCTCTTTTAAGTCCCTATCGGATTTAGTTCCAAAGATTTTGGAAATTTTTTTTGTGATAAAATCTAACATTATAAAGTAATTGAAGATTGAAAAAATTAAAAAATTAAATATTATTTATTGTAAACGATATTCTTTAATCGTTTGCTATTTATCCATTCAAGGGATGCAAAAATAGTTAAAATTTAGCTTTGAAGCATGACATTGGCAATATTCGTTCCTGATAAAGGAAAACTGCCAAATTAACAGATTCAAAAGAAAAGCCCTGTTACATATTTAGCAACAGGGCTTTTAACTTAATAACCTAATATTTAACGTATTCTTAATATTCGTCTTCGTTAAAAAAGAAATCATCTTTGGTAGGGTAATCGGGCCAAATTTCTTCAATGGTATCATACGTTTCTCCTTCGTCTTCAATTTCCTGAAGGTTTTCAATTACTTCCATTGGAGCACCCGAACGAATTGCGAAATCAATCAATTCGTCCTTTGTTGCCGGCCAAGGCGCATCTTCTAAATTTTTTGCTAATTCAAGTGTCCAGTACATTGTTTATTTATTTTTGAAATTAAGAAGAAATTAAAACAAATGCTCCCCTTAAAATAATTTGTATGTTTTTTTTAATATTTGTGCAAAAGTAAATATTAATTCCACTAATCAAAGTGTTATGTTATAATTATTTACATCCGAGCCTTCCAAGGTATTTCCTGAGCCTTTAAATCCTGTGTAAATTTGCGGGAAAGCACAAAAATATAATCACTTAAACGGTTCAAATATTTAATTACCAAATCGGGCACCAGGTTATTCTCCGAAAGATGTATCGTTAATCGTTCTGCCCTACGGCAAACGCAACGGGTAATATGACAAAAAGATACGGTAGTATGACCACCCGGCAATACGAACGAACGCATTTCAGGTAAGGTTTCATTCATTTTATCCATTTCATTTTCCAACAATGTAATGTCGTCTTCGATCAAACCCGGAATTTTCATTTTTGATTTTTCGGGATCTGATGCCAACATGGAACCAATTGTAAACAAACGATCCTGAATTTCTATCAATATTTTTTTACTGTGTTCGTCTATCGGCTGATCACGAATTAAACCAATGTATGAATTTAGTTCATCTACTGTTCCATACGCTTCAATACGTATGTGATGTTTGGGAACACGGGTCCCCCCTATCAAGGAAGTTTGACCTTTATCACCTGTTTTGGTGTATATTTTCATTATTATTTTCGAAATTTGTTTCTTACAAATATAGATGAATTACGAAGCAAGAAAACGATAAAACAATCAAGTT
Source organism: Bacteroidota bacterium (assembly GCA_947447995.1). Taxonomy (GTDB): domain Bacteria; phylum Bacteroidota; class Bacteroidia; order 2-12-FULL-35-15; family 2-12-FULL-35-15; genus 2-12-FULL-35-15. The sequence continues at coordinate 5,517 of CANFLQ010000081.1, read as the reverse complement.
TGTTACATTATTTTTATGTTAATTAAATAGTATATATTTGCTACACAAAACAAAAAAATATCTGTTCATGAAAAAAATATGTATATTATTGGCTGCCCCTGTAATTATAGGCTTTGCAAGTTGTGGTGGTTCAAAAACGGAAGAAGAAGTTATTTTACCGGGGATGATGAAAATCAATTTAGTAGTTGCTGGCGATACGCTTACCATGATTGTTCCCGACTCTGCCAAACGCAAAATGGAAATTATTGAACAGCCCTGGGGAGCTACCGAAATTAAAGTAGGTAACGAGTTTCAGGTTTCAATTGAACAAGGTGAAGGTGATATGACTTTAAGAAAAAGTGATATTGCAGGCGACGAAGTATTTAAACTGCAACGTTTTATTTATGATGAACCCTCTTTATTATTTTGGGAATCGAAAATTGGAGATATGCCCAATTCCAACTTTCATTTTTACACGGTTGCAAAACCGGGTAACGTATCGTATGTAATTAAAGATATTGAAAGTGGTGATGCGTATAATGAAAAATCTGCTCAAGCAATGGTTGATGCTGTTAAAACATTAAAAGCAAAACCCTCGGCGGTTGCTGCTCCGTAATATTTGAAAATTAAAAAAAAAAGAAAAGCCGTTTCTGAACAGAAACGGCTTTTCTTTTTTACAGATATTTATTTCGAAACTAATTTCACAATTTTTTAATTCAATTTTATTCACCATTTTAATTGCATTCGTACCTTCATACCATCTAAGCAATTATCAATTGCTTGCATCACCTCCGACATTTAAATTTTACAATCAAAATGGTTTGGTATACGAAAATGTTCCATTTCTAATCTATTTTGCTTAAAATTGTAACGAGTTCATTGAGTTTTAAGGGTATTTATTGAACTTAAATCCCTATATTAGTTAAAATAAATCGCAGGTCTTTTATGCAAATAAAATTTATAGATAGAAAAACAGGAAATATAATAACGGAAACTCCTCCAGCTGAAGGCTTATTGAAATTTTTATACGATAATCCTTTTGGAAAAACCGCTATTTTACCAATTGCCAAACGTAAGTTTATTTCAGAAATTTACGGTAGAAAAATGAACAAACCCTCTTCTGTAAAAAAAATCCAAGCCTTTGTTAATCAGTTGGGAATAAATATGAATGAATCTGAAAAATCAATTTCAGAATTCAGCTCTTTTAATGATTTTTTTTATCGAAAATTAAAACCAACTGCACGACCAATAGAAAATGGATTTGTATCGCCAGGTGATGGAAAATTATTGGCATTTGAAAACGTAGCAGATGTAAATAATTTTTTTGTAAAAGGAAGAGAATTTACGCTTCCCGAATTTTTAAACAATAAAACATTGGCAGAAAAACATAAAAATGCTTCCATGTTTATTCTTAGGTTGGCGCCTAACGACTATCATAGATTCCATTTCCCTTGTGATGGCTTAGTTTCAGATATTACCAAAATTAAAGGTGATTATTATTCAGTATCTCCTTATGCCCTAGCAAGTAATTTTACCAAGGTATTTTGCGAAAACAAACGTGAATATTGTATTTTAAATGCTAAAGATAAAGGGGATATTATTATTGCTCCTGTGGGCGCAACAATGGTGGGTAGTATTATTAAAACATTTACTCCCAATCAGGAAATAAAAAAAGGAGCAGAAATGGGATATTTTACTTTTGGAGGTTCTACCATTGTAGTTTTAGTGGATAAAGATAAACTAGCGATTGATTCGGATATTTTAGATAACACCAAAAAACACATTGAAAGTTTTGTAAAAATGGGTGAGCGGATTGGTGTGTAACTATTCAATTCATAAAGTAAAACATTGTATTTTTTTATTTAGTGATTAACAATTTTTTCTTATATAAATTATCATTAGAACTAGCAACCACATAGTAAATGCCTGCGGCTAATCTGCCTTCAAGGTCAACAGCGGTAGTTTCCCCTTTCATAATAACTTTTGAATATACTTCTTGTCCGGAAGAATTAAAAAGAACAACCAAAACACTTTCTTCTTTAAAAATATTGTCGTTATTAATATAAAACTCTCCTCCAACAGCAGGATTAGGGTATACATTTAAGCCAGATGGATCATCCATCTTAGTTGTATCTTTAGGAGAAAACGTAATACCTCTAGCTTCAATTGTTATTGAGTCCGTAGCCTCATCCAAATTAAAATCATGAACTAAAACACGGTAAGTACCAGGATATAAACCTGTAACCATTGCAGAATAAGCTTCAGGAACGGTTGTCCATGTATACGTATAAGGCGGCACACCACCTTCAACACTCACTATTAAACTAGCGGTATCTCCCATACTTTTTTTCAATGATATGGTAGCCTTTAATTTTAAAGGTTGTGTTATTACAACAGATTTAATAATACTACAACCTAATTTATCTGTCACTTTAACCAAGTATTCACCTGCCGCAAGATTATTAGCTGTCATCGATTTTTGAATAGGACTAGTGTTCCAGGAATAAGTATATGGGGGAGTACCACCACTTACACTTACAGTTGCAGAGCCATTTTTACCTCCATAACGTGTCACATTTTTTACATTAGTTATATTTGCAACTAAAACTGCGGGTTCAGTAATAGTTACAAAAACAGAGTTGTTACAACCAGACGCATCGGTTACTGTTGCGGTATAGGAACCAACGCTAAGATTTATTGCTTTTTTATTTGTTTGAATAGGTATTGAATTCCATGCATACGTATAAGGTAATGACCCTCCACTTACATTTAATGTTGCAGAACCCGTATTATAACTACTGCAGCTAACATTTTTTAAACTTGTTACACTCGCCAAAAGTTGTGAAGGTTCATAAATTGAAACATAAATTATTTGTGAACATCCCAATTGATCAGAAACTGTTGTTGTATACGTACCAGCCGATAAACCTGAAATAGAATTAGAGGTTTGTTCAGGAACAGTATTCCAACTATAATTATATGGAGCAACGCCACCACTTGCATTTACCTGTGCAAAACCATTGTTATTTCCATAACAAGTACTATTTTTTGAACTTGTTATACTTGCGGAAAACGGAGTAGGCTGAGTAATTGTTACACTCATTGGTTGGGTACAACCTTTAGCATTGGTTGCAGTAACACTATAAGTTCCTGCATACAAACTATCAGCAGAGGCACTCAATTGAGCAGGAACGGTATTCCAACTGTAACTAAAAGGACCATTTGCGCCACTTGCTACAACAGTTGCTGAACCATTATTTTTACCAAAACAAGTAACATTTTTAGAACTAATAAGATTAAAGGAAAAACCATCAGGTTGCGAAATTGTAAAATTCAATGAACCAGAACAACCATTTGCATCATTTATTAAAACAGAATAATTACCCGCTGATAAATTAGTTGCTATATTGTTTGTTTGCACAGGCACTGTATTCCATAAATAGCTGTAAGGCAATTTACCGCCAACAACATTTACTGAGGCTGAACCTGTTTTTTCACCAAAACAACCAACATTAACCAAATTATTAATGCTTGCCAACAAGCCTGTTGGTTGCGTTATTGTAACATCCTTGCTTTGAGAACAACCCGCTGAATCGGTAATAATTACAGTATAACTTCCCAGCTGTAAATTACTCGCGGTTTCCGATGTTTGCTCAGGGACTGTATTCCAAAGGTATGAATAAGTAGGGGTTCCTCCATTTACATTTACTTTAGCTAATCCTGTTTTACTTCCAAAACAAGCTACATTTTTAACATTACTAATAGTTGCAGATAGTATTTCAGGTTGACTAATTACAACGTTTATACTTTGATTACAACCATCCGTATCGGTTACTAAAACCCTATAAGATCCAGCAGATAAGTTAGTTGCTGTTGAAGTAGTTTGTATAGGTAAAGTATTCCAAGAGTAAGTATATGGCTCCTTCCCATTACTAGCGGTTACAATTGCTGAACCATTATTATTTCCAAAACAATTTACATTTGTTAAACTACTTATTTTTGCTGCTAAGGTTGTTGGAAGTTGAGTAATAATTGCGTTAATACTTTGGGTACATCCTAAAGAATCAGTAACTGTTGCTGTATATACTCCTGCCGATAAATTAGAAGCTGTTGCCGAATTTTGCGGTGGAATATTATCCCAAACATAAGTATATGGTAATTTACCACCGCTAGCGTTAACAGTTACTGAACCTATATTTCCTCCGCAGGTAACATTTATTATATTTGATAAACTTAATGAAAGTCCGCTAGTAGTTTGAGTTACTACTTTAGCCGCACTTTGAATACAGCCTGCAGCATCTGTAACTATTACTGAATAGTTACCTGCTGATAAATCACTAGCAATTGCTGTTGTTTGAGCAGGTATTGTGTTCCATAAATAGTTGTAAGGCATTAATCCTCCATTTACACTTACAGTTACAGCACCTGTATTAGCTCCATTACAACTTATATTTTTTGAACTATTAATACTTGCGGATAACGCATTTGGTTGAGTGATAACTATACCTACACGTTGAGTACATCCAGCTGAATCGGCAACAGTAACGGAGTATGTACCTGCTGTAAGATTTTTAGCTATTGCTGATGTTTGTATAGGTAATGTATTCCATAAATAGGTATATGGCAATGTTCCGCCAATCGCATTTATAGTTGCTGAACCATTATTAGCGCCAAAACAACTTACATTATTTAAACTGCTACTATTTGCTAACAACTCTGTTGGTTGAGATATAACCACATTTACACTTTGAATACACCCTGCCGCATCGGTTATTGAAGCTTTATAACTACCTGCCAAAAGCTTACTGGCTATGGCTGTTGTTTGTATTGGAAATGTATTCCACAAATACGTATAGGGTAATTTACCACCTGTAACATTCAACTTTGCAACTCCATTATTTCCTCCAAAACAACTTACATTTAGTATCGTATCTATACTTGCAGATAATAGTATTGGTTGCGTAATTATTACATCAATACTTTTTGAACATCCTAAAAAATCAGTTACTATAACAGTATGAATACCCGACGACAAACTATTTGCAATTGCTGAAGTTTGTACAGGAATAGTATTCCAAAAATAGGAATATGGTGCTGTACCACCACTTAAACCTACTGTTGCAGAACCTGCACCACCAATACAATTATCATTTACAATATTCGATAGGCTTAATACAAGTTCTGAATTTTGATTGATTTTTACATCAATACCTTGCTCACAACCTAATGAATCTGATACTAAAACAGTATATATCCCAACAGATAAATTTTCCGCTATTGGTGTAAGTTGAATTGGGCTTGTATTCCATGAATACGCATAAGGACTTGTACCGCCACTCACACTCACTGTTGCCGAACCTGTACTATCTCCATTACAATTTACATTGCTTGAACTGCTTATACTTGCTGATAATGCTATTGGTTGAGTTATGCTTACCGTGGCTGTTTTAACACACCCCAACGCATCGGTAATAGTTGAAATATAGGTTCCTGCAAGTAAATTACTTGCTGTGGCTGTTGTTTTTATTGGACTTGTAT
>CANFLQ010000080.1 GCA_947447995.1 Bacteroidota bacterium | reverse complement strand
ATACGTTCGGAACTAACAACGCCTTCAGAAACGCCTGTAAAAAAACTATCGCGTTTCAGGTAATCTAATCTGTCAACATCTAATTGGCTGGATATCAATTGATGAAGAAATTTTTTGTGGTATTTATCCTGAAAAATGGCAATTGCTAAAGTAAGTTGCCCTTTAAATTCTTCATTTAATCTGCTCATGAACAGTTCGGAAATATCCTCATGGTTCACATTATTCACAATGCTGTGCTCCAAAGCATGTGAAAAGGGGCCATGACCAATATCGTGTAAAAGAATAGCAATGGTTACTGCCATGGCTTCTTCATCTGTAATGTCGTGACCTTTGGATTTAATCTCTTCTATAGCTTCCCCAATTAAATGCATTGCTCCTATTGCATGATGAAAGCGGGTATGCAGCGCACCCGGATATACCAGATTGGTTAATCCTAATTGTTTGATCCTCCGCAAACGCTGAAAATAAGGATGTTCGATTAGGTCAAAAATGATGGGATATGGAATGGAAACAAAGCCATAAATAGGGTCATTGAAAATTTTACGCTTGTTTAAGGATTGGCTCATTTACTTGTTAATTAAGGCTTTTGAGTTGTTGAATCTATTTGAAAGTTATTTTACAGAAAGTCACAAATTTAGTTAAAAATGTAGGTTCTGAAACACTGGAGTAATAAAAAATAAGCATATAGGTTCATAGAAAAAGAGTAAGATAGAAAAATATTTTTTTACACATAGACTATGTGTGTTTTCCCAATTTATTGGGGTGCTGTCTAATCTCTTTAATAACTATAAAACTATATTTCTATGTGGTTAAATCATTTGCGGTAACTAGTAAAGTTGTTAAAATATGCAAAACAATATAAATTTAATACCTACGTTGTTTTATAATATTTACCTTTAACACCAATCTAAAAATGAATAACGATATGGATAAAATACACATACTTTGGGCAGATGACGAAATTGATTTGTTAAAGCCGCATATCTTATTTTTAAGAGATAAAGGATACGAAGTGCAGCCTGCTACAAGCGGTGATGAAGCTCTTGAGTTGGTGGAAAAAAATAATTATGCAGCAGTTTTGCTGGATGAAAATATGCCGGGATTATCGGGTTTGGAAACCTTGAACCGTTTGAAAGCCAAAAAGCCGGGATTACCTGTGATTATGATTACTAAAAGCGAAGAAGAGTTTTTGATGGAAGACGCCATAGGTTCAAAAATTTCAGATTACCTGATAAAGCCCGTTAACCCAAATCAAATTTTACTCTCCTTAAAAAAGACCTTGGACAATAAGCGTCTTATATCTGAAAAAACGACGTCTAATTATCAACAGGAATTTCGCCAGATAGGTACGACCTTAGGCGATAATCTGAATTGGGCAGAATGGGTGGAGGTATATAAAAAGTTGGTGTATTGGGAGTTGGAGCTGGATAATAGCAAAGACGAAAGCATGATGGAAGTATTAAAAATGCAAAAGTCGGATGCTAATAATTTGTATTGTAAATTTATTGAGAACAATTATGTAGGTTGGTTAAATGGAAAAACGGCTAATGCTCCTTTGTTCTCGCATACTTTGTTTAAAGCAAAAGTAGCTCCATTGCTGGATAGCAATGAAACTACTTTTGTTGTTTTGATTGATAATCTCCGCTACGATCAATGGAAAATAATTGAGCCTATTATTTCTGAATATTTTAAAGTAGAAAATGAAGAATTATATAGCAGTATTTTACCAACTGCTACACAATATTCCCGCAATGCTTTTTTTGCAGGATTAATGCCTTCCGAAATTGAAAAGCGTTTTCCTAAATTGTGGTTTAATGATGAAGAAGAGGGTGGGAAAAATTTGCATGAAGAAGAATTCCTTGCCGATCAGCTGAAGCGTTTAGGTAAAAATGTGAAGATGAGTTATAATAAAATAACCAATCATGCTGCGGGTAAAAAACTGTCGGAAAACATGAGTAATCTTATGCAAAACAAACTGAACGTAATCGTTTACAATTTTGTGGATATGCTATCTCATGCCCGTACCGAAATGGAGATCATCCGCGAACTGGCAGACGATGAAAAAGCGTATCGTTCCATTACCTTATCATGGTTTGAGCATTCGCCGTTGCACGATATTTTAAAACAAATTGCAGCCAAAAAATGTAAATTGGTTATTACTACCGATCATGGAACTATAAAAGTTACAGAGCCATCAAAGGTGGTAGGAGATAAAAACGTAAATACCAATTTACGTTATAAACAAGGGAAAACATTGGATTATGTGAAAAAAGAAGTATTTGAGATTCGTAACCCAGCCGATGGGTTTTTACCGAAACAACATGTAAGTTCGGCTTTTGTTTTTGCTAAGGAAGATAAGTTTTTTGCCTATCCCAATAACTTTAATTATTACGTGAATTATTATCGCAATACTTTTCAGCATGGTGGTGTTTCATTGGAAGAAATGATAATACCATTTATAATTTTGAGTGCTAAGTAGCCTCAGCCCTTTGCCCACTCTCCTCAAGGAGAGGGGCGAAGCTAAAATCATAAGAATCTGCATTCCATTTATGAAAGGATCAATCATTGTAAACAATCTTTCAGAACTTCCTACTGCGGCAGCCAAACTTTTAGAAGCCTGTAAAGAAAAAAGAATATTTGCTTTTAATGGAGCAATGGGTGCGGGAAAAACTACATTTATAAAAGCTGTGTGTAAAGCCTTAGGTGTAAAAGATACCATCAGTAGTCCTACTTTTTCCATTGTCAATGAATACGTTTCTGCAGGCGGAATTAAAATATATCATTTCGATTTTTACAGAATCAACTCTCAGGACGAAGCTTATGATATGGGTTATGAAGACTATTTTTATTCCAATGCGTATTGTTTTGTTGAGTGGCCCGAAAAGGTTGCTGAACTTATTCCGCCTGATCATGTAGAAGTAAACATTACAGTAAAAGAAGAACAACGAACAATTGAGTTTGAAAACTTTTAATATTAAGCTTTTAAGTTCGGACTTTTAACTTTAGATTTGTAAAACATTAAAATTCTACACAAAAAATTCGATGAAAACATCCAAAGAACTATTGGCATCGCTGACCCAATCGGCGATGTTGCCTCAAGAGGAAATGCTTGAGGTGGCTCGTAAAAAAGGTAAATTGTTCATTGGTATCCCTAAGGAAATTTCGTTTCAGGAGAATCGTGTAGCGTTGGTGCCAGATGCTGTTGCACTATTAGTAAATAATGGACATCATATTATAGTGGAAAGTAATGCCGGTAAAATGGCAAATTTTCAGGATCATGATTATAGTGAGGCAGGAGCAGAAATTGTTTATAGCCCTGAAGAAGTTTATAAAGCAAACATTATTTTAAAAGTTGCACCGCCATCGTTGGAAGAAATAGCGATGATGCAACAAAACCAAACCTTAATTTCTACCCTACAACTTCCTATTCAGCCCGAAAATTTTATTAAACAAATGATGGCTAAAAAAATAACAGGTATTGCTTTTGAGTGGATAAAAGACGATGATGGGATATACACCGTTATTCGTTCGATGGGAGAGATAGCGGGGTTAACGTCTATATTGATAGCCGGGGAATATTTGAGTAATGTCAATAACGGACAAGGTTCAATTTTAGGTGGAATATCAGGTATTTCACCTACAGAAGTAATTATTTTGGGTGCGGGTTCTGTTGGTCAATCTGCAGCTCGTGCGGCCTTAGGATTAGGTGCAACAGTTAAAGTTTTTGATAATTCTATTTCACGTTTACGTCGTTTACAAAGTGATTTGGGAACACGTGTATTTACTTCTGTTATTCAACCGCGTGTATTGGCAAAGCACTTAAAAAGTGCAGATGTTGTGATTGGTGCAATCCGTGGAAAACAAGGACCAACACCAATGGTTGTAACCGAAGATATGGTTAGTGAAATGAAAGCGGGTTCTGTTATTATTGATGTAAGTATTGATCAGGGCGGTTGTGTTGAAACTTCGGAAGTTACCAATCATACCAAACCTGTTTTCCGTAAATATGGTGTTACTCATTATTGTGTTCCTAATATAGCTTCCCGTGTTTCACGTACCGCATCTTATGCTTTAAGTACTATTTTTGCTCCTATACTTTTAAGCATTGGCGAAGAAGGAGGAGTAAATAATATGCTTCGCCGCGACGAAGGTGTACGCAACGGTATTTATCTTTATAATGGAATACTTACCAATAAAGTATTGGGAGAAATGTTTTGCTTGCCTTATAAAGATATTAACTTGCTGATGGCGGGTATTTAATTCGTCAATCGTTAATCTAAAATCCTTAATTTATTATATGGCTATTCCGGGTAAAAATGCAGATTTAATAAGAAGATTTAAGTTGTATGGCTTTGGTTTATTGTTAGGTATACTCATTGTAAGCGTTGTTTACAAAGGGAAGGGATGCCAAATGCCAGGTTCTGCTAAGTTGGAAGAATTGAGCTGGCAAAAACTGGAATATACCAAACATGGTGAATGCCGCATGTTATGCCGTGGTATTACCGAAGCTGAAATAAAACAAGTATTAAAATCCGGTAAGGTTAACTACGATAAAAGTGATGTGCATGATAAACCATTTCCAACGTATGCTGTGGAAGGCGTTACCGCAGATGGACAAAATGTTAGAATTGTAATTGCTGATTGTGATACCATTTCTAAAGTAGTTACAGCAATTGATCTTAAGTCAGATAACGATGCTTGCGATTGTAAGTAAATAATTTTCCTTTTAATGTTCAGCAACAGCCTCTATTTTTTCTGCCTTTTTATATCGTATCAAAAGTACAATGGGGATACAAAGTAAAATGCTCAAGCCTACAATAAAAAATCCTTGGTTATAACTTACAAGTGCTTGTTGTTTAAATATAGCGCCTTCCATTGTTTTATAGGCAAGCGTTTCCGCATCTCCTTGTGAAAAACCTTTGGCAATAAAATTTTGGGTCATCATCGAAATACGTTCGGTACTTGCACCCGTATAATCGGTAATATAACCAAGCAAACTGCCTCTTACTTCAGCATTTTTATGGGTCAAATAAATATTAATTAATGCAATACCAACAGCGCCACCTAATTGACGGATCATATTAGCTAAACCAATAGCTTGTGCAAGGTCTTTACCTTTTAGTCCGGCTACGGCAAGTGATAATATGGGCGACATCATAAATGCCAGTCCTATCCCACGCAAAACAAACGGAAAATAAAAGTTGTATTGATTGGAGTCTGGAGAGGCAAAAGAAAGCATGATAAGGAAAATAAAGGTGATGCATATTCCGATGATGATAATTGTTTTTGGATTTTTTCCCATACCCAATAATTTCCCAACAAAAGGCATTCCAAAAGCAGCACACAGTGCACTTGGAATCATAAAAACACCTGTATCAGTTGCTGTCCAGCCCAATGATATTTGAGCAAACAGTGGAAAAATAAATACGGTTCCAAAAAGTATAAAGCCAAGCATAAAATTCATGATACTCGCCATTACCAAATTGTAGTTTTTGTACAACCTTATGTTTACCGCTGGATAGTCGATGTTAAGTTCCCTGTAAATAAAAGCAACAAAACCAAAGGCTGAAATGATTGATAGCAATAGAATCTCAGAACTATCAAACCAATCTTCGGCCGCACCCTCTTCCAAAACATATTGTAAAGAGCCAACGGCAAGTACTAAAAATAAAATTCCCCACCAATCTATTTTTCTTGGTTTTTGGGCTCCTTCCCTGTCTGTAACATAAGTCCATGCTAAAATAGTAGCAATAACACCAATTGGAATATTTACAAAAAATATCCAATGCCAAGACAAATGGTCGGTAATTAATCCTCCTAATGCTGGTCCAAAAGTTGGTCCCATAATAATTCCCATCCCAAAAATAGCATTGGCTGTTGAAATTTTTTTGGGCGGAAAAGCACCAACAATGATAGATTGTGCGGTAGATAACAATCCGCCACCACCAATGCCTTGTACAAATCTCCAAAATACAAGCATCCATAAATTGGTGGATAATCCACACATGAGTGATGAAAAAGTAAAGATGACAACCGATGCAGTAAAATATGTTTTTCTGCCAAAAAAGTCGGACAACATACTTGCAAGTGGGATAATGATAACATTAGAAATAGCATAGGCAGTGATTACCCACGCAATTTCAGTTGTTGTGGCACCAATATTTCCACTTATTTCACGTAAAGAAACGTTTACAACTGTAGTGTCAATCAATTCAAGAATAGCACATGAAATAGCAGTAAGTATTAGAATCCATTTGGTGGCTCCTGTGGGGTATACTGTTTGTGCTGGTATAGTTGTAGTTTCCAATTTATTTTACTTTAACTTTTACAAATGCACTTAAACCAGGTAATAAAATAGATTCGTTGTTTGTTGGACGTTCAGTTATTTCAATACGAACAGGAACCCGTTGAACGATTTTTACAAAATTTCCTGTTGAATTATCAGGAGGCAATAAGGAGAATTTTGCACCAGTGGCTCCAATAAATGATTCTACTTTTCCTTTCAGTTCAATATCAGGAAACGCATCCAGTTTAATATCAACTGCTTGTCCTTTTTGCAATTCATTTAGTTGAGTTTCTTTAAAATTAGCTGTAATCCAAATATTTACGTTGTCGATGATGGAGCATAAAGGTTGAGCAATGGTAATAAATTGACCTTCTTCAACAGCACGTCTTGTAACAATGCCGTCGCATGTAGCGATAATGGAAGCATGCGCCATTTGTATGTTTGCCAATATTAATTCTGCTTCACGTTGTTTTACTAGTGCCTGAGCCAACGTAATTTGAGATCGTTGTGCATCTGCTTGTGAATGTACTCCTTGCGATTGCATTGCAGCTGATTTATATTGATTTATAGCTCCTTCCAATTGTGCTTTGTAAACATCTAAATCTGCTTTAGCTGCATCGTATTGCGCTTTAGTAGCAGCTTTGGAGTTATACATATTCTCAATGCGGTTAAAATCCTCCTGAGCTTTTGTTAGTTTTGCTTTTGCCGAATTTATATTTTGTTCTACTGAAGTAGAGTTGAGTGATGACGCATCGGCATTTTGACTAAAAGCATGGGCATTACTTTGGATAGAAAGTAAATTTGATTTTGAGTTTTCGAGTGCAGCTTCTGCTTGAGCAACTCTTGTTTTTAAATCGGTATCGTCAATTGTAATAAGCAATTGTCCTTTTTTTACATGTTCATTATCTTTAAAGTGTATCACTTGTATATATCCAGATACACTAGATTTTATTGGAATGATGTCTGCGTCCAACTGAGCGTTGTCAGTGCTTTCAAATTGGGCACTGCTCACAAAATAAATAATACCTATCGTTAAAATTGCGGCCAATACACTTCCAATAATCAGCAGCTTTTTTTTGTTTTTACCTTTCGGTTCTTTATGATGTTCTGATTTCATTGATGTTGTCATTTTTTATTTATATTTAAAAGTTGTTGATGCCTCTGTTAAAATTATAAGATGTAATAGCGTTCATTAATTTAATTTCATGCACTTTTTTATTTAGTATAGCCTGCATTTCGGCATTTAATTGAGTAAGGTAATCGGTTGAGGTGATGTTACCATTGTCTAATTGTTTGGATGCTGTAAGACTTATGTTATGACGTTTTTCAATAATTTTTTCATCTTTTTCGATGATTGCTTTTAAGGAATTTATCTCTCCTGTTTGTTTAATCATGAATGTTTTTAAATTAAAATCGAATACTTCTTTTTGAACATCTATCATTTGTTTGCTGATGTTCCTATTTTGTTTTTCATTGGACAGGTTGTAAAGCGAACCGATGTTCCATTTTAAGCTAATACCACCTTGAGCAAAAAAACGTAAATTCTGATTCAGGAAGTTAGGTCCTGGTCTTCCGTAAGCACCTTGACCGTTAAGTGCTAAATGAGGCAAAGTATTTCTTGTAGTTAATTTGTAACGGGCATCCAGCAATGCTTTTTGGGCATCAAATAATTTAATTTCCGGACGATTAATTTCATCTCCTTTTGCTGTATTTATAATAGGTTGAGCCGATAATTCTGTGCTATCGTTTATAGGCATGTTTATAAACATTTCAAGGGATTGATTTATTGCCTGAATATTGTTTTGAGTTTCTATTATTGATTGTTCTGTTTTAAGTTCTTCCGCTTCCAGCTCATCAAAAGTACTTTGCAGAATCAATCCGTTTTTTAGTGATTCGGAAAGATTTATTTTTTTGTTAGTGATGTCATTTTTGTAAATAGTTAATGTTTTAAAATTTTCGCGCATCAGTAAAATGGAGTAATATAACTGACTTACTCTGTCAATCAGTTTATACATTTCCACCTCATTTTTTAATAACTCTTGTTCGTTATTTAATCTATCTAATTGTTTTTGTTGTTTTAACTGACCTGCATCAAAAAGTGTTTGATCCACATCCAATGAGCTGATGTAATTATCGTGAGGAAAGGATATACCGCTAAATTGAATTACTTCACTTTGGTAAGTAGCTTTTGAATTAAAAGATAATTTTGGTAGCCAGTTTTTATTATTGGCCTGAATGTAATTTTTACCGATCTCCTCAATTAATTTATTTTGTTTGATGAGCGGGTAATTTCGTTTTGCCATTTGTATGCAGGAGTCGATAGTTAATGTTGTTTTTTGCCCGAAACACATACTGGTAATGGTTAATAATAAAAGAGTTAATTGTTTCATTGTATGTTTTATTTTTTACTTAAAGAAAAATCTACCAATTGTTTCACAGCTATTTTTAATTTTTCTGGACTAAAATCTTTATCGTAATCCTTATTATTTGCCTTTAAAGAGTGTTTAAATATAGGTTTTGCAATAAATGGGTAGGAGCAAAGCGATTGCAGGTTTATAAAGAACATTGTTGTATCAATTTTTTTTATTTCACCTTTAGTAATTGCTTTTTCTAATGCGTCTACCATATTTATGTTTTTGCCTTTTTTTATGGCTAGTATTTTTTTATGAAATAAATCCGGACTATTTTCTATTTCCTTTATGATGAACATTGTTATTTGTGGATATTCAGCATAAAAATCAATACTGTTTTCAACGTATTTGAATATTTGGTCTTTTACGGGTGAGGTTGAGTCTGTAAAAACATTTATACTTTCAAAATACTTGTGTAATGCGTTCTCAAATATTTTGTCAAATAATTTATCTTTGCTTCTAAAGTAATAATGTAATAAGGCTTTATTGATTCCTGCTATATCTGCAATATCTTGCATACGTGCACCATTAAGCCCGTATTTCATAAACACACCTTTTGCTGCTTCTAATATTTTTTCTTCGGAGGTTTGTGTTAACTTTTTCATTTAATTTAATAGTTTAACTATTTGGTTAAAACAAAAGTAGTAAGAAATTTGATTGGTAATAAGAAATTTGACAAATAAAAAAATAAAGTCTCTTAATCAAATAATAGGTTGGATTTGTTTAAACTCTAAAATAAGTAAAGTAGATTTAGAGGAATTTGCTTGTTGTATAATTAAACTCGTTTTTGCGTCATCATTGACAGGGAATTTTTTGTAATAACTTACAAGAACGGGCTACTTACTTACTTTTCTTCTTTGCGTTTCTTTAACAATCAAGCCTAATTCTCGCCCTGTTTGTCCTTTTACAAAGGTGTTTTCTTGAGCTCTGCGAATAAGGTAAGGCAATACTTCCTTAATCGGACCATAAGGAACATACTTCGCTACGTTGTATCCTGCATTCGCAAGATTATAACTAATATGGTCGCTCATGCCTAATAATTGTGCAAAGTAAATATGTTTGTTGTTGTTATGGATATTTTTTTCTAGCATTAACTCGGTTAATTTCATAGCGCTTTTTTCATTGTGTGTTGCTGCGCAAAATCCAATCCTGTCAATATGATCAAGGCAAAATGAAAGAGCAGAATCGTAATCGTTATCTGTGTTTTGTTTAGTGTCCTGAATAGGTGAGGGGTAATTTTTTTCTTTGGCACGATTACGCTCTTTTTCGAGATAAGCACCACGTACTATTTTAAACCCAGGAAAATAATTGCTTTTTTTTGCCAATTCAAAAGCCTTTATTAAATAAGCAAGTCTGTCTTTTCGGTACATCTGCAATGTATTGTAAACAATGGGCTGTTGAGTATTGTATTTAGCCATCATATTGGTGGCTATATCATCAATAGCATTTTGTATCCAAGTTTCTTCGGCATCAATAAAAACAGGTGTTCCTGCATCATTTGCAGCCTGACAAATAGAGTGGATGCGCTGCTTTATCTTTTCGAATTCCTGTTCTTCTTCATCGCTTAATTTGGCTTTGGCTGCGACTTTTTCCAAGAGTGCAAAGCGTGCGACTCCGGTAACCTTAAATACTGAAAAGGGAATGTTTTTGTTTGTTATTGATTTTTGAATGGTGGTAATTGTTTCGGTTGCGCAGGCGTCAAAATCTTTTTCCGATTCTTTTCCTTCAACAGAATAATCCAAAATGGTACCGATATCGGATCTGCCTAAAGCATTAATTTTTGATTCACATTCGTCAATGCTTTCGCCACCACAAAATTGCTTGAAGATAGTGGCTTTTATTATGCCTTTTATTGGAAGGTGAAGTTGTAAGGCAATGTTGGTAAGCTTACTGCCAATACTTACAATGCTATTGTTGGCTACAATTTTAAATAGCCAATAGGAGCGATTCAGATCCTTAGGGGATTTATCTGCAAAAGCAATTTCTGTATTATTGAACGATAGCATACAAGCTTATACTATACAATAAAAAATAAGTTACTGATAAGTTACTTACTCATCTGGTAAAGCAGGATCTTTTTTTTGCATAACGGCTCCTGCAAGCAATGATATTATTAATCCGTAGAAAAGTAATGGGGGAATTAATCTGAAAGAGCCCAGATTTTCTCTTGCCGCATCTATAAAAAGTTTCATTTCCTCAGGCTTTGCATGGTGAGCAATGGCCGCTTTTTTTGCTTCGCTTAAAAAATAATCAATGGTATCAGGGGTTATGTAAGTGTAATAAATGTAATTAAATATGGCTAGCACAATGGCTACCATTAAACTAAAAATCATTCCTGCTTTTAAGGCATTTTTAAATTCAATGTATCCATTATTGCTTTTTCTTGTGAAAAAAACAGAAACAAAAATCCCAATCACTAATACGCCCAATGTTATAAAGTTGCGCAAACGATATACTTGATCGGAATAGAAACCAAGTTGTTTGGCAATAGCATACCAAGTGATACAATTGAGGATACCTATAACGATACCTAATTTTAGGCTTAACGGTATTTTCATGTTTTATTAGTATTGAGTTTTTAGTATTGAGTCTTTAGAAAAAATGTAAGCACTTACCTTCATTTTTCAACTTTGAACTTTCTAACTTTGAACTGACCTTACCCATTCATTGAGATTAAAAACTCTTCGTTGGTTTGGGTGTTCTTCATTCTATCTTTCATAAATTCCATTGCTTCAACAGGATTCATATCTGACAAGTGTTTACGAAGTATCCAAACACGTTGTTGAGTTTCTTTATCAATCAACAAGTCTTCTCTTCTGGTGCTGGAAGCCACAATGTCAATAGCAGGGTAAATACGTTTATTCGCAATTTTACGATCCAATTGAATTTCGGAGTTACCGGTACCTTTAAATTCTTCAAAGATAACTTCATCCATTTTAGATCCGGTATCGGTAAGTGCTGTAGCAATGATGGTAAGTGATCCACCACCTTCAATTTTACGTGCAGCACCAAAAAAACGTTTTGGTTTGTGCAATGCGTTGGCATCCACACCGCCGCTCAATACCTTACCTGATGCTGGTTGAACTGTATTGTATGCTCTAGCTAAACGAGTGATAGAATCTAACAGGATACATACATCGTGACCACATTCAACCATACGTTTTGCTTTTTCCAAAACAATATTTGCAATCTTTACGTGACGATCGGCAGGTTCATCAAAGGTAGAAGCAATAACTTCAGCTTTTACGCTACGCGCCATATCTGTAACTTCTTCTGGACGTTCGTCGATAAGTAAGATAATCAAATATGTTTCGGGGTGATTGTAGGCAATAGCATTTGCTATATCTTTTAATAATACTGTTTTACCTGTTTTAGGTTGAGCAACAATTAATGCACGTTGTCCTTTACCAATAGGTGTAATTAAATCAACAATACGAGAAGATAAGTTTTGCTGAGGGTGCCCTGATAAATTAAATTTTTCATAAGGGAAAAGCGGTGTTAAGTAGTCAAATGGCACACGGTCGCGCACAAAAGCAGGTTCGCGGCCATTTATTTTTTCTACTTTAATTAAAGGGAAATATTTTTCACCTTCTTTTGGCGGGCGAATGCTTCCGCGAACAGTGTCACCTGTTTTTAAACCAAATAATTTTATTTGCGACTGTGATACATATATATCATCAGGTGATGTTAAATAGTTGTAATCCGATGAACGTAAAAATCCATAACCATCAGGCATTGTTTCTAAAACACCTTCGCTAACTACTATTCCATCAAAATTAAATTGTTCCTGACGTTGGTTATTAAAGCGGTTACGGTTTTGATATTCGCGGCGGTCGGCAGCGTTATCGTTTGTTTGCTCTACTGATGGTTCTGTAGGGTTTTCTGGAGCTTGAATATGTTCAGATGCCTGAGTGTTTTCCAAAACGGGTGTTGTAATAGTTTCGGTGGTTTTATTTTGTGAATTAGTTATGTTTTCTTGTGTATGAACTATAGTGTCTTCGTTTTTTTGAATATCAACAGGATGAATTTCTTCGTGTGTAAACAAAGGTACTTCTATTGCTTTTGTTTTGTGATCGGTATCTATATTTTCTAAACGAACTTTACGTGGACGTAAAACGCGGTGATCGTCGTCGTGATGTGTTGTTGGTTTTTCCGTAGTTGGAAGAGGTGTGTTGGGATTAATCGCTTGTTGATCAAGTATCTTGTAGATAAGTTCTTGTTTTTTTAGTGCTTCGTACTTGGGAATATTTAAGTTTTTAGCAATTTCTTTGAGCTCACCAACAAGTTTGTTGTTCAATTCAATAATGTCGTACATAGTTTATTTGTTTGGTTAATAAAATCAATTAGGGATAATTGATAATTTGGGATAGAGGCTAATTAATAAATTAGTTTTTTTGGATTAAGTTTTTTGAAAAAAAATGTGAATTGCTTTGTTATAAGAACTTATAACAGCGGAAACGCATTACAATAATACAACTATTTTTTAATATACAAAAAAATAGTTGTATTTATTGGGAGGGGGATTCCTACTATAAATAGTCATCCCTTAACAAGCTGGTATTTGGGCTTCACCAAAAATATAAAAAAAGGCTTGAATATATTTTCGGATAAAAAATTGAAGCCAAAA
This sequence comes from Bacteroidota bacterium, assembly GCA_947447995.1. Classification (GTDB taxonomy): domain Bacteria; phylum Bacteroidota; class Bacteroidia; order 2-12-FULL-35-15; family 2-12-FULL-35-15; genus 2-12-FULL-35-15. The sequence goes on along the minus strand of CANFLQ010000080.1, from coordinate 44 downwards.
AACAATTTGTTCTTTGATTTGATTAAATCTGAGCTTTAAATTGT
>CANFLQ010000079.1 GCA_947447995.1 Bacteroidota bacterium | reverse complement strand
TGCAAGAATATTTTACACCAATTGATATTACCCAATTTAACGGAACCGGTCAGTATACTGCCGCATCTTATGGTTCTGTTATAAATGCATATCTCCAAACCGATAATTTCCCAAGTTTAGAAAATGCACAACTTGCCATAATTGGAATTAATGAGGATAGAAAAGCAATTAATAACGAGGGTTGCGGTCTTGCTGCCGATTATGTCAGAGAAAATTTATACAAGCTATTTCAAGGGAACTATTCAACAAAAATTATAGACCTTGGCAACATCCAAAAAGGAAATACAATTGAGGATAGTTACTTCGCGGTCAGCGATGTTATTTCACAACTTCTCAAAAAAAATATCATTCCAATCATTATAGGTGGTGGGCAGGATTTGACCTATTGTAATTATACGGCATACAAAAATCTGGAACAAACCATCAACATTGTAGCTGTTGACTCCTGTTTTGATATTGGCGATGGCGAAAAAGAATTGAATTCACAAAGTTACCTGAGCAAAATAATTTTACATAAGCCTAACATTCTGTTTAATTACAGCAATGTAGGTTATCAAACTTATTTTGTAGAACAAAATGCCATTGAGTTAATGGATAAACTCTATTTTGATGCTTACCGATTGGGTCATGTGAGGGCAAACATTGAGGATGTAGAACCTATTGTTAGAAATGCTGATGTAGTTAGTTTTGATATTTCTTCAGTAAGGCAAAGTGATGCTCCAGGAAACGGAAACGCATCTCCCAATGGATTTTATGGAGAAGAGGCTTGTCAAATTGCACGTTATGCCGGATTAAGCGATAAACTATCCTCCATTGGCTTTTATGAAATCAACCCAGCATTTGATACTAACAAACAAACAGCACACTTAGTGGCGCAAATGATATGGTATTTTATTGACGGTTTTTATAACCGTAAACAGGATTATCCGATAATAGATAAATCAGAATATACCAAATACCGAGTTTCCATTAAAGACCATGACCACGAAATAGTTTTTTACAAAAGCAATAAAAGCGACCGTTGGTGGATGGATGTGCCATACCCTGTTAATCACCAGATAAAATACGAACGTCACCAAATGGTGCCATGTTCATATCGCGATTACGAAACAGCTTGTCAGGATGAAATGCCGGATAAATGGTGGCAAACATTTCAAAAATTGGGCTGATTTTGAAAATATATTTTAGTATATGAACAATAAAATGTTAAAAAAATTTGTTTTTATAAACATAATATTTAATTTAGCAACCTGACTTTAGTTGAATTCCATGACTAAATGTTAATTTTTTAACTAATAAATATGAAAAAGACCCTTACTACTATTGCTTTATCCATTCTTTGTCTGTTGTCTTTTGCACAGCAAGATGTTCAATACAGTATGAATACCTTTAATCGATTATCTGTTAATCCAGCTTATGCAGGAATGAACAGAGCACTTTGTGCAACATTATTCTATCGTCAGCAATGGACTAGTTTTCCAGGTGCGCCTAAAACAGTGCTATTGAGCGTGGACTATGGTCAAATACTTAATGGTGGTTTAGGTTTAACAATAGATCAAGATCAATTAGGGTTCGAGAAAACATTAAAAGCAAAAATGGCATATTCGTATCATTTGCCTTTAGCAGGAGGTGTATTGGGTATTGGTTTAGATGCAGGGATTATACAAAAATCACTAAACGGAAATTTTATCTCACCAGATGGTTCAACATCAAATTCTGGCGGTGGAGTTGATCCGTCAATTCCTTGGAACGGATTTAGTGCTACTACTTATGATGTAGGTTTTGGTTTATATTATCAAACACGTAGATTATATTTAGGTTTATCGTCTTTACATTTGCCAGAACAACAATTTAAAGAGATGAATAAAAAGTATACAGAGGCTCGTCATTACTATTTGATGGCAGGTTATACATTTATAATGCCTAATCCAACATGGGAGTTAACACCATCTGTTTTATTAAAATCAGTGGCATCATCGTCTCAATTAGATGCAAATTTAATGCTTAAATGGAATAAGATAGTTTTTATAGGGGCTTCATATAGAATGAGTGATGCTGCAATTGCAATGGCAGGAGTGGAAAAGCCTGTGGATCAAAAGAAAAAAATTACTGCTAAACTTGGTTTGGCATACGATATGACACTCTCTAATATTTACAAACAAAGTAGCGGAACCTATGAAATAATGTTGGGCTTTTGCTACAAAATTAAGCCAGACGGTTTAAAAACAAGTCATCAAAATGTTAGATTTTTATAAAAAAACATTTTTTGTAACCTTTTAAAATAATTACCGTTTAAGATGCCCCGTTTGAATTTTTAAATAGCCTAATTTATTTGGACAATTTTATTGAAAATGGGATTTAATTTAAAAACAACAAAAATGAAAAAGTTACTCTTGTTAGGTTCAATAGTTGCTATAACCACTTCAGGTTGTAAAACAAGTACTGGAGAATTAGTTGGTAGTCAACCTCGCACTCAATGGTGGGATGTTGATCCATTCGGTATGTTGTATATTCCTATGGGAAGTTTCAACATGGGGCCAAGTGACGAAGATACCCCCTATTCTCATACAACAAAATCTAAAACAGTTTCAGTTCAGGCATTTTACATTGATCAAACTGAGATTTCAAATAATGAATATCGTCAATTTGTAGATTGGGTAAGGGATTCAATTGCTCATAGAGCGTTATTTGAAAATGGAACTGTTGAGCATGGTATAGAAACTGATGAATTTGAACAACCGATTGATCCACCTTTAGTAAATTGGGATGAAAAAATAGCGTACGATGAACAAGAAGTACGTGAAGTAATTGAATTCATGTACCTTCCGCCAGAAGAGCGTTTTTTAAGAAGAAGACAACTGGATGCTCGTAAACTAAATTACGAATATTATTGGATTAATTTTCGTTTAGCTGCAAATAGAAATAATACATTTAAACCTGCAAAATCCCCTGATCCTGTAACAGGTGTCGATTATATTAACGGCGGACAATCCACAAGTGTTGGCGATAATAAAACATTAGGTCGCTATGATGTTAAAGATGAAATTTCTGACGGTACTGGTACTTATACTCCTCGTGAAAGAAAAGATAAGGATAGAAGTGTATTCATTGTAAAGGATGTAATTAATATTTATCCCGATACATTAGCTTGGGTTAGGGATTTTACGTATTCATTTAATGAGCCTATGACTAATATGTATTTTTGGCATCCAGCTTATGATGATTACCCAGTTGTTGGTGTAAGTTGGAAACAAGCACGTGCATTTTGTATTTGGAGAACAAATTTATTTAATAGTTGGTTGATGAATAATGGTCAACCTATTGTAAATGATTTTCGATTACCAACCGAATCTGAGTGGGAGTATTCAGCTCGTGGTGGTTTAGCATTGAGTCCATACCCTTGGGGAGGGCCTTATATTCTTAATTCACGTGGTTGTTATTTAGCCAACTTTAAACCACGCCGTGGTAACTATATTCCTGACGGAGGTTTCCATACTGTAAAAATTGGGTCATATAATCCAAACGATTATGGTTTATATTGTATGGCAGGTAATGCTGCTGAATGGACTAGCAATGCGTTTGATGAATCCTCGTACGATTTTTCACATGACTTAAATCCAGATTACGTGTACGAAGCACAAGATAATGAAGCAAACGTTCTGAAACGTAAAGTTATCAGAGGTGGTTCTTGGAAAGATATAGGTTATTATCTTCAAACAAGCACAAGAACTTATGAATATCAAGACACGGCAAAATGTTATATTGGTTTCCGTTGTGTTCAAACATATCTTGGACGCGCAAAAGGAGATGCGTTTGGAGACGGAGGTCTTTAATAAATATTTAATTTGTAATCCCTAAACTATAATAATTATTAACACTAAAAAACAGTAAAATTATGAGCGGTATTATTGGAAGTCCAGGATGGAAAGCGTTTATGGCAAAATTGTATGGTATTGGAGCTGCGGTTGTTATTACAGGTGCGATGTTTAAAATTATGCACTGGCCAGGAGCTGGACCAATGCTTGTAATTGGTTTGTCAACTGAGGTTATTATCTTCTTTTTTTCGGCATTTGAACCTTTGCATGAAGAGATAGATTGGACATTGGTATATCCAGAATTAGCAGGTATACATGGAGAGGAAAATGTGACAGAGAAAAAAAATATCACACAAGATAAAAATTCAATTTCTGCACAATTAGATAATATGCTTGAGGATGCTAAAATTGGACCTGAATTAATTGCTAGTTTAGGTGAAGGTATGCGTAGCATAAGTGATCAGGCAAATAAAATTTCAAATATTACAGATGCAAGTGTCGCTACTCAAGAGTATGTAAGCAGTGTTCAATCGGCTGCAAAAAATGTAAGTAGTTTATCCGACTCTTATTCGGCTGCTGCTAAATCATTAACTGGCTTGTCAACATCTTCCGATGATAGCACTTCATTTGGTGAGCAAATAAGTAAAGTTTCAAAAAACTTAGCGGCATTAAACGCATCTTATGAATTACAATTGCAAGGGTCTAACGAGTATCAAAAAGCTACTAGTCATTTCTATACAGGGATTTCTGACTTAATGAAAAACTTAAGTGAATCTGTTGAAGATACTAGAAAATACAAAGAACAAATATCTCAACTTTCTTCTAATTTAGAATCGTTGAATACAGTTTATGGTAACATGCTTACCGCAATGAGAAAATAATATTGAAAAATAGCATTCAATTAGTTGAATGCTATTTTTTTCTTTGATAAGTTTATTACTAATCTTTTGAAAAACAAATTGTAAATTATGTCAGGAGGCAAGGAAACCCCAAGGCAGAAGATGATTGGAATGATGTATTTGGTGTTAACAGCTTTGTTAGCGATGAATATATCAAAAGATGTACTTCTTGCTTTTATAACCGTTGAAGAAGGGTTAAATAAAACCAATGAAAATTTTGATCAAAAAAATGAAGCGTTATATGCTAAATTTGAAAAAGGGATGTCTGAGAATAAGGTTAAGACAGAACCTTTTGCTAAAAAAGCATTTAAAGTGAGAAAAGAGGCCGAGGAACTTTGTAAATTTATTGATAAAGCGAAATCTGAATTATATGTTTTAGCTCAACCTGAATTAACGCAACAAATGGCAGATACTTTTCAACTAAAAGATTGTCAGGCTAAGGATAATTATGACATTCCTACAAATTATCTTATTGGGCCTGAAACTGCTACTCCTACAGGAAAGGGTGTAGAATTAAAAAAGAAAGTTAAAGAGTTTAGAGAAATGCTTTTTGCTCAAATACCAGCTAAGGAACAAAGTTCTTTAAAAATTGGTTTACTTACGGATGATATTTATGATCATCATGCTGAGAAAAAAGTGCCATGGGAAGTATTTAATTTTGATCATACAACTGTTGCAGCGTGTATGTGTTTAATGGCAGGGATTAAAAATGACATTAAAAATGCGGAAAGTGATGTTGTTAAAAAATTACTTGATGCAATTGATGCGGGTGATTTTAAATTTGATGCTATTGAAGCTAAGGTTGTAGCTCCAACAAGCTATATTATGGCAGGAGAAGATTATACGGCTGATATTTTTGTATCTGCTCACAGTTCAACTCAAAATCCTGAAATAATAATAGGTAAAGTTGATACGTCAAATAAAATGAAGCCGTCACTTGTTGGTGCAGGAACACCCGTTAATGTTTCAAATGGGGTTGGTAAATATGTGGTTCATACTGGCGGCGAAGGTCTTCAGGAATATAGCGGATTAATTAATGTTAAGGCACCTGACGGTTCTATTAAACCTTACCCTTTTAGTGGAAATTATATGGTAGCTCGTCCTTCAATGGCTGTTTCTCCTACAAAAATGAACGTGTTTTATATTGGTGTTGAAAATCCAGTAGATATTTCCGTAGCAGGTGCGGCACCTACCGATGTTCAGGCAACTTTAGTTGGAGGTGGCGGAACAATTGAAAATAAAGGTCAAGGACATTACATAGTAAAAGTTTCATCAGGTAATGAATGTTCAGTCAATGTTGCTATTAAAACAAAATCTGGAAGTAAATCAATGGGTGCAATGAAGTTTCGTGTAAAAAAAGTACCAAGTCCTCAGGCATCTTATGCTGGTGTAGTGGGTGATGGGAAAGTTTCTAAAGGCGAAATTGGAGCAGCAGGTGGTGTAATTCCTAAATTGGAAGATTTTGTATTTGATTTAACATTTCCTGTTGTTTCTTGGAATATGTCCATATTTGTAAATGGTGTTTATGTTGATTATACAGCTACTGGTGCTAATGCAACATCTCAAATGAAAGATGTTTTACAAAAAGTTAAAACAGGTCAAAAGGTGATGATTGAGGAAGTGAAAGTTAGGGCTCCAGATGGTATCAGAAAAATACCTGGTTGCGTACTTAAAATTAAATAATAAATAAGGAGGTTATCCATGAAAAAAGTGAAATTTCTTTTATCTAGTTTTATTTTTGCTTTCATTCTAAGCAATATTGAAGCACAGGAGGTTATAAAACCGCCTAAATATCCTGATGGTATTTATACAAAAGAAAACAGCCGCACTCGTAGAGCTATTCCTTATGCATACTTGCGTGAGGCTGATGTTATGTGGAGTAAACGTGTTTGGCGTGTTATCGATTTAAGAGAAAAAATAAATCATCCTTTGTATTATCCAACATCTCCAATTTTAGATAGAAAAAGTCTATTTGACGTAATAAAAGATGCTGCAATAAAAGACGGAACTATTACAGCTTTTGGAAATCCAGCTATGGACGATGAGTTTAGAATGGAGTTGACAAAAAGTGAAATTGAAGGCATGTTAGTTAAATGGGATTCATCGGCTCAGGCTGAAGATCCTAATAATCCAGGTACAATGATTTCTGCTCCTATAAAAAAAGTAACTTCATCCGATCAGGTTTGGAAATACTGGATTAAAGAAGATTGGTTTTTTGACAGACAACGTTCGGTTTTAGATGTACGTATCATCGGTATTTGTCCTTTGATTGAAAAAAAGACAGAAAGTGGTGAATCTACAGGAGCTGATCAGGCTTTGTTTTGGGTTTATTTCCCAGAAGCTAGACCTGTTTTAGCAAATCAAGAAGTATATATGCGTCATAATGATGCAGAAAGAAGAACACTTGAAGATGTATTTTGGAAAAGAATGTTTTCTAGTTATGTTCGTAAAGAAACTAACGTGTATGACCGTTCTATTGCTGAATACCAATCTGGTTTAGATGCGTTGTTAGAATCTGATAGAGTTAAAGCGGATATATTTAAATTTGAACATGATTTGTGGCATTTCTAATATTTATTTTAATATTCAAAAAAACCTCTGAATTTTCTCAGAGGTTTTTTTATACTCCTATTTATCTAGGGATTTTTATTACTTTTGGACAAACAAAAAAAACTAAAAAATGGAAACAGGTATTCGTCACACGCATTTATTATCAGTCATATTATTTTTACTAATTTATGTTATTAAAACATTTTTACTGTTAACTGATAAAAATGAAGGGTTGGCCAATTTTACAAAAAAAGTAAAAATTCCTGAAATGATTATATCAACATTATTTTTAGGAACAGGTATTTATATGCTAACTCAAATTCCTGAAATTAAAACTTTATTGGTAATAAAAATAATTGCAGTATTTATTTCCATCCCGCTTGCAATTATTGGTTTTAAGAAACAAAATAAGGTTTTAGCAGTTATTTCCTTACTTCTAATTATTAGTGCTTATGGATTAGCAGAAATGAGCAAAAAACAGAAGTCTAAAGCTATGGAGTCGATAACAACTTCTACAGTAAGTGGTAAAGAACTATTTGAAGCAAGTTGTGTTGCTTGTCATGGAAGCGATGGTAAGCTGGGTAAATTAGATGCAACTGATCTTTCATTATCTACACTTGATATGGCATCACGCATTGAGATTATTAAAAATGGAAAAAATGCAATGACTCCATTTAGTGGAGCGTTGAATGATGAACAAATTGTTGCGGTTGCAGAATATATTGAAACACTTCGTTTGAAATAAATAGTTAGATATTTCTAAATATTTTTCCCATAATACATCCGATTTTATTTAAAACGAAATGTTTGATACTTTAAAGAAACAAGAAACAGCGATTTTGGTCGGATTGATTAGCAAAAATCAAGATGAAGAAAAGGTGAAAGAATACCTTGATGAACTTGAATTTTTAGCTGATACTGCTGGTGCTAAAGTATTAAAACGATATACCCAGCGGTTAGAACATCCTGATTCCAGTACTTTTATTGGTTCAGGAAAATTGATGGATATTAAAAAATTTGTATTAGAAAATCATGTAGATATTTTGATTTTTGATGATGAATTATCTCCTGCTCAACAACGAAATTTAGAGAAAGAAATAAATGAAGCGGAAGAAATTAAAATAAAAGTTGTTGATCGCACCCGATTGATTCTGGATATTTTTGCTGCCAGGGCACGCACGGCGCACGCTAAAACCCAAGTAGAACTAGCACAATCTATTTATCTTTTACCCCGATTAACAAGGATGTGGAGTCACTTGGATCGTATTAAAGGTGGTATTGGTATGAAGGGCGCAGGTGAAACGGAAATTGAGACCGACAGGCGAATTGTGCGTGATCGCATTGCTTTATTGAAAGAAAGGCTTAAAACCATTGATAAACAAATGGAAACGCAACGCAAAAATCGTGGAGAGATGATTCGCGTTGCGTTGGTTGGATATACCAATGTGGGTAAATCTACCATTATGAATTTATTAAGTAAAAGTGATGTGTTTGCTGAAAATAAATTATTTGCAACGCTGGATACAACAGTACGTAAAGTAGTAATTGGAAATTTACCTTTTTTACTTTCCGATACGGTTGGTTTTATTAGAAAATTGCCTACAACACTTGTTGAGTCTTTCAAATCAACACTAGATGAAGTAAGAGAGGCTGATGTTTTATTGCATGTTGTAGATATATCACATGCAGGATTTGAAGATCAGATAAATGTGGTAAATCAAACATTAGCAGATATTGCAGCAGGTGATAAACCAATATTGTTGGTGTTTAATAAAATTGATGCATTTACATTTGATGAAAAGGAGGTAGATGATTTAAGTCCAATAACCAAACGCAATATAAGTTTGGAGCAGTTAAAAAAAATGTGGACAAGCAAATTGGATACTCAATGTTTGTATATATCGGCTGTAAACAAACAAAATATTGATGAATTTAAAACTGTACTTTATGAAAAAGTAAAAGAACTTCATCAGAAAAGATATCCTTACAATAATTTTTTATACTAATATTGTTCTCTTATATTATTTTGTAATTTTTATACTCACCAATTCTCCATCCAAAGGTTTTCTCGATAAACATCAATGTTTTTTCTTTGAATGGTAATTGTTTTTGTGTTGGATCAAATGAAAATTTCCAGTTCATTTTGCTGATGCGGGCTTGCATTAGTTTTGGATGTGTGTCCTTGAAGTGTTGCAGAGAGTCAATGTTGGAATAATCAAATTCATCAACAAGAGCAATGTTTTTTTTCATCCAATCATCGGTATGCCATAATTTATGAAATGTTTCCTGTTTGGCTTGTTGTGCTTCCGGAGGCTTAACCCATCCGTAGTGGTACACCCAAGCTTCAATTGCTTTTACTTTTAGTTTTTCATCGTTTTTACGAAAGCCTTGTGCATCCTTATAGGAAGAAATGTTTTTATCGTTGCGTATCACTCTTATTTCGTTGCGGTACCATTGTCGGGCATCGCCAATATAATCGTAAGAACCATAAAAATGTTTGTAGTGGAACAATAAACCTTCTACTTGTTTATTGTCTTTATAACTTTGCATTGCAGCTTTTATAACGGGCAAATAATCTTCATGAATTACTTCATCGCCCTGAATGTAAAAAGCCCAATCGCTGTCTTTGGCAACGGCAGCAAATGCTTTGTTTGTTTCATCAGCTAGCACACGCCCGCCTTCTCGGAGCGAATCGTTCCAAACAGTTTCTATAATTTTTATTTTGGGTGAATTGATGGATTTTATTAATCCTAAAGTATCATCATCCGAATTACCAACAGCAACCACTACTTCATCACAAATCGGTAAAATAGAAGTAATAGCTTCTATGATTGGATAATCATATTTAATGGCATTTCTAACTATTGTGAAACCGCTTACTTTCATATCAAATTCCAGTAAAATTACTTGGAGAGATTTTTTTTAGCTCTATTTTTATTGCATCACTTACGTTAAGCGTGTCGATAAAAGCGGAGATACTTTGTTTAGTGACATGCGTATTGGTACGTGTAAGTTCCTTTAATGCTTCATAAGGTTTGGGATAACCTTCTCTGCGAAGAACGGTTTGTATGGCTTCGGCAACAACAGCCCAGTTGTTTTCCAAATCATTTTCTAAAGTTTCATTATTTAAAATTAATTTGTCCAAGCCTTTCAATAATGATTTGTAGGCAATTAAACTATGTGCTAAAGGCACGCCAACATTGCGTAGTACGGTAGAGTCGGTAAGGTCGCGTTGCAAGCGTGAAATTGGTAATTTGGCTGAAAGGTGCTCAAATAAAGCATTTGCAATGCCTAAGTTGCCTTCTGAGTTTTCAAAATCAATAGGATTTACTTTATGTGGCATCGCTGAAGAACCAATTTCACCTTCTTTTATTTTTTGTTTAAAATAGTTCATGGAAATATAAGTCCATATATCTCTATCCAAATCGATGATGATGTTGTTGATGCGTTTTAATGCATCACAATATGCTGCAAAATTATCGTAATGCTCAATTTGTGTAGTAGGATAGGAGCGGGATAAGCCCAAAGAAGTATTTACAAAATTGTTAGAAAATGCAAGCCAGTCGATTTTTGGATATGCAACATGATGGGCATTTAAGTTACCGGTTGCACCTCCAAATTTTGCGCTGTATGGAACAGCGTTTAATTGTGCAATTTGATTTTGTAAACGTACAACAAATACTTGTATTTCTTTACCCAAGCGCGTTGGAGAGGCAGGTTGCCCATGCGTGCGTGCCAGCATTGGAACATCTTTCCATTGGTTTGCATAAGTACTCAGTTTATTTACAACTTCATTTAATGCCGGCAATAAGGTTGAATTCATTGCATCTTTAACAGAGTAGGGGATGGCAGTATTGTTAATATCCTGAGAGGTTAATCCAAAATGGATAAATTCTTTTTGGGATGTTAAATTTAAAGCATCAAATTTTTCTTTAATAAAATACTCAACAGCTTTTACATCATGATTGGTTACTTTTTCTGTGTCTTTTATTTTTTGCGCATCGGCAGTGCTAAAGTTCTTGTATATATTGCGCAATGAGGGATAGATTGCTTTATCGAAATCTTTTAATTGGGGTAAAGGCAATTCGCATAAGGCAATAAAATATTCAACTTCAACCAATACACGGTATTTTATTAAGGCCGATTCAGAAAAGTAATCAGAAAGTTGTTCGGTAACATTTCGGTATCTGCCATCAATTGGAGATATAGCAGTAAGTTTAGTTAATTCAGTCATGATAATAGTTCAAAAAAATTAGAATAACGAAGATAGTAAAAATATGGATTTGTTCTGAAAACAAATTACGGTAATCGTCTAATATCATTATCTTTGAGCCTTTGATAAATGGATAGTTGTGTAATGGATAAAATAAAAATTTCTGTAGTATCGTATCTTAATTCCAAGCCTTTTTTGTATGGCTTGGATCATTATAAATTTCAAACTGAAATTGATTTAGCGCTCGACATTCCTTCTGTTTGTGCGCAAAAACTGATTGAGAGGAAAGTGGATATTGGTCTTGTTCCTGTAGCCATTATTCCCAAATTGGGAGAACATTTTATTGTTAGTGATTATTGTATTGGAAGTGTAGGGAAGGTGGATTCCGTAATGCTATACAGTAATGTGCCTTTGAATGAAATTGAAACTATTTTGCTCGATTATCAGTCGCGTACATCTGTGGCATTGGTGAAGGTTTTGGCAAACTATTTTTGGAAAATTAATCCCAATTGGATTGCTGCCAAGGCAAATTTTGAAAATGATATTGTAGGTAAAACTGCTGCTTTAATTATTGGTGACCGCACATTTGGGTTGGAAAATAAATATGTGTATGCTTACGATTTATCAGAAGAATGGCAAAAATTTACGCAATTACCTTTTGTTTTTGCCTGTTGGGTTGCCAATAAAAAGCTACCTGATAATTTTATAAATGAATTTAATGAGGCTTTAAAATTAGGCATTGATAACAGACCTGCATTGATAAAAGAATTGAATAAAAACAATGTTTATAATACTGACATTGCTGTTTATCTAAATGAAAAAATTCAATACACTTTTGATGCACCCAAGAAAAAAGCGATGAATCTATTTTTAGATTACATCGCTAAATTGGATTGATGTGATTTTTAAATTTACTTAGAATGACGATCCTGTAAAACCTTTTTAATATCATTAAGACTGTACCCTTTTGCTGATAATAATATCAGGTAATGAAAAAGAAGATCTGAAGCTTCATCCAAAAATAATTTCTCATCGTTGTCTTTTGCTTCAATCACCAATTCAACAGCTTCTTCGCCTACTTTTTGTGCTATTTTATTAATGCCTTTTTGAAATAAAGATGCGACATACGATTTTTCGGATGGATTGTTTTTTCTATCATTTATTACTTGTTCAAGAGTTGATAAAAAATCTGTAGAAACATTTTTTTCGTTGAAGCAAGTATCCGCACCTGTGTGGCAGATTGGTCCGTGAGGTATAGCTTTGATAAGTATGGTATCGTTATCACAATCCAAAAGAATAGATGCAACATCTAAGAAGTGGCCACTTTCTTCGCCTTTTGTCCATAAACGTTTTTTAGAACGCGAATAAAATGTAACACGTTTTTCGGTTTGTGTTTTTTGAAATGCTTCGGCATTCATATAACCAAGCATTAATATTACGTTAGTATTTGCATCCTGAATGATTGCAGGGATAAGGTTGTCGGGTGATTTAGAGAAGTCTGGTTTCATGGTGTGTTGTTTAAATGGAACGCGGATGACGCTGGTTGGGCGGATTTAAAGGGATTCTTTTTATTTATATTATAAATTAAGATCTCTTGTTAAATTTTTTATCCATGCAAATTCGCTCAATTCGTCTAATTCGCGTTCTATTATTTATATTCTAATTTCTATATTTTTTGTTTTTAAATATTTTTTTAATTCGGGTATTCCAATTTCTTTGTAATGAAAAACACTTGCTGCAAGTGCGGCGTCTGCTTTGCCGTTAATAAAAATATCAGAGAAGTGTTGCATAGTTCCTGCTCCGCCACTGGCAATTACAGGAACGTTCACAGCTTCTGAAATTGCTTTGGTAATGTCGGTTGCAAAACCATCTTTTGTTCCATCGTTGTTCATGGAGGTAAGTAAAATTTCTCCTGCACCCAATGCAACTCCCTGTTTTACCCAATCAATTGTTTTGGTTTCAGTTTTCACTCTTCCGCCATTTAAGTAAACATACCAATCGCCATT
>CANFLQ010000078.1 GCA_947447995.1 Bacteroidota bacterium | reverse complement strand
TGCTTCGTGAAAAATAGTTTTAAAATTTTATTTTCTCTTTTCTTTTCTATCACTCTTTTCAACGCTTGCGAAAACGATATTACTGTTGTTAATTCAATATCCTATGTGGATGAAAAAGCCCTGCCAAGCGAAACAAGTAAAAAAGTAGAGTTTTTATACAGCGATTCTGCCAAAGTTCGCTCTAAACTCATAGCTGCTCAAATAGACCGTTACACCGGACAAAAAGCGCATTTTGAAATGCCCAAAGGCCTCAAAGTAATTTTTTACACACAATACCCTAAAGAACAAACCAGACTTACTGCTGATTATGGAATTGGGTACGACAATGATAACGGTATGGAACGGATGGAAGCACAACGAAATGTAGTGGTAATAAACGAAAAAGGCGACCGCCTAAATACCGAACACCTGATATGGAATGCACTCACAAAAAAAATATATACCGATAAATTTGTAAAAATTACTACCAAAGATGAGGTAATATGGGGGGATGGATTAGAAGCCAATCAGGACTTTTCTGAATATGAAATTAAAAATGTTAAAGGACAAATTAATATTAAGGATAGTATTCAATAGAAATATCTAGTGTTTGCGAGAAGGCACGACAAAGCAATCTCAAACAAATTTAATTTTATAGAATTTTAACTATCTTTAACCACACATAAATGTGAATTGTAATGAATAAAATGTTTAAATTTTTAGAAATTGCTTGGCTTGTAATGGGTTGTATCGGAATTATCATGTGCGCCATTTCCATTATTACCAAAGATATACAAGGTGCAAAATATTTTTTGGGATTTACATTGGTTTGTGGTATTGTATACGCCATGCGTAAGCGTCAACGCAGTAAATACGAGCAAGAAAATCAGAAAACAATTAAAAAAGATTAGAAAATGTGCTGATGTGCTGATTTAGTTTTTAATCCAATATTTAAAATTCAGAACATCAACTAATCAGCACATTAGTACATCCATTTTATCAGCACATTAAAAAAAATGCACCCCTCCCTCATTATATTTATTGCTATAATATCCTCTGCTTTTTTTTCGGGATTAGAAATTGCATTTATTACCTCTAACAAATTACGTATTGAGCTCGAGAATAAACAAGGAAGCTTAACCGCAAAAATATTATCCCATTTTAACAAATACCCTTCTAGATATTTAGGCACCATGTTACTTGGTAATAATATTGCCTTAGTTATATTTGGTATGTATATGGATGAAGAACTTAATCCTATACTAGGTCAGTATATTTCTTCAAAAATAATGGTCTTGGTTATTTCTACATTTTTATCCACCATGCTAATTTTAATAACGGCAGAATATTTACCTAAAAACATTTTTAGAATAAACCCTAACAGAACACTTAGCTTGTTCGCCTTTCCGCTTTCAATTGTATATGCCATGCTTTACCCTATTGTGATGGTTACAATAGGATTTTCTGAGTTTTTATTGCAAAAAATATTCCGAGTAAAAATTGAAAATGAGAATGCTGCTTTTACTATGATAGACCTCGACAACTATGTACGCGAAGGCACCTCCGCCAACGAAAAAAAGGCAGAAATGGATTATGAGATTCAGATATTCCAAAATGCACTCGATTTTTCTAGCGTAAAAGCCCGGGAATGTATGGTTCCCCGTATCGAAATTATTGCAATGGATGTAAACAAAAGCATTGAAGAACTTAAAAATAAATTTATTCAAACTCGACTTTCAAAAATATTAATTTATTCCGAAAGCATTGATAATATTATCGGATACGTATATTCAAAAGAGTTGTTTAAAAACCCAACAAGCATTCGCAGCATTTTATTACCGGTGAGCATTGTTCCCGAATCTATTGCTGCCAGTGAAGTATTGACCATTTTTATTCAACAACACAAAAGCATTGCTGTAGTGGTGGATGAGTTTGGTGGCACATCAGGTATGTTAACCATGGAAGATGTGATGGAGGAAATTTTCGGAGAAATTGACGACGAACACGATAAAGAAGAAATGGTTGAAAAAACAATAAGTGATACAGAGTTTGTTTTTTCTGCCCGTTTGGAAGCCGATTACCTAAACGACAAATACCACCTTAATTTACCCATTTTGGATAACTTTGAAACCCTTGGCGGCCTCATCACCCATTATCACGAAAGTATACCACGCTTAAACGAAGAAATACGAATTGATAACTTTATTTTTACAATCACCGTTGTTACTCGAACACGTGTGGAGCAGGTACATTTAAAGGTAGAAAAAGCCCATTAAACAAGTAACCTTCCTACTCAAAAAACTTAACAAAAAAGTTTCATGTAAATACGTGTGGTATTTGGTTAAGAATCTTATATTTGCAACCCATTATTTATTGGAATTATGCTATTGACAAATTTCCGATAGGTTTATTATAATAAATTACACTAACAAATTAAAAATTACAAAATGAGTGTTTTAGAAAGTTTACGTAAACGTTCCGGCCTATTGGTTACCATAGTGGGATTAGCATTATTTGCCTTTGTTTTAACCGGATTATTCGAAAACAGTTCGATTTTTGGAGGTTCGGATAAAAGCGTAGGTGAAATTGCAGGAAAAGCAATTGAATACAATGCTTTTAATCCTAAAGTACAGGAAGCCATTGAAAGCAACAAAGCGAACAGCCGCAGATCAAGCTTGCCAGAAAATGAAACCGACGAAATTGTTCAACAAATCTGGAATCAATGTATCAACGAAGAAGTGATGACTAAGGAATATCAAAAATTAGGTATCTCGGTTTCTAACGATGAGTTGTACGACCTGATGGTAGATCACCCTCACCCTATGTTGATACGTAACCTAAGCGACCCTCAAACTGGTAAAGTAAATCCAGCTTTTGCTGATCCTGCAACAGGATCTTTAAGTCCTGCCAAAATCAAAGAATTTACACAAGCCATGAATCCTGAGCAAGAAGCACAGTGGACACAGTTAGAAAACTACATTCGCCAAACACGCATTGTAGAAAAATACAACAACCTTATCAAAAAGGGTATGTATGTTACTAAAGCGGAGGCTAAACAAAATTTTATTGCTCAAGCTGCTGCTTCCAACATCAAGTTTGCTGTAAAAAATTATTCGTCCGTACCTGACAACGCTGTTAGCTTTACAGATGAAGATTTGAAAGCGTATTACAATACCCACCAATTGGACTACAAACAAGAACCATCCAGAAAACTAGAATACGTTGCCTTTGACATTGCTCCTTCACAAGAGGATAGAGAAGCGGCTAACAAAGAAATGAATAATATCTCCGCTACTTTTAAAACAAACAAAGCTACCGAAGATTCCTCATTTGTGATTGCCGAATCAGATACCCGTATGATGGATGAAACCTTCCACGCCAAAGGAACTTTATCACCACAAATTGATACCCTTATGTTTGCAGAGCCTGTAGGTACTGTGGTTGGACCTTATGAGGAAAATGGTTCTTTAAAAGTATCTAAATTAATCGCTACAAAAAACTCTGCAGATTCGGCTAAAGTACGTCACATCTTAATTTCTTACGAAGGATCAGGTGCATCGGCAACAAAACGCACAAAAAAAGAGGCTAAAACGGTTGCCGACAGTATATTGGCGCTTATTAAAAAAGGGACGAAATTCACCGAAATGGTTGACAAATTTTCCGACGATGGCGGTAAAACAATGCCTCCAAACAAAAAAGAAGGTGACGATTATCCAGGTAAAGGCGGAGATTACGGTTGGTTAAATGCAAACAGCCAGTTTGTTGAGCCCTTTAAAAACGCAGGGTTAGACCACAAAAAAGGTGATATTTTAGTTGTAGAATCTAATTTTGGCTTCCACATTATTGAAGTGCTTGATGCTAAAGGTTCGCAAAAGAAAGTAGAAGTTGCTACCATTGAACGTAAAATGGAAGCAAGCAGCAAAACAATGCAGGCCATCTTTTTACAAGCCAGCGAATTTGCAGGAAAAAACACTACTGTCGATTTGTTTGAAAAAGCAATTAGCGATAACAAATTAAACAAACGTGTAGTAGATAATGTAAAAGAAAACGACAAAACAATTGCTGGTATCGAATCGGCACGCCCATTGATACGTTGGGCTTACGAAA
The DNA here is from genome assembly GCA_947447995.1 of Bacteroidota bacterium. GTDB lineage: Bacteria > Bacteroidota > Bacteroidia > 2-12-FULL-35-15 > 2-12-FULL-35-15 > 2-12-FULL-35-15. The sequence continues at coordinate 9,741 of CANFLQ010000078.1, read as the reverse complement.
CAAAAAAAGGTGTTGTATCTGAGCCAAAAGAGTTTGGAAATAAATACGTTGTTGCAGTAGTAACCGACATCAGAGAAAAAGGATTTGCAACTTTAGAACAAGTAAAAGACGATGTTACTGCCAAAGTAATAAAAGAGAAAAAAGCAGAATTATTTACTACAGAATTTAATACTGCTATGGCTGGTGGCGCATCTATTGATGCCATTGCAAGTAAATTAAAATTGGGTATAAGCCAAGTACAAAACATTAACTTTAACAGCAATTCCATACAAGGTGCCGGTAACGAAGCTGGTATAATTGGAGCTATTTCTGTTCAAAAAGCAAATACCTTAAGCAAACCATTAAAAGGCAAAGAAGGTGTATTTTTAGTGTATACCGAATCTGTAACAGCAGCACCTGCATTAACAGATTATACGAACCAACAAAAAATGGCTATTTCACAACTTCAACCCCGTGTTGATTATGAAGTATACGATGCATTAAAAACAAATGCTAACATTGTGGAACACCTTGTTAAGTTTTACTAAGGATTAATTTACTATTTATAAAAAACGCCCTGCAAAACAGGGCGTTTTTTTTGTGTAGAGGAAAATTAAAATACAAAAACAGACTTTATCTTTCTGTATTAAAAAATATATACATTCGCATCAACATGCTCCCCCCGCTTCCCATTGAACAGCGAGCTTAGGCTGAGCTTTTTGTTTTATAACCTATGAGTAAAATCCCTTACGTTAAGACTCCATTTAGTTATCAAGACCAATTAATCCAATTAAAACCCAGAGGACTAAAAGTAGCAAACGACAATATAGCTTTGCATCTACTTGAACACATTAGACTTTATATAAGTTAATATATTATACGATTTCATTTTTTTATGCAAAGGCTTCATTCAATAAGTCATTGCAATTTTTTTTCAGTCGAAGCGATCTCAATCAATTATTGATGTGAAATACCTGCCGAAAATCTGAAATAACTATTATCAAAAACTGATTGAGTAGGACTTAAATTTCTAATTCCAAGTTTATAATCCGGTTTTAGTATTAGTTCATGTTTTTTTATTGGAATTCGTAATCCTAAACCTAAAGAAACGCCAAAATTAAAGCTGTTTAAATCCGCATTAAGCTTTTCATGAGAAGTTATTTCAGTTCCTTGAGTGGGTGAATAAGAATGGTAATCGCCTTTTATTTTAGACGACAAGCCTAAGTCAACATAAAAATCTTGCTCAATAAAAAATTTAACTTTTTTACCCATATTAATTCTATAGCCTGTTGGAATTGAAAGGCAATTCAGATTATATATTACATCCGTCATATTAGCAAAATGTCCTATAAAAACATTCTTTTTAAACTGACTGGTTTTGTTATACTCAAATCCAAAAAGCAAATTAAAGACTTTTGATTTTTTGCCCACCCTGTATATACCTATTCCAAAGCCATTTCTATCGGCCGTATTATCATCGTTTACATTTGTTCTGTTGGCAGATACAAGTAATTCATTAAAAAATAATTTATTGCTATCTGCTTGAGAAAAAGCAGATAGTTGAGCGATGGCAATAATTAGTATTAAAAGTACTTTCATTATTCTTTGATTATTTTATTGACATAAACTGTTTTTGTTTGGGTATTTATAATTTGAAGGATATAAGTACCTGCCGCTAAGTTTTTTACGTCTATCTCCTCTCTATTAGTGCTTATTTTTTTTGAATTATACAAAATACTACCATGTAGGTCAATTAAATTAACTTGATAATTTTCTAATATAGATTGTGTCTCAACAATTAAAATATCTTTTGTTGGATTAGGATATACTTTGACACCAAAATTTTCTTCAGTACTTAAAGAATTGTTTTTATTTAATGAATCTAAAGCTATAACATCAGGGGTAGTTTCCGCGAAAGATGCACTTTTTCCTGCACAAATAGCAGGGTCAATTTGTGCAAGAAAATTACTGCCCAAATTTGTTGTAAAACCAGGGTTTATCCAAATAGCATCTCTTGCAGTTAATTCCAATTGCTGATTGTAAGCAATATTAATATTCGACTCCAAGATAACAGTAGTGCCTGCTATTACGTTAAAATTTCCATCAACAATATTTAGTTGACTGTTATCTGTTGCCTCAAAAACAGAAGAGCAAGAAACTTGTTTATAATATCTCACATAATCAATTTCTAAGGCACTCGGAAATGGTGTAGTTGCATCAGGGCTATCAGCTCCTGCAGATATAGCAAGATCCATAATAATAGTTTGAAACTCTTCCATCGGATAGGCTTTGTCTTTTAGATATGGTTGATAACCTTGTATCGAACCACAGTCAAGTTGTTGCCCTAAAATCGTATAAAATTTGGTTGAACGCCTTTTCAGATTACCATCAATATACCATTCAATTTTATAATTATCCCAGATCATTGTAAAAACATGAAATGATTCAGAAAAATCTGACTCATCGGATTTTGATGGGCAACTTAAATTTATTTCTTCTCCGTAAGTATGATGAGTACAAAGATTAGGAATTCTTGAAAGTTTACTTGGGTCATAAACTTTATTTAATAATAAATCTACTTTATATTCATTCCAAAATTCAAATATATCTATTTCATTCCATCCCGTTGTCCCAAAAGTCCAAAATGCTGGCCAAAAACCTTTTCCTTTAGGCAATTTACATCTCATTTCATATTTTCCATAGCCAAATGTATTTTTTGTCAATATCTCAGCTGAAGAATAGCTAAAAGAAGCTGTTTGGTATGTCCAAGGCGTTGTAGAAAAGTCAGAAACCCATTTACCATTTATTGGCGTAGATTCTTTTCTAGCAATTAGTTTTAAAGTCCCATTACTTACCTCTATATTATTAGCCATTGGTATGCTTGGTGTATTACCAGTATTAGCATACCACATATTAGCAACTGACAAATTGGTTCCTAAATCAACCCCTTGATAAGGTAGCTTCCAGTTAGACATATCTAAAGAAGTACCATTAAAATTATCTTCAAAAACCAAAGCATAATAATCATAATTACAAACGCCATCCGCATTTAGAACGACTTTAACTCCATTATCTGAACAAAGTTGAGAATAGATATTTTTATTTATTGTTATCAGCGACAATAATAAAAAAGAATATTTTAAATTTTTTAGTGATTTCATAATTTGAAAGTAAATTTTAAAAGTAAATGTGAACTACAAGTTTTAGCGTGTTTTTAATAATGCTTCTAGACAAAGTGTAATATTTACTTTATAATTTACTTAGTTTTATTTACCAACAATTTCAAACTTTCAATTTCTTTATTCATTTGAATAATGTACAAGGTCATTTCTTCTACTTTACGTAGCAAAATATCATCCATATCACCTACATTGTATCCATCTTCCTTAAAACATTTAGCCGAAGGTACTTCAGGCAAATGTTTATTTTTTGTTATAAAATCATATACTTCTTCAAGTGTTTTTAGTTTATAGTCTTTTTCAAATACATAATCGGAATCGGGAACATTGCCTATTACTTTTAATTTTTCACAAAGTATACCACCATTTACCATTAACTTATTACCTTGGGTATTTGCATAAGTTTTATCATAACTTTCCCATGAACCTATTGTTACATTGCCATCACCTAACAATCCTAAAGAAACTTTACCATCCGTTCTAAAATAAACTCCTCCAGTGTGGCTAATATAGGTATTGTAACAACAAGCTGCATTTTCAATTTGAAAATTACCAGAAGTAGGACTTACTTCTCCTAAACGAATTGAATTCCCTGAAGAAACTAAAATATCACCATTAACATGTAATTTTCTTTTAGGATTAGTTATACCAATTCCTAAATTTCCATTATTATCCAAGGTCATTTTATCAGCGTTACTAATTCTAAAATTTATTATATTGGGCGAATTAAGATACGTTCTTCCTCCCTGATGTTGCAATAAGGCATAATTGGCAGAATTACTTTGACTTAAAGTAGGGTTTCCAAAATACACGTATTGGCTACTGGGAGGTCAAACTGTTTGTGCTTTAGATAATAGTGATGCGCCACAAATGCCAATAAGTAAAATAAACTTTTTCATCTTTATAATTTTATAGGTATACATTTTTAAAATTCGGAGGCGAATGTAAATTAAACTTCCGACATAAAATAAAGATTCATCGAAAAAAAAAACGATTAATCGATTTAAAATTGAGAATAATAAGCAAATTAATCAAATTAACTTTTGCCTAAGAGACTGTTTAAATCCCATAGCTATCAGATTCAATCTAACAATTAACAGGTCGCTCCTCTGGAGCTTGTATAATTCGTTTATTATCTAGCTTCTACAAACAGCACGTCCCTCTGGGACTTCAAAATGCTCCGTAGGAGCAATCTGTTTGTAGATATAAAATAAGTAGCCAACATAGCTCCGTAGGAGCGACCTGTATTTTTTAAATATAAAACTTAAACAGGTTCTAACGCTTTAGTAATAAATCCAAATTAGTTGGCTTTATTTTTTGAGAAATAATGTGTGAGAAATAATTTTGACGATGGTTGTTTTATAAATTCATTTATTAGCTTTGCTATAAATAAACCGTTTTTACAAATCACCCTATTGAGTTTTTCATTGAGTTCTATTTTCAAAATAATCCAATTAAACCCTAATTACAAAAACAGGGTTTTAGGTTTAGACATTATGCGGTCGCTTGCTATATTTTTTGTAGTAATGGGGCATGGTGGCTCTCTATTAAATAAGGCAAACACTAATTTTCCTTGGATTAAATTGATAGATGGGGTAGAGTTATTTTTTGTTTTAAGTGGCTTTTTAATTGGAAAGATTTTACTTGAAACATTAGACAAAGAACCACTACTCACATTTCGGGCAATTACTTGGTTTTGGTTTCGCAGGTGGTTAAGAACATTGCCCAATTATTACTTAGTACTACTCCTAAATATAACCATCGTTTACTTTGGAATTATTAAAGAAGATTTTACTCAATTTAATTGGAGGTTTATCTTTTTTCTTCAAAATTTTTCGCATGGGTTTTACGATTTTTTTTGGGAATCGTGGAGTTTAAGTGTTGAAGAGTGGTTTTACATATTATTTCCGTTGCTGTTGTATTTATTATTTCGTTTGTTTTATAAAACAACTCAAGATAAAAAAAAGCTATTCTTGACTGCTACACTTTTATGTGTTGGCGTTTCATTTTTTTTAAGAGCAACAATAGCTTCTCAACTAAAAGTAGATGAATTTTGGTTGGGAGTTAACATATTAAAAGTGGTAATATACCGGTTTGATGGAATTGCTTTAGGTATTTTAGCTGCATACATCAAATATTGGCATCCAAATTTTTGGATAAAACGGAATAGTTTATATTTCATTGGGGGAATAATTATTAGCTACTTTTGTTTGTATAGTCATTGGGAGCCGAATGATTTTTCAACAAAAGTGTATAAACCATTTATTCAAAGTATCGGATGTTTTTTACTATTACCCAAATTTGATTCTATAAAAAACGGTTCAGTAATAGTGGTTAAATTTTTCACACACATCAGTTTGATTTCATATTCTATGTACTTGTTAAATTTGGCAGTTATTTCAGAAGTATTAAATACAAATTTTCCACCCCAAAATATTCTTCAATCTTTGTTATCATACTTTGTATATTGGTTTTTAGTAGTAGTAATATCAACACTCTTATACAAATATTTTGAAAAACCAATAATGGATTTGAGAAACAAACTGCTTCAAAAATAACCTCAGAATGCTGAATCATTTTTAGACAGTATCTATCACCTTTGTAATAAAAAACGCCCTCCCATTTGATGGCATCAATAAACGTATATTTGCCAAAAAACTGAACCAATGCAATTCATTACTAAATACAAATATCCTTTAGGAATTTTACTAATTGCCATTATCGCATTTTGGCAAATTGTATTTTTTATACACCCTGTAAAATACGACATACTAGATTTTAATTACCCTTGGCGGTATTTTATTGGAGAATGTTTGCAACATCATAAACTTCCTCTCTGGAATCCCTACCAGTTGCTTGGTTATCCTGCTTATGCTGATTTTTCAAGTGGAGCGTGGTATCCATTTGCTTGGATTATAGGTTATACAACTGGCTACACTATTTATACGATAGGACTTGAGTTTGTTTTTCATGTTTTTATGGCTGGAATAGGATTTTACACACTTGCAAAAACACTAAAATTAAATAACAATACTGCTTTTATTGCTGGAATAAGTTATATGTTGTGCGGACTATTTATAGGGAATGCGCAACATTTTACTTATATTATTAGTGCTTGCTGGCTACCCTTTGTGCTTAATTATTATTTAAAAATAATCAATAAAACAGAATATATCGATAGTATAAAAGCTGCACTTTTTCTTTTTTTAACAATAACAGGAGGCTATCCGGCTTTTACTATCATTTTATTTTATTTATTGTTGTTGTTGTTTGTTTACAATGCTTACAAACTATTAATTGATAAACAGTTTAAGATGTTGCAGAAATTTGTTACAACAAACGCACTATTTTTAGTAATAACACTTTTATTAAGTTGCGTAACGCTTACTGCCATTTATCAAGTTATTCCACATATAACAAGGACAGCATCCCAATTTACAATTAAAGAAGCATTAACCTGTCCCTTTTCACCGCAATCTTCCATTTCGTTCATACTCCCATTTGCTTCTGTAAAAAACCCTGTTTTTTTTGATACTGATATTTCGATGACCAATGCCTATTTTGGGCTAATCTTATTTTTATTTTTCATCTATAGTTTATTCATTAAAAAGCCTGCTGTGTATAATATACTATTAGGCTTTGCTTTATTTAGTTTGTTGGCAGCTTTTGGGAAGTACTTACCAATAAGGGAGTTTTTGTTTAACTATGTACCAATGATGAATATATTTCGTTTCCCGAGTGTTTTTAGACTATTTGTAATTATTGGATGTATATTGGTTGCCGCAGTTGGTTTTGAAAAATTTGCAACGAATGTAATCGAAAAACAAAATAAAAGAATGATCCAATTGGCATTATTTTTTATATTTATTTTTTTGTCTATTATAGCTTTTGCACGCATTCAAGGTTATTTAGATGTTGGTAATTTTATCAAATATGAATTGTTTATTTTCTCAAAAAAATCAACCCTGATACAACACATTGCATTTCAGTCTGTTTTACAAATTGGAGTATTACTCACATTCATTATTATCCTTTTAAAAGTTGAAAACAAAAACAAAACGTTAAGATTGATTACCATACTTATTGTTGCCGATATGCTTATTTGTGCGCAACTAAATGAACCTTACACCGCTTTTTACAAAGAGTTTTCAGCCAAAAAATCTCAACAACACATCAACAAATGTCCCAAAGGATTTCCGTTATTGGCAAACAAAAATATTTCTGAAATAAAGCCAGATTCCCTTTATTTTGGACCATTTTGGAGAAATTTAAATACCTTTCAAAAGCAAATATCTACCGACGGTTATTATCCTTTTTATTTAACAAACAACGAACAATTACAATATTCTACTCCACAATTATTTTCAGAAATAACAAAAAACAAGATTGCGTTTTTATCCGATAACGTGTTGGAAGAAAAACAACTAAATCAATTTAAAAAGGACAGCGCATTTACTAATAAAACTCTTTTTTTTAAGAAGGAAGATTATGCTCAATTAAATAATTTGAATTTAAAATCAGAAATTGGAGATACAGCGCAACTAATTTATTTTGCACCAGATAGTTTTATTGTTAAAACAGAAACGCAACATGCACAAGTATTAACGCTATTGCAAAACAATTATACCGGTTGGGAAGTGTATGTAAATTCTAAAAAATCTGCTATCTATACAAGTAATAATACCTTAATATCTACATTAGTGCCAGCAGGTAAAAACACGGTGAGCTTTATTTACAAAAACACTAAAATTAAAATAGCATTTTATGTTTCATTAGTAAGTTTATTTGTATGTTTATTTATTATAATTTTAAACTCTATTATTGTTAATAAAAAAGCATACAAACATTAACTCAATGCCCGAACAAACTGCTTATTCATTAAATCAAAATAGTTTAAACAATAAGGATGTAGTATATTTCAAAAACTTAGATGTTTTAAGAATTTTGGCTGCCATGATGGTTGTAATTGCTCATGGCTACGGAAGCTGGAATGGATGGAATGGGCTTTTACCCCTATTTAGGGCAAATGTTGAAAACATACGCAAGCCCAATTTATTAGGTAAATTCTTCACTCAGTTTATTAACAATTTAGGATTTGGAGTTGATATTTTTTTTTTGATAAGTGGTTTTTTAATTACCTATATACTGCTTAAAGAAAAAGAAACCTTTGGAACTATTGCCATCAAAAAATTTATGGTTCGCCGCAGTTTGCGCATTTGGCCCTTATATTATATTATTGTAATTTTTGCACCCTTTTTAATTACATTTTCCAATTATATTAAACCTCATTGGATGGCACCAACGCCAGCACCCAACTATTTACCGTATTATTTTTTTCTGGGAAATTTTGATATTATATCTACAGGAAAATGGATGTTTCCGTTTGCGCATTTTTGGTCGATTTGTGTGGAAGAACACTTTTATTTTGTATGGCCATTTATTTTAGCACTTGTTCCAAACCGACATTTAATAAAGGTTTTTGTTACTATTATTATTGTAAGTATGGTATCGCGAGGCTACTATTTTACCTACGACCCTAGTAACTCTGGAGCCAATATCTATTTGAATACGATATGTAAAGTAGACGTTATAATTATAGGTGCTATTATTGCCTATATACACTATCGTAAACCAATTTCACTGAATACGCCAAAATATTTACGCATACTTTTACTTATTGGATTTATTGGATTAATCAGCAATGTTTCAATATATGTAGCAGGCAATTTATTTCAGGTTTTAATAAAAAAATACTTGTTTGTTATTTGGGTAGGATTTTTAATGCTAAATTTTATGTTTAATAAACAACCAATATTTACCTTAAAAAAAATGAAAGTTCTTAATTATTTAGGGAAAATTTCGTTTGGCATATATATTTACCATAATATTCTGCTATCATTAATTACAGATAATATACTTGCCAGATATGGGAGCGAAAGAATTACATTTTTACGCTTTTTTATTATCTATATTGGAGCTACCGTTTTAATGGCAGTAATTAGCTGGGAGCTATTTGAAAAACAAATTTTAAAATTAAAGAAACGGTTTGAATTGATTAAAACCGCCAGGTAACCCAATTTGCAAGGCAATTATCTAAAAAACCTGGTTCAACTTTTCTACATAATTAGTCCAAAACCAATTTGGTCCATCCCAACAACCGCCAGATTGATAATACAATCGGGTAATTTTTAAGTTGTAATAGATAAAAACAAGAAGAAGGAGTACAAGCACTATCTTAAAAAATATTTTGTTGTTTTTAAAACCTTTATCAAAGCACAATGCCATTGGAAAAATTAAAACTGCTGAATATTCCGAAAAGCTTCGGTATCCAAATGCACAACCAAAAGTATATGCCCACCAACTGGCACACACATAAATAATAATTACCAGAATTAAACTAATTGCTGGGGCACTAAATGTTTTATTTTTGAGAGCTATTGCTAAGCCTATTAAACTAAATAGTCATCCCTTAACAAGCTGGTATTTGGGCTTCACCAAAAATATAAAAAAAGGCTTGAATATATTTTCGGATAAAAAATTGAAGCCAAAAAACAATTTGTTCTTTGATTTGATTAAATCTGAG
>CANFLQ010000077.1 GCA_947447995.1 Bacteroidota bacterium | reverse complement strand
TTTTACTTATCTTTTTTCTACATCCGAATTTGGTGATGTAACATCGGCTTATGCCTACGTTTCTTTTCTTTTAGTGTTTTTAACGTATGGTATGGAAACAACTCTTTTTCGTTTTTCCCAGACAGAAGATAACAAGGAAAAGGTATACAGTACGGCATTAGTTTCCTTATTTTTTACCTCTACACTATTTATTTTTGTGAGTGCTTATTTTGCTGTACCCATCTCCGAAACCCTTAAATTTTCTGGACATCCCGAGTATGTAGTATGGTTTGCCATTATTCTTGGCTTTGATGCCTTGGCTGCCATTCCCTTTGCTCGTTTGCGTTTGCAAAATAAAGCAAAGCGATTTGCAGTGATAAGATCATTGAACATCGCCATTAATATTGGGCTAAATTTATTTTTTTTAATTTTTTGTAAAGGCGTTCACGAAGCTCCCGAATCAGCGTTTAAGCCTTATGTGGATATGGTTTACAATCCTTCAATTGGCATTGGATATATTTTTATTTCTAACCTTTTTGCAAGTGTTATTACGCTACTTTTATTATTTCCCGAAATGTTTTCTGTAAAATGGAAAATGGATACAGCACTTTGGAAACAAATGATGAAGTATGGATTGCCTTTGCTTGTTGCTGGTTTAGCAGGTATGGCAAACGAAACGCTCGATCGTGTGCTTATTCCGCATTTGCTTCCCGAAGCTGTTGCAAAAAGTCAGAATGGAATTTATGGAGCATGTTACAAAGTGGCAATCCTTATGACCATTTTTATTCAGGCATTCCGCTTTGCAGCCGAACCTTTCTTTTTTAATCACTCTAAAGAAGCAGACTCAAAAACAACAAATGCACTTATCATGAAATATTTTGTGATCATCTGTTCTGTCATATTTTTGGGAACAATGATGAATATGGAATGGATACAATATTTTATTGGCGAAAAATTCAGAGAAGGGTTAAGGGTTGTTCCCATATTATTGCTAGCCAATTTATTTTTGGGCATTTTTATCAATCAATCTATTTGGTATAAACTTACCGGACAAACAGGTTATGGCGCCGTACTTACCATTTTGGGCGCTACAATTACCATATCTCTTAACATTTTGTGGATTCCAAAGTTCGGATATATGGGCTCCGCTTGGGCTACACTCATTTGTTACACCACAATGATGGTGGTATCCTACTTTTGGGGTAATAAACATTACCCTGTTAATTATGATTTGAAACGCATCCTCGGCTACTTAGGAATATCACTAACTTTGTATTTAATAAGCACAACAATTAAAACCGATTCGGCAACAATCAATTTGTTTTTGAACAATGCAATGCTGATTGGGTATATACTTCTACTGTGGAAATTGGAGCTTAAAAGTTTGATGAAACAATGAAAATAAAAATTATAAACAAATCAAAGCATCAATTACCAAGTTATGCTACTATTGGTGCGGCTGGTATGGATTTGCGTGCAAACATCGATGCTTCAATTGTTTTAAAGTCCTTGGAGCGTACCTTGGTTGCCACAGGTTTATTTTTGGAAATACCGTTTGGTTGCGAAGCTCAAATTCGCCCGCGTAGCGGCTTGGCATTTAAAAACGGATTAACGGTTTTAAATTCTCCAGGCACTATTGATGCCGATTATCGTGGAGAAATAAAAGTGATATTGGTAAATTTATCTAATCAGGAATTTATAATTAATGATGGAGAAAGAGTAGCGCAAATGGTGATTGCTAAACACGAACAAGCAGAGTGGGTGGAAGTAGAACAATTAATGGATACAGACCGTGGTGCCGGAGGTTTTGGGCATACGGGAACTAAATAACACACCCCTCCCGACCTCCCCACAGGGGAGGAGGGTTTGGGTTTATAACTTATAAATAACAACAGCCCCCTCTCCTGTGGAGAGGGGATTAAGGGGAGAGGTACTATGAAAATAATTATTCCAATGGCAGGCATGGGTAAACGCATGCGCCCACACACACTTACAACACCAAAACCTTTGATTCCTATAGCAGGTAAACCAATGGTACAACATATTGTAGAAGATATTACCAAAGTATGTGACGAACCTGTTGATGAAATAGCCTTTGTTATTGGTCGTTTTGGTAAGGAGGCTGAAAATAACCTGATAGCTGTTGCCGAAAGCTTAGGGGCTAAAGGCAGCATCCATTATCAGGATGAACCACTAGGTACGGCACATGCAATTATGTGTGCCAAGGAGTGTTTAAAAGGTAAAGTGGTGGTTGCTTTCGCAGATACACTTTTTGTTGCCAATTTTAAAATGGATTCTTCGCAAGAAGGTATTATTTGGGTGCAAAAAGTAGCAGATCCAAAACCATTTGGAGTAGTAAAATTGGATAACAATAATGTTATTACTGATTTTGTAGAAAAGCCTCAGGAATTTGTTTCTGACCTTGCTATCATTGGTATTTACTATTTTAAAGATGGTGAATATCTAAGACGAGAATTGCAATATTTGCTTGATAATAAACTTACACAAAAGGGTGAATATCAACTTACCGATGCGTTGGAAAACATGAAGGCCAAAGGGACCAAATTTACCCCGGGTAAAGTTACCGAATGGTTGGATTGCGGAAATAAAGATGCTACCGTTTATACCAATCAACGTATTTTGGAAGTGTATAAAAATAAACTAGGTACTTCCAATTTTGTGAATACAAATTCAAACATTATTCAACCATGTTTTATTGGAGAAAATGTAAAATTAATCAACTCAACAGTGGGACCGCATGTTTCTATTGGCAGCAATTCGGTGATTGAAAATTCAGTTGTAAAAAATAGTATCATACAAACAAATACCAAAATTTTTAATGCAGAATTAGCTAATTCCATGATAGGCAATTTCGCCGAATTTTCGGGAAAAACAAATGATGCAAGCATAAGCGATTACAGTACAATCAGATAATAAAGCATTGCAGTTAAGCTATAAGGCAGATACATTTTAAAAATAGTTGTTTGAAAAATTTTAATTCTTCCCTTTTATTTATACACACGCGTTTTATACCTGTGTTTTTATTTCTGTATTTATTTTCCTCCTGTAAAACAAATTCTACAATTTCGGGAAATAGAAAGGAGGCAAAATCGTATTCTAAAGAAGCTGAAAAGTCTTTAACAACAAATATTTCAGATAAAAACAGAGTAGATTTTGAATACCATTTTTTTAATGCCAACAAGGAAAAAATATTGGGCAATTATGAAAAAGCGGAAAAACTTTATTTACAAGCTTTAAAAGTTAATCCCAATAGTGCGGTATCATTTTATGAATTGGCAAATATTTATTCCTTTCAAAACAATAAACGCAATGCCTTATATTATAGTAAAAAAGCAGCTTTACTCGATCCTGAAAATAGTTGGTATCAATTACTGTATATCGATTGCCTTAACCAAGCAAAGCAGTACACCGAAGTAGTTAATGTATACAACAGATTAATAAAACAACACCCAGAACATATTGAATATTATTATGAATTGGCCAATGTATATCTTACACTTAACAAAGCAAACGAAGCAATTAAAACGTACGACGACATTGAAAAACAAACAAGCGTTTCGGAAGATGTTTCCATGCAAAAAATTAGAATATACAGAACAACCAATAACTTAGATAAATCAATAACGGAGGCCGAAAAATTACTTTCAGCCTTTCCTGATAATGCAAAATTTTATGGCATTTTAGGCGAATTATATCAAGCAAAAGGCGAAAATGCAAAAGCATTAAAGGTGTATACCGATTTACTTAAATTAAATCCCGAAGATCCTTACGCACACTTAACAATGGCGGATTATTATAGAAATCTGCATCAAAAAGAAAAATCGTTTGAAGAAATTAAAATTGCTTTTAAAAGTAAAGACTTAGACATAGATACCAAGGTTAAAATATTATTATCCTATTATTCTATTACCGATACATATCCCGAATTTAAAGACAATGCCGATACTTTATGTAAAATAATTGTAGATGTACACCCAACTGAAGCCAAAGCTTTTTCAATTTATGGCGACTTTTTATACCGCGATAAAAAATTAGAGGACGCTAGGATTAATTACCTTAAAGCTATTGAATTAGATAAGGAAAAGTATGCTATTTGGAATCAGTTGTTGATAATTGAATCTGAACTCAATGATTTTTTTGAGATGCAAACAGAAAGTAAAGAAGCAATGGAATTGTTCCCTAATCAGCCATTGCCATATTTTTTGAACGGTGTGGCCAATATTCATTTTAAAAATTATACAGAGGCAGTTACAGTTTTAAATGAAGGCAAACAATTTGTATTTACTAACAATCAATTACTTTCGCAATTTTATGCCAATTTGGGTGATGCTCAAAATCAATTAAAAAATTATGTGGCATCGGATTCGGCTTATGAGGATGCGTTGAAATATTTCCCACAAAACCCTTACGTATTAAATAATTACGCTTATTATTTATCATTGCGCAATACAAAGCTGGAAAGAGCCGAGGAAATGTCTAAAAAAAGTATTGAAATAGAACCCGGAAGTAGTTCTTATCAGGATACGTATGGATGGATTTTATATCAGATGAAAAAATACGAAGATGCTAAAATTTGGGTAAGCAAAGCTATTGGAAATGGTGAAAAAGCAAATGGCACTTTGCTAGAACATTATGGAGATATTTTGTATCAATTGAATGATAAAGAAAATGCTTTAAAATATTGGATAGATGCTAAAAAAGCTGGCGGAACAACTGATATGATTGATAAAAAAATAGCTGACAAAAAGCTGTATGAATAATTTACTAGTTTGATTTTTTAATATGAATATGTTGTCATTTTCTAAAGTGCTTACGCTTGTTTTTTTTATGGTTATAGCCTTCGTTTCTTGTAAACAACATAAAACAATTACTTCAACAGTTCCTAAATGTAATTTGGATTATAAAAATGCAAAAACATTAACTGCAAATTTAAAATCCAACGAGTTTCAGTTTACTAAACTCAATGCAAAACTCAATGCCGAGGTTACTATTGATAGTTCATTTAATTCATTTGTAGTTTCATTACGGATCAGAAAAGATAGTATTATTTGGATGTCCATCTCTAAATTGGGAATTGAAGGAGCAAGAGTTTTGATTACAAAAGATTCGGTTAGTTTTATAAATCGTATAAACAACACCTATTTTAAAGGAGATTTTTCTTATATCAGTAAATTGCTGAATACACAGCTGGATTTTGAAATGTTACAATCTTTATTAGTTGGCAACAGCGTTGCTTTTTATGATGAAGATGAAAAAATAAAACCAGGTATTACCAGTTGCGCGTATACGCTTGGAACTATCCGAAAATATAAACTACGTAAGGTAATGGAAAAGGGAAAAGATCTGAAAGATCCAGCACAAAGTATTTACCTTACCCCCGAAAATTTTAAAATCTCACGTATTCTTTTTTATGAGTTTAATCCCGACCGTAGTTTCGATGCCAACTTTACTGAGTTTAAAAAAGTAGATTCAACACAACTATTTCCAAGTAAAATGAAATACCTTATCAAGGCTCAAAAAAACGTGGATATATCCATTGATTATACAAAAATTCAGTTAAACGAAGAGCAAAGTTTCCCTTTTAAAATTCCGAATAATTATGAGCAAATTGTTTACAAAGAAAAACAATAATTACCTGTATTTACTGGTAATTTGCTGTTTAGCTTTGCTGAACACTAGCTCCGTTGTTGCCCAAAAACAATCGAAAGAATATCTGGAAAATAAAAAGAAACAATTGCAAAATGAAATTAAATACACCAACGAACTGTTGGATGAAACAAAAAAAAATAAACGTTTATCATTAAACCAATTGGTTACTTTAAATAAAAAAATTAGTGTACGGGAAGAGTTAATTTATACAATTAATACAGAGATAAGTAGTTTAAACAGTCAGATAAACCAAAATAACAGAACAATCAATCAGTTGCAAAACGACCTTGCAAAGTTGAAGCAGGAATATGCAAAAATGATTTATTACGCCTACAAAAATCAGGATGCGTATAGCAGATTAATGTTTGTGTTTGCTTCTAATGATTTTCAGCAGGCATTTATGCGCTTAAAATACCTTCAGCAATACAGCGATTATCGCCACAAACAAGCCGAATTAATTACACAAAAAAAAACGGAGATTAATCAAAAAATTCAGGAGTTAGAACTTAAAAAAACGGACAAACGAATTTTATTAACCAGCGAACAAACTGAAAAACAAAATCTTTCCGTAGAAAAATCGGAGAAAGAAAAAGTTTTTTCAGAACTACAGAATCAGGAGTCCAAACTTAAAAATGATTTGAAGAAAAAGAAAGCAGACGCTGAAAAATTTCAACAAGCTATTTTGCAGGTTATTCAAAAAGAGCTTGAAAAAGCCCAAAATCAGGCAATAAAGGACAATAAAGCAAAGCCACAAAAATTGGTTTTAACACCCGAATCGCAAATCCTTTCCAATTCATTTGCAAATAACAAAAGTAAGTTGCCATGGCCAGTTGTAAAAGGTATTATCAGCGAACGTTTCGGGGTTCATCCTCATCCTTTAATGCCTAACATCGATATTAATAACAACGGGATTGATATTACTACCAATGCTGGTGCATTGGCACGTGCTGTGTTTGATGGAGAAGTGAAAGCTATTGTTAATATGCCCGGATCGGGTAAATTTGTATTGATTCGTCATGGTGAGTTTTTAACAATATATTCCAACCTCAAAGATATTTATGTGAAAGTTGGTGATAGGGTAAAAACAAAGCAACAAATAGCTTCCATTATTTTTGATGAAGAAGATGCCAAAACCGTTCTGCATTTTGAATTGTGGAAAGGGCAGGTTAAATTTAATCCTGAAGATTGGTTGTTTAAGACCAATTAGTATATATTTTTTATTATCTTTACGTTGTATTTTTAAATTCATAATATCATGTTAAACAGTATATTTCTTCTTTTTGGACTAGGTGGTTCCGAAATGATTGTGGTTTTGATAATTGTTTTATTACTTTTTGGTGGTAAAAAAATTCCTGAGTTAATGAAAGGTTTAGGAAAAGGAATGAAGGATTTTAAAGATGCATCTAAAGGTGTTGACGCTGAAAGCGGCAATGCAACAGCTTCTGATAAAAAAGATTAATCATTTTGCCCAGCCCTAACCCTCCCAATGGGAGGGAGACAAACGCATAATGCTAAATAGTTCAATTTTAGCCAAATGCGAACGAAGACTCCTCCCCTTTGGGGAGGTCGGGAGGGGCTTTAAATTTCCCGATTTGTGAAGACCTATAACTCCCTAGCAGAAGTACAATCCGATTTAGCCAACAGCAATATCAACTGTGTGGCGCTTACTCAAGCCTATATCAATCGCATAAATGCTAATAAGCATTTGAATGCGTATTTGGAAATTTTTGAAAAATCAGCTTTAGAAAAAGCAAAGTTGGTGGATGAAAAAATTAAAGCCAAAACTGCCGGAAAGCTTGCCGGATTAGTGATTGCCATTAAAGATAATATTTGTTATAAAGATCATCAGCTTTCGGCTTCTTCAAAAATACTGGAAGGTTTTACATCACTTTTTAGTGCAACTGTTGTTGAACGCCTATTGGCTGAAGATGCTATTATCATTGGCAGAACTAATTGTGATGAATTTGCAATGGGTAGCTCTAACGAAAGTTCTGCTTTTGGCAATACCTTAAATCCTATAAATACAAAATGTGTTCCTGGTGGATCTTCGGGTGGCTCGGCTGTTGCTGTTGCTGCTGACCTTTGCCTTGCAGCATTGGGTACCGATACAGGTGGCTCAATTCGTCAACCTGCATCATTTTGTGGTGTGGTAGGTTTAAAACCAACGTATGCAAGGGTTTCACGATATGGTGCTATTGCTTATGCTTCGTCTTTTGATCAAATAGGACCTATTACAAAAAATATCGATGATGCCGCAATAATCATGGAAGTAATTGCTGGTAAAGATGATTATGATAGCACGGTATCCTCGCAACCTGTTACCGAATATTCAAAACAGTTAGCTACTACGGGTAAAAAGGTTCGTATCGCTTATTTAAAAGATTGTTTGGAAAGTACTGGGCTAGATTCAGAAGTGAAAGCACGTATATATCAAATTATTGAACAACTAAAAGCAGAAGGGCATACTGTTGAAGCCGTTGATTTTCCGTATTTGGAATATTTAGTACCAACTTATTATTTGTTAACAACGGCCGAATCATCGTCTAATCTTGCCCGATACGATGGAGTACACTTTGGGTATAGAAGTCCTGATTCTACTGATCTTGAATCGGTTTACAAAAAATCACGCACACAAGGTTTTGGCAAAGAAGTAAAACGCAGAATTATGTTGGGCACTTTTGTTTTAAGTTCTGGATATTACGATGCGTATTATTCCAAAGCACAACGTGTACGCCGATTGCTGCAAACAAAAACAAATGAAGTGTTAGCCAGTTATGATTTTATTATTATGCCAACAACTCCGGGAACGGCTTTTGAATTTGGACAAAAAAGTGCCGACCCCATAACCATGTACCTTGAGGATATTTATACAGTTCAAGCCAATATAACTGGTTTGCCAGCTATATCATTGCCATTGGGTAAACATTCAAACGGAATGCCTTTTGGTGTTCAGCTTATTTCAAAAAAGTTTTCGGAAGCGGATTTATTGTCTTTTTCAAAATACTTGATGGATAAGTTTTAAATTTTTTATATGAAAAAGCAGTTTAAAAATATATTCGTAATTACTTTTTTCTTTACTTTTTTAGGTATAGGAAACGTTACTAAAATTGTTGCTCAGGTAAGTTACGAGCCATTAACCATTGAGGATGATCCAATAGTAGCTGCGCTTGATAGCTTATATAAATTAGATTTATTTGAAAGAGGATACGAAAAAGTAAATTACCCTGTAAATCCAAAATATAAATTTCGTCCCGATTCCATTCCTCATTACGATGAAATGGTGTATGAATCGCGTTTAGCAAAACTAGATGCCGCTTCACCTTTTGAATTAGAGTATAATACCGTTGTGCAGGGATATATAAATGTGTATGCAATGCGCCGCCGCGAGCTAGTTTCACGTGTAATGGCATTATCGCAATTATACTTTCCTGTATTTGAAGAAGCCTTGGATAGGTATAATTTACCCTTGGAATTAAAGTATCTTGCTATTTGCGAATCGGCATTAAATCCTTTGGCTAAAAGCCATTCTGGAGCAATGGGCTTGTGGCAATTTATGTACCCTACGGGTAAAATGTTTGGATTAAAAGTATCCTCTTATGTGGATGATCGTTGCGATCCGCACAAATCTACCAATGCTGCATGTGAGTATTTTCAATATTTGTATAAGATGTTTGGCGATTGGAATTTGGTGCTGGCAGCCTACAACGGCGGACCAGGAACAGTTTATAAAGCTATCCGCAGAAGCGGTGGTAAAAAAACATACTGGGAAATTCGCCCATTTTTACCAAAGGAAACACAAGGGTATATTCCTGCATTTATTGCCGTAAATTACATTATGAATTATACCGCGGAACATAATATCCGTTCGGCAATACCTAAAAAAATATTTTTGCAGATAGATACCATTACGGTAAAAAAACAACTTTCGTTTTATCAGATTTCTTCCATGCTTAGTATTCCGGAAGAAGAATTACAATACTTAAATCCATCGTACCGAAAACGTGTAATACCTGTAATAGAAGGACAAGTTAGCACGTTAACATTGCCTGCCAATAAAATGGGAATGTTTGTAAACAACGAAGCAAATATTTATAATTTTTTAAAGAAAGATGTCGTTGTTAGTCAGGATGTTTTAGAAGAAAAAAAATCATCTAAAATTTATACAGTAAGAAGAGGTGAAACCCTTGCTTCTGTTGCTAAAAAAAATGGATGTACGGTTTCCGAAATTAAAACTTGGAATGGTATTTCAACAAATACTGTAAAGCCAGGTAAAAAAATAGTAATTTATACCAATACTACAAAAATAATAGATAAAAATAGTGTGTCATCAACAGAAGTAAAACCTTCCAATCCTTTAGAAATAAAAGAGAAAACAGAAATATCGGAAAGCAGAACAACCACCAATTCGGGTGGTTTTAAATATTATACCATCCAAAAAGGGGATTCATTGTATCGAATAGCCTTAAAGCACAATACCACTGTAGAAGAAATAAAACGATTAAACAACTTTGGAGTTAATTTTACATTAATTCCAGGTAAAAAATTGAAAGTTGCTGTATTGTAATTTTTTTAGATGTTAGAATTTAACATTTACATTGATTTATAATTTTTGTATTTATTTTATAAACAGGCGTACATTTTTTTGCCTTATACCTTTTAACATATAACTTATTATGAAAGACACATCAAAGTTGGGCTTCGGCACCAAAGCAATACATGCAGGACAAGAGCCTGATCCAAGCACAGGAGCCATTATGACTCCAATTTATCAAACATCAACCTTCACACAAGCTAGTCCGGGAAACCACAAAGGATATGCGTATGCGAGGGGTAAAAATCCTACACGTTCGGCATTGGAAAAAAATTTAGCTGAGTTAGAAGGTGCAAAATATGGTTTGTGTTTTTCCAGTGGAATGGGTGCTATTGATGCAATTGCCAAATTACTTCGCCCCGGCGATGAAGTAATTACAGGTGATGATTTGTATGGCGGTAGCTATCGTATGTTTACCAAAGTATACGCAAATTTCGGTATCAAATTTCATTTTATTGATATGAAAGATGCCAACAACATTAAAAAATATATCAATGCAAATACTAAAATGGTTTGGTTGGAAACACCTACCAATCCTACCATGCAGATAATTGACATTGAAGCATGTGCAAAAATTTGTAAAGAACATAAATTAATTTGTGCAGTAGATAATACATTCGCTTCGCCATATCTTCAAAACCCGTTGGCATTGGGTGCCGATATTGTAATGCATTCGGTAACCAAATATTTAGGCGGACATAGCGATGTGATTATGGGAGCATTGTGTTTAAGTGATGAAAATTTATATCAGCAATTGGCCTTTATTCACAACAGTTGCGGAGCTACTCCGGGTCCAATGGATAGCTTTTTGGTATTGCGTGGCATCAAAACATTGCACTTACGCATGGAGCGTCATTGTTTTAACGGTCGTAAAATTGCCGAGTTCTTAAAAACACATCCGAAGATTGATAAGTTGTATTGGCCAGGTTTTCCCGACAGTCATAACCACGATATTGCTAAACGTCAAATGAAAGATTTTGGTGGTATGATTTCTTTTTCATTAAAAGGAAACAAACAAGAAGAAGCATTTAAAATTGCATCCAGCATGAAAGTGTTTTCTTTGGCGGAATCGTTGGGCGGTGTGGAATCATTAGTGAATCATCCTGCTACTATGACGCATGCATCCATTCCTAAAGAGGAACGTGATAAAGCCGGTGTTGTAGAATCGTTATTAAGATTAAGTGTAGGTATTGAAGATATT
The DNA here is from genome assembly GCA_947447995.1 of Bacteroidota bacterium. Classification (GTDB taxonomy): domain Bacteria; phylum Bacteroidota; class Bacteroidia; order 2-12-FULL-35-15; family 2-12-FULL-35-15; genus 2-12-FULL-35-15. The sequence goes on along the minus strand of CANFLQ010000077.1, from coordinate 2,575 downwards.
GATGATTTGATAGCAGATTTAAAACAAGCTTTAGCTTAGAAGATTGCAAATTGCAGATTACAAATTGGTGAGAGAACACAAATGGTGAGTAATATTAATTGAAAAAGAATTTTTTAATTTTGACTTTATACAGTACAAACTTTAAACTTTGAACTTTCCAACTTTGAACTAACTAAAAATGAACTACTACTACATAACAGGCACTAGTCGCGGCATTGGAAAATCCATTGCTATGCAGTTATTGAAAGATGAATTCAATAAAGTTATTGGTATTTCCCGCACATGTACTATAGAGCACGAAAATTATAAGCATATAACACTAGATTTGTCGGATGTGGATAAGGTAGCTGACTTTAAATTTGGCCATCATATTAATGGCAATAAAATAGTGTTGATAAACAATGCGGGATCCGTTGGTACTGTTGTTCCGGTGGGTAATTTAAAGTCGGACGTGATAATAAAAACATACAATGTCAACCTTGTTTCGCCAAGTGTGTTGATTAATAAATTTGTGGATGTTTATTTAACTGTTAAAGCCGAAAAAATTATTTTAAATATAAGTTCAGGTGCTGGAAAAAGGGCTGTTGATGGTTGGTCGGTATATTGTGCTACCAAAGCAGGGTTGGATATGTACAGCTTGGTAACTCATGTTGAGCAACAAAAAAATACCGTTTATAATCCTGTTAAAATTGTTGGAATTGCTCCAGGTATTGTGGATACACAAATGCAGGAAGAATTGAGAAAGGTATCCAAATCGGATTTTAGCCAGATAGAGGACTTTATCGAATATAAAACTAAAAAACTATTGATTAGTCCGGATAAAGTTGCCAAAAAAATTGTGAAGTTATTGGAGGAGCCAAGCTTGATAAAAGAAACAATTTCTGCGTTGAAGGATTATAAGTTGTAGCGTTTTTATGTTACATTCATAGCATTTTGTTTACGATAAACCTGTCAGGTTTGCATACAGATTAAATGGATTTGTGCAATTTTTTTGTTGATATTTTTTAAAATGTATTCGTGATAATTCGCTCAATCCGTAAAATCCGTGTTCCATTATTTACTCATTTAAAAGAGGGATGAAAAGGGTAAAGAGCATATAATTTTTGTAAATTAGTTTTTAATCTCGTCCTTCATGAATCCAAATATAGACCCCGAATCCGAAAATTTAAGCTCCGCCGAAAAGGAGTTTGAAAAAGTACTGCGTCCTGCCGAATTCTCTGATTTTACAGGGCAACACGAAGTGGTGGAAAATTTAAAGATATTTGTACAGGCTGCAAAACAACGTGGCGAAGCACTTGATCATGTATTGTTACATGGACCTCCGGGTTTAGGTAAAACAACATTGGCCAATATTATTGCATCCGAATTAGGCGTTAATTTAAAAATTACTTCTGGTCCGGTAATGGACAAGCCTGGCGATTTGGCTGGTTTACTTACCAATTTAGAGGAGTACGATGTATTGTTCATTGATGAAATTCATCGTTTAAGTCCAATTGTTGAAGAGTATTTATATTCTGCCATGGAGGATTATAAAATAGATATTATGATTGATAGCGGGCCCAATGCTCGTAGCGTTCAAATTAAATTAAACCCATTTACATTGGTGGGAGCAACAACCCGTAGTGGTTTGTTAACAGCACCTTTGCGGGCACGTTTCGGAATTAATTCCCGTTTAAATTATTACGATGCAGCATTATTAAAAAGAATTATTATACGTGCGGCAGGCATTTTAAATGTAGGCATCACCGAAGAAGCAGCACATGAAATTGCACGTAGGAGTAGAGGTACACCACGTATTGCGAATGCTTTGTTACGCCGCATCCGAGATTTTGCACAAATAAAAGGCAATGGTTCCATTGACATTGAAATAGCACACATTGGGCTTTCCGCATTAAATGTGGATAAGAACGGTTTGGATGAAATGGACATTCGTATACTTTCTGCATTGATAGAAAAGTTCAAAGGCGGACCGGTTGGATTAACCACTATTTCCACAGCTGTTGGCGAAGAAGCCGGAACAATAGAAGAGGTGTACGAGCCTTTTTTAATTCAGGAAGGTTATCTTGTGCGCACTCCCCGTGGCAGAGAAGCTACCGACCTTGCGTATAAACACCTTGGTAAAATTCCAAAAGCACATAAAGGAAGTTTGTTTGATACGGAGTAACACAGATTTTTAATCTGTGAAAAATAAATTTTAAATTATTAAGCAGCATTGCAAATGTCACTTAGTAGATTTCGTTAATAAATATTTTAGTTGCAATTAAAAAAAAACAAACCGACACGATGAGAATATTAAAAACGATTATTTTATTACTGACTACACTACAAACATATGCTTGATTTACTGTAAACCTATTTCAGGACGAGACAGTATCGTGCGAAGGAATCCCATTTTCTAATTTTATGAATTTTAAAAGCCATTCCTTTTTATGGGTCAGGGACAAAAGTTGGGGAGTAATTTAAAAAGGCTACATTTGTTAAAAAAGTTATCGAAACAAAAGACTTAAAATTACTGCATCAATTTTTCCCTTCAGAGTTGGTTGATTATTTTTCCATATCAGGTTTTCAAATACTG
>CANFLQ010000076.1 GCA_947447995.1 Bacteroidota bacterium | reverse complement strand
TCATTAGCCGAAATGGCTGCTATATGCGATGTTACAGTGGATGATATAAACCTGGCAGCGGGATATATTGGCAATGCCAAAGGCTTTATAAGTATGTGGGCGATGGGGCTTAATCAAAGTGTGGTTGGGGTAAACAAAAATTTATCGCTACTCAACCTTTCTTTAATAACCGGACAAATAGGAAAACCTGGTGCAGGACCGCTTTCACTCACTGGACAACCTAATGCAATGGGTGGACGTGAAGTTGGCGGAATGGCAAACCTTGCCTCTGCGCACCGAAACTTAAATGATCCAGAACACAGAAAACAAATTGCTGATTTCTGGAAAGTAGATGATGTACCCGAAAAACCAGGCTATTCGGCAACTGAAATGTTTCAGGCATTAAGAGATGGAAAAATGAAAGCAGTGTGGATATTGTGTACCAACCCGCTTGTAAGTTTACCAGATTCTAATTTGGTTGAAGAAGCATTAAGCAAAGCAAAATTTGTTATTGTTCAGGATATCTCCAACAATTCCGATACTGTTAAATATGCCGACTTAGTTTTACCTGCCGCTGCATGGTTAGAAAAAGAAGGTACAATGACCAATTCAGAAAGACGAATATCCTACTTAGCGAAAGCGGTAGATGCTCCCGGTGAAGCACTTCCTGACTCTGAAATACTATACAAATTTGCTGCTAAAATGGGATTCGCAGATTCGTTTAACTACAAAAATGCCGGAGATATTTATGCTGAACATGCGCTACTTACTAAAGGTACAAGTATTGACATTAGCGGACTAAGCCACGAAAGATTAAGGAACGAAGGCTCATTTCAATGGCCTGTACCTAGTACCACACATAAAGGAACTCCCCGATTGTTTACCGATCATCAATTTTATACTCCCAATAAAAGAGCTAAAATTCATGCTGTACCTACCGAAAACGCATCTGAAAAATTATCCCCTGTATACCCGCTAATACTAACAACAGGGCGTATAAGAGATCAATGGCATACCATGACCAAAACGGGTAAAGTACAAAAATTAAATCAACACATTAATAAACCATATCTGGAAATTAATCCGGCAGATGCGTTAAATAGAAATATAAAAGACAATGAACCCGTTGAAATATTTAATGAAAGGGGAAGTCTTAGGGTTACCGTTAAATTTTCGGAGGATATAAAAAAAGGAGTTGTGTTTTTACCAATGCACTTTGGAAAAATTTTAAACCAAAATTTTGGTCGCACAAACAATTTAACAAGCAATTTAATTGATTCGAGATCTAAAGAACCCGACTTTAAATTTTCTGCTGTTCAGGTTAAAAAACATGTAAAAGAAAAACAAAAAATTATTGTAGTTGGCGCAGGCGCAGCAGCTTTCCGATTTATTAGTGATCATAGAGAATTAAATACAACCGATGAGATACAGGTTTTTTGTAAAGAATTACACCCATTTTATAACCGTGTGATGTTACCTGATTATGTTAGCGGTCAACAAGAATGGGAAAAACTGATAAAAATTCAGGAAGAGGATTTGAAAGCTTTAAATGTTCAACTATTTAAAGGAGTAAGTATTACAAAAATAAATCAGGAAAAACGAGAGGTGGTTGACTCTGAAAATTGCGTTCATTCTTACGATATACTTATACTTGCAACTGGCAGCAGATCCTTTGTTCCTAGAGATGTTCCTAGAGATTTAAAAGGCGTATTTACTATGCGTAGCCGTGGTGATGCTGATGGATTGTTAGCACATATTAAATCTGATGCGCACGTAGTAATTGTTGGTGGCGGATTATTGGGATTAGAACTAGCTACTTCCTTAAGAGAGATCAACATTGAAGTTACAGTTGTACAGCGTATTTCCCGATTAATGGAACGCCAATTAGATGTAATTGGCAGTGAATTATTAGGCGAGGAAATTGAAGAAAGAGGTATTAACGTAATTTATAACGATGAAGTAAAAAGTTTGGTTGGAAAAGATAAACTTAAAAGTATACGACTTGCCAGCGGTCGCGTTGTAAATTGTGATGCCATTGTTTATGCTATTGGTATAGAGCCAAATATTGAAATTGCAAAAGAAGCAGGGTTACCTTGTAATCGTGGAGTTATTGTAAATGATTACCTTCAAACGAGCGACCCTAGAATATATGCTATGGGCGAAATTGCTGAACACAACTCTAAACTATTTGGTATTACAGCTGCCGCCGAAGAGCAAGCTGGGATTCTTGTTAAATACCTAAATGGCGACCTTTGCAGCTATTACAGCGGTTCATTATTAATGAGCATATTAAAAATGGACGGACTTAATTTATGTTCCATTGGCGAAATTGAGTCGGTAGTTGGCGATCCTAATTATCAGGAAATAATTTATCTTGACAAAGCTAAAAGATATTATAAAAAATGTATTATTTATCAAGATAAATTAGTAGGTGCAATTCTTATTGGCGATAAATCGGAATTTATTGAATTTAAAGGATTAATACAAAACAAAACAGAACTATCCGATAAACGACTTCAATTATTACTATCTGCAAATACAACAAAAGAGCCTATAATAGGCAAATTAGTGTGTAGCTGTAACAATGTAGGAGAAGGTAATATCACAAAAAAAATAGAACAAGGTTGCATAACAGTTCCTGAACTATGTCAACTCACTGGCGCTGGAATGGGCTGCGGAAGCTGCAAACCAGAGATAAAAGCACTATTATTAAAAACGCTTACAGAAAATATAATTGAAGAAATAGTTTAAATTATTATTATTATTGGAATGGATACACATGCGCTTTTAAGAATTTATATGCCTGGCGGAGTATTAAGTCCGGACGAACTAATGAATGTTATTAAACTTGCCAAAAAATTTAAAATACGCACGCTGCAATTTGGACTAAGGCAAGATATAAACATTACGTTTGACAAATATTTTATTGATGATGTAAAACTATTTTTGAACAATTTAGATTTTGATTATGAATTAGATAATCCGTTTGGTAGAAACATTGTAACAAGTTATGCCGCCAATAGTATTTTTGCTTCTGAAAGTTGGTTAACAGAGGGAACATATTTAGATATTTTAGATAAATTTGACTATAAGCCACTTTTAACAATCAACATTGTAGACCCCAACCAAGGGCTTGTTCCATTACTTACTGGTAATTTGAATTTTATAGCATCCAAAACAAACAATTATTGGTACTTAAAATTAGATCTTCCATTATGGTTTTCCGAATTTACATCTTGGCCAGGATTAATATATTCAGACGATATTTCAAAAGTAGCTAATACAATAGAAAACTTATACCAAGCAAAAACTAAAATTTCACTCGAAGATCTTTTTGCACATATCAATGATATTTTACATGGAAATAGTACACGTGTAGAACAAAAATTAAAATTAATTCCCCACCGTTTACCGTATTATGAGGGGTTTAATAAAATAGGAAATAAATATTGGTTAGGAGTTTATAAACGCACGTATCAATTCCCTATCGACTTTTTAGAGGCTGTATGTGAATTGTGCTACGAACATCATTTAAATAAAATTTGCATTACCCCATGGCGATCCTTTTTAATAAAAGATATTAAAGAAGAACAATGGCAAGCCTGGATAAACTTATTAGGTTTATACAGTATAAATATTAGACACTCCTCAGTAGAAATGAACTGGCGAGTTCCCGATTTTGATGCTCCTGCATTGGAATTGAAAATGTATTTAGTAAATGAATTTGACAAAATGGATATCCGTAATTACGGATTAACATTTGCTATCCGCGATGGGAAAGCCGACTTAGATGCCATTGTAGTTATTGAAAAAATACGCGTTAAATCCATGTTTAAATCACAAGCATCTGGCAATTACAACATATATCATACCGTAGGTTTTGAGCCAAATACCAAGGAATATGTTACGTATTCAAAAGATGTAAGCTATAGCTCACTACCTCAATTACTACAAAAATTAACCAAAAAGTTTTACGAATATAAAAGCCAACCTTTTGTTAATCAATCGCTGCAAAAAAAAGAAACCACAAAAGAAAAACACCTCATTTATCAATGTAAAAACTGCTTTACAACGTATGATGAACACTATGGCGACAGTACAAATTCCATTAATCCAGGAACAACTTTTAACCTATTGCCTGATTTGTTCAGATGCCCTGTTTGCGATGCACCTAAAACCGACTTTGAACCAATAGTTAACGACAACAGTATTGCCTAATGCGCAAATAAAAAATAGTATATTGAAAATTTTAGCAGATATTTGATACACAAAAAATTATCCAAAAAATTAAAAATGATACTTGAGCGCCAGATTGATGTGGTAAACAAAATTAAAATTTCTGACAGCTTCGGACGAACATTTAAAACTTTACGCGTAAGTTTAATAAATACTTGCAATTTGGCTTGTGCCTATTGTGTTGATCCTTCTGCTAGCCCTATCCCTAAAGGAGGGAGGGATAATGCTTCCAAACTCTCCCCTTTAGGGGTTGGAGATTATATTAAAATCATTTCTGCATTAAACAATTTATTAGAATTTGATACCATCCGATTAACAGGTGGGGAACCCTTACTTTACAAACAACTTGTACCCTTAGTTAAAGGAATAAGCAATCTTGGCATCCCCACATTAAAAATGACAAGTAATGGTACATTGTTAGATAACAAAGCGCATGACCTAAAAAATGCTGGCATCAACTCCATTAATATTTCATTAGATGCTGTTGATCCAGATATTTCATACAAAATAAATCAACGAAAAAACCTTCAAAAAGTATTGAACGGTATTGATAATGCAATTGCTGCGGGTATAAATATTAAAATTAATTGTGTAGTTATGAAAGGCTATAACGATAATCACATCATCGATATTTTAGAATATTGTAAACAAAGGAATATAAGTATCCGTTTTTTAGAACTTATGGAAATGGGACATTTACATCAAAATTTTGACGAACTCTTTTTTTCAGAAAAAGATATTTTAAATTGTATTTCATCTCATTATCAATTAACAGCTTTAAAACGTAAACCAAATGCTACAGCCAACTATTGGAAAACGGATGATGGGTATACATTTGGAATTATTTCAAATGTATCTAACCCATTTTGTAATGATTGTAACAGGCTGAGATTAGATAGCTATGGAAATATTTATGGTTGCCTAAGCGATAATTCTCCAATTTCAATTATTGATTGTATTGATAATGAACAACAATTATTGAACAAATTAATGAAAGCGCTTTCACAAAAGAAACAAAAATTTTCGGGAAGTAAATTATCAATGATGCATATAGGAGGTTAATCTATTTTGTAGTTTTTTGTCTGTTCAAACACACAGTTGGGTAAGGCTTAAAAATATAAAATAAAAATTGACAAACTAAAAAAACATGTTTTTAAACAGATTTGTAATTGCTTTAGATACAAATAATGCACGTAAAAAAGATTGTTTTTATAAGGTATATAACATAAAATAAGTTGTTTAAAGCTAATTACTTTGTGGGAGTATATAAATACAAATCCCTTAAAACAAACACCTTTATTCATTTTAAAGGAATTTACATGACACAAAATATTTAAGTAGTTGAAACAATAGAGTTGCAAACATTTTAATAAAATAGTTTTTATTATTTAAACATTAAAATTTCTGATTATGTTAAAGGAAAAAGACAAAAAAGCCAATTGCATTACCTGTACCAATGCAAAATGTTTAATAAAAAAACATGTACATAATAAAGGAATGGAAAATTACATTGAAAGAAAACACACAATCATCTGTAAAAAAAACCAGCAATTTATATTAGAAGGAGCACCTTTAAATGGGTTGTTTTTTATATTCAAAGGCAAAGTTAAAGTAACTAAAACAGGAATCTATGGTCGTGAACAAATTGTGCGATTTGCCAAAGATGGAAACATTATTGGTCATAGAGGGTTTGGTGCTGGCAACAGATATCCTGTAAGTGCATCTTCCTTGGAAGATACGGTATTATGCAATTTTACGAATGATGTATTAAATGAAATGTTACATAAAATACCTGATCTTACTTTTGACTTAATGATGTTTTATGCTGAAGAATTAAATAAAAGCGAAAACAAAGTGCGTAAAATTGCACAAATGACGGTGCGAGAAAAAGTAATTGATGCATTATTATATATACTACGAAAATTTAAACAATCGCCCGATGGGTATTTAAACATTACTTTATCTCGGCAAGATATTGCTGATTATGCAGGAACTACCGAAGAGCAGGTAATCAGAGTAATTTCGGGATTAAAAAAAGAAACTTTTTTACGAGCAGAAGGTAAAAAAATTGGAATTGTGAATGATAAGCTTCTCAAAAAAGAGATCTCTGAACATAATTATTATTTGGATAATTAACTCCAATTAAACCTATCAACAAAGGGCTGCAACATAAGTGTTACAGCCCTTTTTGCTTTTTAACATTGTTATATTATGTTTTTTAACATGTTTTAAACTATTTTTTTACATGGATAAAGTGTGTTAAAAGGTTGTTTTTATATGGCAAAACACAGCTTTTGACAAAATTTCACAACGTAATATTGCAGCGTTAAAAACATATAATCATTCACACAATTTTAAAACAAAAATTTTCATGAAAAAAAATCTATCTAAAAAGTTAATTTGTGGTTTGGGAATTTCTGTATTAAGTTATGGAAGTGCAATGGCTCAAATGACACTTACAGGACAAGTTCGTACTCGATCTGAGTACAGAGCCGGACAAGGAACATTACAACTGTCGGGCGATGAGCCGGCTATTTTTACCTCACAACGTACGCGTTTAAATTTTGGATACACTGGTTATAGATTTAAGTTTTTTACGGCCGTGCAAGATGTTAGAGTTTGGGGACAAGACGCGTCAACCATTAACAGAACAACGCAAGAAGCTTTAAATGGATTAATGATTCATGAAGCGTATGGTGAAATATTATTAAACGATACAGCTCCATTAAGTAAAATTGAAAATCTATCATTAAAGATAGGGCGTCAAGAAATTGCTTATGATGATCAAAAAATATTAGGCTCTCTTGATTGGTTGCAACAAGGACGCCGACACGATGCTGCTGTCCTAAAATTTGCAAACAAAGGTTGGATGGTTGATTTAGGTGTAGCCTACAACCAAAACAAGGAGTTAAATTCTTACAACAGGTACAACGGTGTTCCCGCAACCATAGCCACCGCAGGTACAAATACAATTAGTGCTACACCGGCATATACCGCAGGAACAAACGGAATTGGAACTATGTATAAATCATTTCAATATTTATATATAGGAAAAAAATTCTTTTTCGGAAACGGATCGCTATTGTGCTTTAAAGATGACTTTAACAAAACACAAACTATTGCAGGTGCAAACCAAGTAATAGGCGGAGAATGGAGCAGATTAACAACAGGTGCTTATTTAAACGCTGTTATTCTTAAAAAGTTTACCGTTACAGGTAGTGCTTATTACCAAACTGGTAAAGATAAAACAGGGCGAAATTTAGAAGCTTACTTAGGCTCTATTACTACATCATTGCAATTGGGCAGAAAACTTTACATAGGACCAGGTATGGATTATTTATCAGGAGATAACGGAACAAGAGTTATGACATCAGATGAAAAAAGCCGTCGATTTGATCCTTTGTATGGAACACCGCATAAATTCTGGGGATTCATGGATTATTTTTATGTAGCTAGTCCATTTGGTGGTCAAGGTTTGAAAAATTATTTCTTCAAAATAAAATACAAAGCGAAAGACAATTTAACACTAACCGTAGATCTTCACAACTTTGCAGCAGCCAACAAAGTTTCTGACGGAAAAGGTGGTACACAAAGCGCTACTTTAGGTAACGAAATAGATTTTACAGCCAACTACGCAATGACAAAAGCTGTTTCATTTGAATTTGGTTATTCAATGATGAGTGCATCTAGCACAATGGCTTCTGCACAAGTTAAAAATGTTAAAGACCCTGAAAAAACAGCACAATGGGCGTATTTAATGGTAGTAATTAAACCAAACTTTATGCCTGCTAAATAAATTGTTAAATTCTTAATTAAACTTAATAACACTAAAACATACTATCATGAAAAAATTAAAATTCAAAAGGTCAATCCTCTTCACAGCATGTTTAACATGTTTAATGATGGTGCTTTATTCATTTAAACCACCTGCTAAAGAACCTATAAAATTAGGCTTTATACCACTTACCGATTGTTCTCCTATTGTAATGGCAAAAGAGTTGGGATTGTTTGCAAAATACGGAGTTGAAGTGGTTGTAACAAAAGAAGCATCTTGGGCAAACGTTAGAGATAAAATTTTAACTGGCGAATTAGATGGCGCTCATTGTTTATACTCTATGCCATTTGCAGTATACACAGGGGTGGGAGGTAAAGCAGGCGACGAAATGAAAATTGCCATGATGATAAGTTCAAACGGACAAGCAATTACACTTTCAAAAGACTTTTGCGGTAAAGTTCCTTTTCGCAACATGAAAAAAGTAGCACCCGTTGTAGCTGCAAAACTAAAAGCTGAAAAAGAAGTAACCTTTGCAATGACCTTTCCTGGTGGCACTCACGACCTTTGGTTGCGTAACTGGATGGCTGCTGCGGGTGTAAGTCAACAAACATCTAAAATCATTACCATTCCTCCACCACAAATGGTAGCCAACATGAAAGTTGGTAACATGGATGGATATTGTGTAGGTGAGCCTTGGGGCGGTGTTGCTGTTAAACAAGGGATTGGGTTTACGCAAATTGCATCTCAGGATATTTGGAAAGATCACCCTGAAAAAGCTTTAGTAGTAAATAAAGCATTTAGCGAAACACGTAGAGAAGATCTAAAAAATGTAATGAAAGCAATTTTAGAAGCTTGTATTTGGCTAGACAATCCTGCTAACAGAAAAAAAGCTGCGGCAATCATTGGAAAACAACCTTATGTAAACGCTCCGGCTGATGTTATAGAAAACAGATTAATGGGAAACTATGAATTAGGTTGCGACCAAGGAATGCAAATTTATACCAACGATTATATGTTGTTTCACAAAGGAGGCATGGTTAATTACCCTCGCAAATCCTATGCAATATGGGCAATGGCACAATATGTTAGATTTGGAATGTTAAAAGAAGCTCCCGATTATAAAGCTATAGCCGATAAATTAGTAATGCAGGATTTGTATAAAGAAGTGGCTGCAAGTATGAAAGTAAAAGTACCGGACGACGATATGAAACCTTTCTCATTAACACTTGATAAAACTGTTTTTAACCCTTTAAATCCAGCCGAATATTTAAAAACAATTTCAAAATAAACAACATTTTAAAGCACTCTCCTTCCTGTTTTTTAGGGAGGAGGGGCTATAAAAACAAATAAATTCAAAGGAGATAAAAACATGGAAACAGCCACTAGTATTGTAGAAGAATCCATAATTAAACGTTCTATTGAAAGCAGAACAATAATTAAAAAAGAAGTAAAAAACGAAAATAACAAACCAAATTTATTTTTAATGAAAGCGATTGAAGCAATAAAATCAGCTGCTTATGCAGCATTAGGTCTAGGATTAATTCTTGTAATGTGGACTTTACTTTGCAAATATACACATGATGAACTACCTGGACCTATAGCTACACTCACTGTTTTATGGGAATTGATAAGAGATCCGTTTTATGATTACGGCCCCAACGATAAAGGAATTGGGTTGCAACTTATCAGCTCATTGGGTAGAGTATTCTCTGGGTTTTTAATGGGCTCATTAGTGGCAATACCAGTAGGTATTTTGATGGGAGCAAGCGATATTTCAAAAAAAATATTTTATCCTATTGTACAAATTTTAAAACCTGTATCGCCATTGGCATGGTTTCCAATAGGACTTGTAGTTTTTAAAAATTCCGAAACGGCTACCGTTTTTATCATCTTTATTACCTCTTTATGGTCAACGCTAATTAACACGGCCTTTGGTGTTAGCTCCATACCTGAGGATCATAAAAACGTAGCAAAAGCATTTGGATTTTCTAAATTCCGCTATTTAACTAAAATTTTAATTCCTTACAGTTTGCCTCACATTATAACCGGATTACGTTTAAGCATCGGTGTTGCATGGTTGGTTATTGTTGCTGGCGAAATGTTATCGGGCGGTACTGGTATCGGCTTTTTTGTATGGGATAGCTGGAATGCATTAAGTTTAGAAAGAGTAATATCTGCCATACTTATAATAGGTACTGTAGGTTTATTATTCGACAAAGTATTTACCTATTTCGAGAAAAAAGTTTCCTATAAATAAAACAATTTAACACTTAATATAATCTAATATGAGCCACATAGAAATAAGAGATATGGAAATATCGTTTCCTACTCCAAAAGGCCGATACATTGCTGTTAAGGACATTAACCTAAGTATTGAAAAAGGTGAAATCATTTCAATAATTGGCCACTCTGGTTGTGGAAAATCAACCATCATGAACGCAATTGGAGGCATGTTAAATCCAACACAAGGTACCGTAACAGTTAATGGAAAAAAAGTAAATGGTCCCGGACCCGACAGAGGAATTGTATTTCAAAATTATTCACTATTGCCATGGATGAGTGTGTATGAAAATATTTTTCAGGCAGTTGATGCGGTAATGACTTGCTCAAAAACGGAGAAAAGAGAAATTGTGGAAAACAATTTGAAAATGGTGAACCTTTACGAACACCGAAATAAATTACCCGGACAATTATCCGGCGGTATGAAACAACGTGTTGCTATTGCCAGAGCATTTGCTATCAACCCTAGTGTATTACTTTTAGATGAACCCTTTGGCGCACTAGATGCACTAACAAAAGGAACCATGCACTTAGAACTATTAAAATTATGGAACCTGGATAACAGAGAAAAAACGATCATCATGGTAACACACGATATTGAAGAAGCAATATTTTTATCGGACAGAATTGTAGTTATGAACGATGGTCCGGCTTCAACAATAAGAGAAATAGAAAATGTACATATTCCACGCCCTAGAAACAAACTGGATATTGTCAATTCACTTGAATACAAATCCATACGAGATAGATTACTTCATTTGTTAACCAATAAATTTTCGGTTGAAGATATGGGAATTGATTATAAAAAGTAACGAAAAGTTTACTAAACAATACGCATAAATCGGACTTTCTAAATAAGAAAGTCCGATTTTTATTTCTATCATCTACCGTACAATTATTCCTATAATACTTCACAATTTACAATTCTTATTGCATATTTGTAACGGCAATAAAGTAGATTATATAAACTATCAACGTAAATCACATGACAACTCCAAAAAATTTAATTACAATAGAAACAACTGTAAATGCCCCTATCGAAAAAGTATGGCAATATTGGGTAAGCCCCGAACATATTACAAAATGGTACAACGCATCGGATGATTGGCATACGCCAAAAGCTGAAAACGACATAAAAACAGGTGGTAAATTTATTTTTAGAATGGAAGCAAAAGATAAAAGTTTTGGTTTTGATTTTTCCGGAATTTATACCGATGTAAAAACAAATGAACGTATTGCTTTAACTATGGACGACGACCGAAAAGCTACAATAATTTTTACTAAAACTGGCAATTCAACAACGGTTACCGAAGCCTTTGAAGCAGAAACAACAAACAGCGCTGAATTACAAAAAACAGGCTGGCAAAGCATTTTAGATAATTTCAAAAAATATACCGAATCAAATTAATACTACAAACATGACAAAACAAATATACCCTTGTTTGTGGTTTGACAGACAAGCAAAAGCTGCCGCAACATTTTATTGTTCCATTTTTAAAGATTCAAAAATAACTGTTGATACTCCAATGGTAGTAAATTTTGAATTGCATGGCAAAAAAATTATGGGCTTAAATGGTGGTCCGCATTTTAAAATTAATCCCGCTATTTCTATTTTTGTTACCTGTACTACCAACGAAGAAATAGAAAACGTAACGGCTAAACTTAGCGATGGAGGCTCTTTTCTAATGCCATTGAACAAATATCCATGGAGCGAAAAATACGCATGGGTAAAAGATAAATTCGGGTTAACGTGGCAATTGATGTTGGACGAAACACCTAATGGAGTTGATAAAATAATCCCATCCTTTTTATTTGCAAATCAGCAATTTGGCAAAGCTACGGAAGCAATAAAATTATATACTGGATTATTTCCAAATTCAAAAATACACCCTTTACAATTATACAAGGCGGGAGAACCTCAGCCAGAAGGCTATTTAAAATTTGGACATTTTACGCTTAACAATACATTATTTGCAGCGATGGATGGCCCCGGAAATCATGAATTTACTTTTAACGAAGGAATTTCGCTAGTAGTAGAATGTGAAACACAACAAGAGATAGATTTATATTGGAATACACTAACCGCCAACGGTGGCGAAGAAAGCAGATGCGGTTGGTTAAAAGATAAATTTGGAATATCCTGGCAAATTATTCCAAGCATATTAAGTCAACTAATGAGCAACCAAGAAAAAGGACAAAGAGTAATGCAGGCACTAATGAAAATGAACAAACTAGAGATTGAAACGCTGGTAAACGCATAAAATTAATATTTGAAAGGTACCAACTGGATGTTTAATTGTATCCTTTTTATATCTTTGTAAAAGTACAATGGGTTACTAAAAATCTAAAACAAAAAAAGGAATACAAAACAATGTTCCTTTAAAGAATATTTTTAAATGCTACACGTTAAAAGATTATTTTTTTTTCTAATTATAATTACAATAATTACATCCTGTAAAAAAGCTCCTGTAGCTTGTTTTGGAGTTGATAATACATCAGTTGCCTTAGATTCGGCCATTCATTGTGATGCCTCTTGTAGCGTAAATGCCAAACAATACAATTGGTTAGGGAGTGGCAATAAAGTTATTGATAGTAACAACCCTTCTAAAGCAACTTACAAATTTAATATTCCTGGAGCTCATTCCATAATGTTACAAGTTACCAATGGCAACAAGGAAGATATTATTTCGCATGTTGTAAATGTTAAATAAAATAACGCTATAAATTAAAATTAAAACTTCAATATGCAAAAACAAGTTTTGCTTAACAGCATTGTTAAAGAAATGAAAATAGTGCGCAGGCTTGCCTCTAAAATACCTGCCGATCAATCCGATTTCAGACCAAAGGAAAATTTACGCAGCACCACCGAACTGCTTCAATACTTATCCAACTGTGGTACAGGTATGATTAAATATTGGTATAGAAAAAACGATACTGATTTTAGAACATTTTATAATGCTTTAAATGAAACAGGCAAAACTATTACTATTGATAATTTTGCCGCTGCAATGGATATACAAATTGAATTGATAAACAAACTATTTGAAGAAATTACCGAAGATGACCTTGTAAACAAAATTGTGGATTACCCTTGGGGAGAAAAAGCACCACTTGGCGAAGCTATTTTGGAAACCTGCATCAAATGGATGACGGGATATAAAATGCAATTATTTTTGAAACTAAAATTATCTACCGACCAAAATTTAACAACTCCCGACTTATGGAGAAAAACAGAGTTGGAAAGTATTTAAAATGACAAAGAAAAAAAACAATAAAACCCAATGATGAAATACAAGTAGTTCATGAGCCATTGGGTACTTATGAGCCTCATCGCATAAAAATTTTTAAGTCATTTCAAGAACTTAATGATTATGAATTACAAGAAATGGCGAACTTAAGTCCAGAAATAATTTTACAGGACTTACGCAATTTTATCAATATTGCTTACGGAATGCATGGTTACAACCCCGACAATTTACCCAAAAACCACTCTATAAAAACCATCCAAAAAGCATGAATATTTTCAACAACTACACTCATGACTTATTGGTTGAATTAAATAATAAAAATGTTGAATACATAGTGGTTGGTGGTTATGCCGTAAATTTTCATGGATATAGAAGAATTACAAAAAAATCAAAAAATTAAAAATAAGTAGTAAGGTTTAGCACTCACTTATTTATTACGTTTTATAAAAAAAGCAATCGTTTTATCCACCGCCAACCAAATATCTTCTGGCAGTATATTGCCCTCAAAAGGATGTTTAGCACCAAATGTATACCCTGCGCTAATTAAATTTTACAAATACAAAACCTGCTGCTCCAAATTGTTTGGCAACTATATTCCAACAGCCCCAATTTTAAAACCCTTAAAACTATAAGCGAATAAACAATAATAATTTTTTTGTTTATTCGCTTCAAAAAATACACCTATAAAACAACAACAAAAGTATATTTAACAGGTAAAAAATTTTATTAGTCTAAGATTTTTATACTTTTGGGAGGGAATAAAAAAAGC
>CANFLQ010000075.1 GCA_947447995.1 Bacteroidota bacterium | reverse complement strand
GCTGTGCGCCACTCCCTTAAAAACTTACAAAACGAAAAACAAGGTTTACCTGAAGAAGAATCAAAAGGACTTTATACTGAAATAAAAAAATACCTTGGCACGCATAAACGTACCTTAGCAATACTTATATTATTCACTGTTGGTGGTTTAATCAGCAAAGGATGGTATGCAGGAAAAGAAATTGGTATTTATGAAGGTTACCACCCAACTCAACCAATCGCTTTCTCTCACAAAATACACGCAGGTGATAACGCTATCAACTGTCAATACTGCCATTCAGGTGTTGAAAGAAGTAAAACTGCTGGAATTCCTTCTGTCAACGTTTGTATGAACTGTCATAAAGGTATTTCTACAGGCCCTTCAGGAGAAAAAGGAACAGCTGAAATTGCTAAAATTTATGCTGCTGCCGGTTGGGATCCTGAAAAAGGGGAATACAACAAACCTCAAAAACCTATCCAATGGGTTAAAGTTCATAACTTACAAGATTTCGTATTCTTCTCCCACCAACAACACGTAAAAGTTGGTAAACAAGAGTGTGCTACTTGTCATGGTGAAGTTAAAGAAATGACTACCGCAAAACAATTTGCTCCACTTACCATGCAATGGTGTATCGATTGCCACAGAAAAACAGAAGTACCGGGCATGAAAGAAAACCCATACTACGAAAGCTTACATAAAAAATTAGCTGAAAAATATAAAGACCAACCATTAACAGTAGACAAAATGGGCGGTATTGAGTGTGGAAAATGTCACTACTAATAGGCAGTTGACAAAAATAGCAGTTGGCAAACTGTAAAAATTAAACAAAGGAATAAAACGAGCAAAAGACCAAATACATAATATGGCAACAAAAAAATACTGGAAAGGACTAGAAGAATTAAACAATAGTCCTGAATTTGTTCAAAAAGCACAAAATGAGTTTGCAGAACAAGTGCCTGTTGACGCTTTTTTAAGCGACAACAACCTTGAAGAAAACACCGGAACCAACCGTAGAGATTTCTTGAAATTTTTAGGTTTTAGTGTAACTGCGGCTTCTCTTGCAGCTTGCGAAACTCCTGTTAATAAAGCAATTCCTTATGTTGTAAAACCTGAAGAGATTACTCCGGGAGAAGCTAACTGGTATGCATCTACATATTATGATGGTAACGACTATGCTTCGGTTATTGTAAAAACAAGAGAAGGTCGCCCTATTAAAATTGAAGGTAACGAATTATCAAAAGTTACTATGGGTGGAACAAGTGCCCGTGTTCAGGCTTCCATCCTTTCATTATATGATTCTGGTCGTTTAACAGGGCCTACCGCTAATGGAGCAAGTGCTACCTGGTCGGATGTAGATAAAGAAATTGGAAATAAATTAGCTGCTATTGCTGCTAAAGGTGGTGCTATCCGCATTTTATCTTCAACAATCATCAGCCCTTCTACAAAAGCTGTTATTGCTGATTTTGCTGCAAAATACCCTTCAACAAAACATGTAACTTATGATGCGGTTTCTTATTCAGGTATCGCTAAGGCAAACCAACAAACTTTTGGTCAAGCAATCATTCCTACTTACCACTTCAACAAAGCGGAAGTAGTAGTAAGTATTGGTGCCGACTTTTTAGCAAACTGGTTATCACCGATCGAATACGCAAAACAATATGCTAAATTGCGTAAGGTAAGTAAGGCTAAATTGAAAATGTCTAAACATTATCAATTTGAAAGTAACCTTTCTTTAACCGGTTCAAATGCCGATGAGCGTCAACCTGTTAAGGTTTCTGAGCAAGGCAAAGTAGTTGTTAACTTATACAATGCAGTTGCTAAAATAGTGGGTGGTTCAACTATCCCTTCTACTTCATTAACTTGCGATGCAGTTATTAATAAGGCTGCAAAAGAATTAGCCGAGAATAGAGGAAAATCTCTAGTAGTAAGCGGTTCAAACGATACCGGTGTTCAATTGGTAGTAAATGCTATCAATCAATTATTAGGTAACTACGGTCAAACTGTGGATGTTGAAAATCCATCGTATTTACACCAAGGTGACGATGCTGCTTTTGCTGAATTAGTAAATGATATGGCGAAAGGTAAAGTAGATGCCATCATTACTTACAATACAAATCCTGTTTATTCTGCACCTGCATCTTTAAAATTTGCAGACGCTTATGCTAAAGTAAAATTAAAAATTTCTTTTGCAGATAGAAAAGATGAAACAGCTGATTTAGCAAATTATATTTGTCCGGATCATAATTTCCTTGAATCATGGAACGATTTTAATCCTAAAAAAGCACATTATAGTTTAGCGCAACCTACTATTACTCCTTTGTTTGCTGCTTCCGATTCCGGAACACGTCAGGCACAGGAGTCGTTGTTATTATGGGCTGGTGCTGCAACTGATTTTCATTCATACATCCAAAAAACATGGCAACAAACGGTGTTCCCTATGCAAGGTAAACACATGTCGTTTACCGGATTTTGGAACCGTTCATTACATGATGGAGCTGTTGAAGTAGGTAAAGGTCCTGAAATTGAAGTAGTAGAATTGGTTGAAGTTTCTGAAAAGAAACTGAATGATAGTACAGAACTTATCAAAGAAACTGTTATAATTGAAGAGTTTGTTTTATCTGCTGACGACAAAAAAGCTGCTCCGGTTAAAAAAGTAGAAGAGAAAAAATCGGAACTTACCGAATTTACACCTGCTAACTTAAGCACTATTGCCAAAAAATTAAATGCCGCTCAAGGTGTAACTGGAGCAACAGCATTTGAATTAGCTTTATACGAAAAAGTAGCTATCGGTAACGGTACACAAGCAAACAATCCTTGGTTACAAGAATTACCGGATCCAATATCTAAAATTACTTGGGACAATTACGTTACTATGTCGCCAACCGATATGGCAGCAGCTAAGTATAAATTAATGGAGCGTCAGGACAGAGAAGCCAGTTTGGTGAATGTAACTGTAAACGGACAAACCATTAAATTACCTGTTGTTCCTCAACCTGGTCAGGCTTTAGGAACAGTTGGTATCGCTTTGGGTTATGGTCGCGATAAAGCGGGTAAACTTAGCCAACAAGTAAAAGATGGCGTTATCGGAAAAAATGCTTTCCCTTTTGTAGGCATCGAAAACGGTACAATGGTATACGCTGTATTAAATGCAGTGGTTGAAAACGCTAACGAAACAACACAAATTGCAGGAACACAAATTCACCACACCATGATGGGTCGTGAAATTGTGAAAGAAACTGTTTTAGGTGCATATCAAAAAAATCAAAAATCAGGTAACCATGATGATATGTTGGTTACACACAGCGGTAAAGTAAAGGCTGCTTCTGTTGATCTTTGGAATGAACACGATAGATTAGGTCACAAATGGGGTATGACCATCGATTTAAACTCTTGTATCGGTTGCGGTGCTTGTGTTGTAGGTTGTACTTCCGAAAACAATGTTGCTGTTGTTGGTAAACAAATGGTAATGCAAACTCGCGAAATGCATTGGTTGCGTATCGACCGTTACTATAGCAGCGATATGTCAAAAGCTGTTGCTGAAGAAAAAGGTGTTGGTGCTATTGATATGTACCTAGAAATGGAAAATCCTGCTTCGTTAAACCCGAAAGTTGTTTTCCAACCAATCATGTGTCAACACTGTAACCACGCACCGTGCGAAACTGTTTGTCCGGTATTGGCTACCAACCACAGCTCCGACGGATTAAATGCAATGGCTTATAACCGTTGTGTTGGAACGCGCTACTGCGCTAACAACTGCCCTTTCAAAGTACGTCGTTTCAATTGGTTCAATTATAACGAAAATCCTGATTTCTCTTTCAATCCAACTCAAGACGATTTAGGTCGTATGGTGTTAAACCCTGATGTAGTTGTTCGTTCACGTGGTGTTATGGAAAAATGCTCTATGTGTGTTCAACGTATACAAGGTGGTAAATTGGAAGCTAAAAAAGCAGGTCGTAAATTGGTTGACGGCGACATCAGAATGGCTTGCGCTCAAGCTTGCCCTACAAATGCAATTGTATTTGGTGATTTGAATGATGAAAATAGTGCTATTGCTATCTTAAGAAAAGAAGACGAACGTAACTACTTTATATTAGAAGAAATTGGTGTTAAACCAACTGTATCTTACTTAACTAAAGTTAGAAACATCGAAGGTGGTGAAGAAGAATCTCACGGTGGACATGAAAAACATGAAGAAAAACATGAAGGACACGAAGGGCATTCAGAAGAAAAAGCAGAAAAAGAACACGCATAAATAATTTGAAAATGTGCTAATTTGCTAATGAAGAATAAAAAAAATTAGCTTATCACAATTTATTATACATAATTTAAATTTATAATTTTTTTAGATAATATGCAACACGAATCAGCAATTAGAGAGCCGTTAATTCTTGGTAACAAATCGTATCGTCAAATTACCGATGATATTGCCAGACCAATTGAAGGAAAAGCTAATAAATATTGGTACATATTACTTACCGTATCTGTTATCTGCTTTATGTGGGGCATCGGATGCTTAGCCTACACTATCGGTACAGGTATCGGTGTTTGGGGGTCAAACAATGGTGTTGACTGGGCTTGGGATATCACTAATTTCGTATGGTGGATTGGTATTGGTCACGCGGGTACACTTATCTCTGCAGTATTATTATTGTTCCGTCAAAAATGGAGAATGGCAATTAACCGTTCTGCTGAGGCGATGACAATTTTTGCCGTTATGTGTGCTGCCATTTTTGTATTATTACACACTGGTCGTCCTTGGTTAGATTATTGGTTATTTCCACTACCAAATACATTTGGTTCTTTATGGGTGAATTTTAACTCTCCATTGTTGTGGGACGTTTTTGCAGTATCTACTTATTTCTCTGTATCCTTAGTATTCTGGTACACTGGTTTAGTTCCCGATTTTGCAATGATTCGCGACAGAGCTGTTAAACCATGGGCTAAAAAATTATACAGTGGTTTAAGTTTTGGTTGGGGCGGAAGTGCCCGTCACTGGAGCCGTTTTGAAGAAGTATCTTTGGTACTTGCAGGTTTATCAACTCCTCTTGTATTCTCCGTTCACTCTATTGTATCTATGGACTTTGCAACATCGGTTGTGCCGGGTTGGCACACTACCATTTTCCCTCCTTACTTCGTTGCAGGAGCGGTATTCTCAGGATTTGCGATGGTATTGACCTTGTTGTTGATCGTTCGTAAAATTTATAACTTAGAAAACTATATTACCATTAAACACATCGAATACATGAACATTGTAATCATTGTTACAGGTTCTATAGTAGGTGTTGCTTATTTAACGGAGTTATTTATCTCTTGGTATTCAGGTGTTGAATACGAACAATATGCGTTCTTAAATCGTGCTACCGGTCCATATTGGTGGGCGTATGCAGCCATGATGACCTGTAACGTGGTTTCACCTCAATTATTCTGGTCTAAAAAATTACGTACCAATTTAATGTTCACTTTCGTAATGTCGTTGGTAGTAAACATCGGTATGTGGTTTGAGCGTTTTGTTATTATCGTTCCTACATTGTGTCGTACCTTCCTTCCATCTACATGGAATATGTACCACCCAACATTTATTGATATTGGAATTTATACAGGAACGGTTGGTATGTTCTTTACCTTTTTCTTATTGTTTACTCGTTATTTCCCTGTTATCGCTCAGGCGGAGTTAAAATCTATCTTGAAATCATCAGGACAAGAGTACAAAGAAAAAGCAGCAGCACACGGTCATGGTAATGCTTCACACGGACATCACTAAAATTAGGTAATAGCCATAGTTAATAGATAATTCAATAGTATAGAAATATAACAGATATGAGCAAAGTAGCAATACACGCAATTTATGATGATGAGGAGCCTTTAATGGCAACTGCAGCAACATTAAAATCGCAAGGAATAAAAGTAAAAGATGTGTTTTCACCTTTCCCAATTCACGGTATTGATGGTGTTATTGGTGTACCAAGAACCCGAATTGCGATTTGTGCTTTTATTTACGGATTAACTGGTGCTTGTTTAGCAACATTAATGATGTGGTACATGATGGTTCACGATTGGCCTACCGATATTGGTGGTAAACCAAGTATGGCATATTACATGAACGTGCCGGCGTTTATTCCTATTACGTTTGAATCCACAGTACTTTGTGCCGCTCACGGAATGGTTATTACTTATTATTTAAGATGCTGGATGTTACCGGGTGTAAAAGCTAAAAATCCTGATCCAAGAACAACAGATGATAAATTTTTGATGATTGTTGAAACAAGCGAAGAAAACAAATCAACAATGGAAGCTTTATTGAAAAATGGTGGAGCATCTGAAATTTCTTACAAATTAGCACATTAAGCAGTATCATATTTTCAAATTATTTTAAGATGAATAAAAAGATAACACAAATTATTTCTTCAATGGCGGTTGTTAGCTGTGTAGCTATAGGCTTTACCTCTTGCGGGAAACATGATCCAAACAGTCCAGGTGTTGAATTTATGCCTGATATGTACCGTTCTCCTTCATTGGAAACAAATATGGCTTACATTGATAAAAATACGGGTGATACGCTTCAAGCAAACAGATTACCTGTAAAAGGGACTATTGCAAGAGGTTTTATGCCATATCCTTATGCAAATGATACTTCTGGGTATTCAGCTGCGGGTAAATTTTTACACAATCCATTTGCTAAAACAGAAGCTAATTTAGCTGAAGGAGAAGCATTGTATGGTAAGTTTTGTGTACACTGTCACGGTGCTGCTGGACAAGGAGATGGTTTAGTAGGAGGCAAATTACCTGGTGCACCACCATCATATACCAGTACGTTGAAAAATTTGCCTGAAGGAAAAATATTTCATTCAATTACTTACGGAAAAGGTTTAATGGGTTCTCATGCAGCTCAACTAAGCCAAAAAGAGCGTTGGAAGGTGGTTATGTATGTACAAAAATTACAAAACCCAGGAGGGGCTACTGCGTCAGTAGATTCAACGGCAACAGCTAAAAAATAATACGATCGATTCAGAATTAAAAGATAAATACAACAAGATATATGAATAATTCAAACTATACTTTTACTAGCAAAACCAAAAACATCACCATTGGTTTGATGGCTATAGGCTTAGTTAGCATCGTTGCAGGTTTTATGAACGATAAAGCCCCTGAAGCTGCTGCTCATGCCGTTGAAGGTGCAACTGCTGCTCATGGCGAGTATCATGCCGGCACACGTATGTGGGCTAACTTACTTGTAAACGGTTGGTTCTTTATGGGAATCGGTTTATTGGCAACCTTTTTTATGGCATTGCAATATGTAACTGAAACAGCTTGGTCTGTTGCTGTTAAAAGAGTTTTTGAAGCTGTTTCAGCATATTTACCAGTAGGAGCTGTTATTATGTTTTTAGTATTGTTAGCAGGTCAGTTTCAAATGCATCACTTATATCACTGGATGAATCCAAATGTCATTGATTCAACTTCTCCCGAATACGATGAAATAATCGTAAATAAAGGTGCTTATTTTGGTATCGGAGCAGGAAATTGGTTTTTCTGGTTAAGAACAATTCTATATTTAGTTGTTTGGAATATGTTTCAAAGAGGTTTCTTAAAACGTTCTCTTGAACAAGATTTAAAAGGTGGAACAGAAATTCATTACAAACAAATGGGTAAATCAGCTGTTTTTTTAGTGTTTTTTGCTGTAACATCGTCAACTGCTGCATGGGATTGGTTAATGTCTATAGACGTTCATTGGTTTAGTACCATGTACGGATGGTACGCATTTTCTGGAATGTTTATTTCTGCTTTAATTACAATTATGTTATTTGTATTATTCTTAAAACGTAAAGGTTACTTACCAGAAGTAAACGACAGTCATATTCACGATCTTGGAAAATGGGTATTTGCTGTAAGTTTTTTATGGAGTTACCTTTGGTTTTGTCAATTTATGTTAATTTGGTATACTGATATTCCAGAGGAGATTATATATTTTCAAGATCGTTTACATAACTACGGTTATATGGGATTAATGTGGACAGTATTTTTTATGAATTTTCTTTTCCCAATGATTTTGTTAATGAGTCGCGATGCAAAACGCAATTACTTCTTATTAACCCTTGTGGCAAGTATAATTTTTGTGGGTCATTGGTTAGATGTTTTTATGATGGTGATGCCTGGAACTGTTCAAGGAAATTGGCATTTAGGCTTAGTTGACATTGGAACAGCTTTAGGTTTCTTAGGTTTATTGTTATTCGTAATCAATAAAGCATTAACAAAAGCGCCACTGATGATACAACAACATCCTTATTTGGATGAGAGTATTCATCACAATGTTTAATTACCCCCTTCCCCTAAAGGGGAGAGGTAAACGTTTTTAGAAAGAGTAAATTAATAATTAACAACTCCTCGTTTCCCTATTGGGTTAGAGGCTCAACAATTTAGAATATGATAAAGTTTTTAGTTTACGTTGCCATAATTCTTGCCATTTTTGCAATCGGCTATTTAGTAAGGGTGTTCGAGCTTGCATCGAGCTTAAAAGGCAATAAGCCAGAAGAAGTAACAGATAACGACAATAAATTTATGTCGAAAGTAATGTTAATTGCATTGTTCGCCTTAATGGCATTTACTGCATGGACATTGATTACGTATGCTCCTTTAATGTTGCCGGAAGCAGCTTCTGAACACGGAGTTGAAATCGATTGGTTGTACCGTTTTAATTGGGCAATCATTTTTTTAGTGTTTGTATTAACTCAAATATTATTGTTCTATTTTGCATCAAAATATTACGGTCGTAAAGGTAATGTAGCAACGTACATAGCTCACAACAATAAAATTGAAATGATTTGGACAGTTATTCCAGCTATTGTTCTTTCTATCATTATCATTTTTGGTTTAAGAGCTTGGAATAAAATAACTGCACCCGCTTCTGAAAATGCTATTGTAATTCAAATTTATGGTAAACAATTTGACTGGACTGCTCGTTATGCAGGAGTGGATAATAAATTAGGTGATTCTAATTACAAATTAATTACTGATGAAAATGCTTTAGGTATGGATTCAACATCTGAAGCAGGATTTGATGATATCATTGTTAAAAATGAATTTCACATTCCGGTTAATAAAGAAATTGAGTTTAAATTAAATGCACGTGAGGTTATCCACAGTGTTTACATGCCACACTTTAGAGCGCAAATGAACTGTGTACCGGGTATGACTACCATGTTACATTTTACGCCCATTATTACAACTGCTGAAATGCGTAAAAAACAATACGTTATCAATCAAATGGCAGACATCAATAGTCGCAGAGAAGCACGTGGAGAAAACGCAAAAGAGGAATTCAACTACATTTTATTGTGTAATAAAATTTGCGGAAACAGTCATTACAACATGCAAATGACCATTGTTGTAGATACAGAAGAAGATTATAAAAAATGGTTGGCCAGCAAAAAACCTTATTTTGGTAAAAAAATAGTAACCAACAAGTAAGCAATTATAAAATTTAATATAGTAGTATTTCAAGGCTTAAAATTTAGAACATAAAGTTTATATATAATATCATAACAATTCAAAATATAGCATATGTCAATGAATAATCACGATCAACACGCTCACATACACCAAGGTCATCATGAAGAAGAACATCACCATGAAGAAGAACATTGGTTGACGAAATATTTTTTCAGTATGGATCACAAGACCATATCCCGTCAGTTTTTAATAACTGCTGTGGTTATGGCATTTATTGCAATGATGATGTCTATATTATTTCGCTTGCAATTAGCTTGGCCTGGAGAAAAATTTGCGATTATCAACTATATAATGGGGGATAAATGGGGTAAGGATGGAATACTTGAACCAGGTATGTACATGGCTTTAGTTACTATACATGGTACAATAATGGTATTTTTTGTATTAACTGGAGGATTAAGTGGAACATTTAGTAACCTATTGATTCCATACCAGATTGGTGCTCGAGATATGGCTTCAGGCTTTATGAATATGATGTCGTATTGGTTCTTCTTTTTATCAAGTATTGTAATGTTGGCTGGTTTTTTTATAGAAACTGGTCCAGCATCCGGTGGGTGGACTGTATATCCTCCTTTAAGTGCATTACCACAAGCAATGGAAGGCTCTAAATTAGGGATGACATTGTGGTTGGTATCCATGAGTTTATTTATTGTATCATCATTACTTGGAGGTTTAAACTACATTGTTACCATTTTGAACTTACGTACAAAAGGTATGTCAATGACTCGTCTTCCTTTAACTATTTGGGCTTTCTTTATCACTGCTGTATTGGGTGTATTATCTTTCCCTGTATTATTATCAGCAGCATTATTATTAATTTTTGATAGAAGTTTTGGTACTTCTTTTTACTTGTCAGATATTTATATTGGCGGACAAGCATTAGAACAAACAGGTGGTAGTCCAATTTTGTACCAACATTTATTTTGGTTCTTAGGTCACCCAGAGGTATACATCATTATTTTACCTGCATTGGGTATCACTTCAGAAATCATTTCTGTTAACTCACGTAAACCAATTTTCGGTTACCGTGCAATGATTGGTTCTATTATGGCAATCGGATTCCTTTCGTTTATCGTTTGGGCGCATCACATGTACATTACAGGTATGAATCCATTCTTAGGATCTGTATTCGTATTTACTACATTGTTGATTGCAATTCCGTCTGCTGTAAAAGCGTTTAACTACATTACTACATTGTGGAAAGGTAATATCCGTTATACACCAGCAATGTTATTTGCAATTGGTTTGGTTTCTACATTCATTTCTGGAGGTTTAACAGGTATCATCCTTGCCGATTCGGCATTGGATATTCAAGTACACGATACTTACTTTGTTGTTGCCCACTTTCACATTGTAATGGGTGTATCAGCAATTTTAGGTATGTTGGCTGGTGTATATCATTGGTATCCTAAAATGTTTTTACGTCAGATGAACAAAAAATTAGGTTATATCCATTTCTGGGGAACATTCATATCAGCATACGGTGTGTTTTTTCCGATGCACTTTTTAGGATTAGCTGGTGTTCCACGTAGATATTACAACAACAGTGCTTTCCCTATGTTCGACAATTTAGTTGATATCAATGTATTGATTACTTGTTTTGCAATATTAGGAGCTCTTGTTCAAATTGTGTTTTTGTTTAACTTTTTCTATTCAATGTTTCGTGGACCAAAATCAGAACAAAATCCTTGGAATGCAAATACCTTAGAATGGACAACACCAATGGCTCATACACATGGAAACTGGCCTGGAGCTTTACCAATAGTGTACCGTTGGCCTTATGATTATAGTAAACCAGGTAAACCAGAGGACTTTGTAATGCAAACCGTTCCTTTAACAGAAGGAGAAGTTGATGGTGGAGGACACTAAAAAATTAAACTCAAGAATATAAATTTAATAGAAATAGAAAATCCCTGAATTTGAAATTCAGGGATTTTCTATTTTAACACAATTTTATTAAAGCTATTTAATAAAAACTATCATTTTAAACATCGCAGTGAAACAATTCCGGAAATAATTTATCATATACCAACTTCCCAGACCATAATCATTTTATCATCCCCTGTAGATACAAGATAATTATTATACCTACTCCAAAGCAATTTATTTACCGAATGGGTATGCCCTTCATAATTTTCTTTATTGATGCGTATCAACAATTCAACGGTTTCTGCATCCCATATTTTTATTGTTTTATCACGACTAGCAGTTGCAAACACCTTGGTATCTGGACTAAACACAATATCATAAATTGCAAAATTATGAGCAGGAATGGATTTTATTAATTCGTAATTCGTAGTATTCCATACTTTTAAATATGCATCTTTTCCGCCTGATAAAAGCGTTTTTCCATCGGGAGCATACTTAACAATGTTTACCGAAAATTCATGTGCTGCAAAATTTTTTTTCTCTTCTAAAGAAATCAAATCAAAAATACGAATGTTGCCATCGCCACGTGCAACAGCTATTTCAGAAGTAACATAATTAATATCTATACTTCTAACTTTTTGATTACAAAGTTTTTTAATTTTAATTAATGATAATGTTTCTAGGTCACAAATAGCAAAATTACCATCGCCGGCAGCGGTATAAAAACAATTGGTTTTTAAGGAATATTTTATTTCAAAAATAGCTTCGGTATGGTGTTGCAGTATTTTTATTTCTTCTTTAGTTTTTAAATTCAAAATATGCACGCTTCCTGCGGATGTGCCAGCAAGCAACAAATTTTTTTCGGAGATATAACAAATCTCATACAAATAGGCAGGAAATTTGGCGGCAAAATTCTCGGGTTTCAAAGTCCCTAAACTCCACATAGCAATTACTTTATCGCTGCTACCCGAAAAAATTTGATGCTGTTCAGGCCCGTTATCTAAATCATAAATACAACCACTATGACCTGCTAATGTTGCTATTTTTTTAACTGTTATTGGCATATTGTTTTGGTTGTTGTCATCTTGTCAGTTAACCGCTACTGGCACATCATTTGAATTAACCTCGCATCAAAAATAACGAATTATTAACCAAATAAATTTTAATACAATGCAAACTGGAAAAATTAACGTTCAAACGGAAAACATTTTCCCCATCATTAAAAAATTTCTTTACAGCGATCACGAAATATTTTTACGTGAGCTTGTTTCCAACGCTGTTGATGCCACACAAAAATTAAAAACACTTACTGCTATTGGTGAAGCCAAAGGCGATTTAGGCGATATAAAAGTAGAGGTAATTATTGATAAATCGGCTAAAACCCTTACCATTCGTGATAAAGGTATTGGAATGACTGCCGAGGAAATTGAAAAATACATTACACAAATTGCCTTTAGCGGTGCCGAAGAATTTGTGAATAAATACAAAGATAAAACACCGGAAACCAACACCATCATTGGTCATTTCGGGTTGGGTTTTTATTCGGGTTTTATGGTGGCAAAAAAGATTGAGATTTTTTCTTTATCGCATAAAGAAGGTTCTGCCGCTGTACATTGGGAATGCGATGGCAGTCCGGAATATAAAATAGAAGCGTATTCAAAAACAACCCGCGGAACGGACATTGTATTGCACATTGCTGAAGATTCGGAAGAGTTTTTAGAAGAGCAACGAATAGATACTTTATTGACCAAGTATTGTAAATTTTTACCTGTCGAAATTAAATTTGGAACTCGCAAAGAAGGTGAAAAGGATAAAGAAGTTGAAGTAGATAATATCATCAATAACCCTTCTCCAGCATGGACAAAAAAACCTGCTGAATTGACTGACGAAGATTACAAGAAATTTTATCGTGAATTATATCCGATGAATTTTGAAGATCCTTTGTTTCATATTCATTTGAATGTGGATTATCCTTTTAATTTAACCGGTATTCTTTATTTTCCTAAGCTTAAAAAGACTTTTGAAATGCACAAGGATAAGATCCAGTTGTATTGCAACCAAGTATTTGTTACTGATTCGGTAGAAAATATTGTTCCTGACTTCTTAGCTTTATTGCAAGGTGTTATCGATTCGCCGGATATCCCCTTGAACGTGAGCCGCAGCTATTTGCAAAGCGATGGTAATGTGAAAAAAATATCTGCTCACATCACCAAAAAGGTGGCAGATAAATTGGAAGAGATTTTCAAAAAAGACCGTACCGATTTTGAATCTAAATGGGAAGATATCAAAATATTTGTTCAGTACGGAATGCTTTCCGATGAAAAATTCTACGAAAAAGCGCAAAAATTTGCCTTGTTAAAAAGTACCGATGGCAAATTTGCAACCCTTGAAGAATACGCTGCCAAAGTAAAACCTTTGCAAACCAATAAGGAAAATAAGGTAATTTATTTATACGCTACCAATATTGATGAACAACACAGTTTTGTTGAAACAGCAAAGGAACGTGGTTATGATGTAATATTATTTGATAGCCCTATTGATGCGCATTACATCAATCAATTGGAAGCTAAATTGGATAACACTTCTTTTGTTCGTGTAGATGCTGATACCATTGATAAACTGATTAAAAAAGACGAAGCTCAACCTTCTAAACTAACAGAAGACGAACAAAAACAATTACAACCTATCGTTGAAAGTTTGGTCCCTAAAGAAAAATACACTGTTGTATTTGAAAGCTTGAGCGAAAAAGATGCGCCAATGCTTATTACTAAACCTGAATTTATGCGCCGAATGAAGGACATGAGCGCTACCGGTGGTGGAGGAATGAGTTTTTACGGTTCCTTACCAGATATGCACAATTTGGTGGTAAACAGCAATCATCCGCTTATTACTAAAATACTTAATGAGAAAAATGCGGAGAAACAAAAACAACTGACAAAACAAACTGCTGATTTGGCAAT
>CANFLQ010000074.1 GCA_947447995.1 Bacteroidota bacterium | reverse complement strand
TCGCATTATGAAATTTTACAAATATTAAGCATTACCCTTTTAAATAAAACACAGCTAAATCAACTGTTTGAAGACGCTTTACTACAAGATTTCAAAGAACAAAACTGTAATCAATTGAAAATGTTCTAATTATATTAGGACGCTAATGTTATTTTAATTATAATTATAGTAGTGCATTGGGGCAAATTGATGAAGCTATAGAATATGAAAAAGGGAATTTATTTTATTTGATTCTGAAGGCAGATATACTTCATCACTTAGGTCATTTAAGTGAGAGTTTAGAAATTTATTTTAAAATAATTAATCTAACCAATGACGATGTTCTAAAATTAGATTCTTATAGTGGCTCAGGTTTTATTTATATGAAAGAGTCTCGTTATGAAAAAGCAGTCGATTGTTATGAAAAAGCATCAATAATTTGCGAAAAAATATTTGGTAAAGATAGTGCTCTAACTGCGCGTTCTTATAATAATTTAGGAACTGCTTATATGGAGAAAGAGGATTATTCTAAAGCCTTTGAATATTACTCTAAGGCTATAATAATATATGAGAGGATGCCAGAAAAACAGTTAGCAAATATTGGGGACTCGTATTTTTTAATTTCCAATCTTTTTAATAGGATGGGAGAGTATAATAATGCCATAAATTATGCTGTAAATGCGTTAGAAATTTTCAAAAAAATACATACTGAAAAATGCCTAATAATTGCAAATCAATATAAGAATTTAGCTTCTATTTATGACAATAATGGGAATTATCAAAAAAGTTTGGAATATTATCGTAAAGGGTTAGCAATTTGTAAAAGCCTATACGGTGGCAAAGGTTCAGTAATAGCAAGTTTTTATAACGGTATGGGAATTGTCTATCAAGATATAGGTAATATTGATAGTGCTAAGGAAAATTATTATAAAGCTTTAGTTATTTATACAAATTCAGATATTCAAGATCCTCATAATCTTGCATTAACACTTTTTAATATTGGACTTGTTTATGAGTTAGAGGGTAATTATAAAAAAGCCTTAGAGTATAATGAAGATGCTTTGGCAGTTTTTGAGGGTGTTTTTGGTAAGGAGAGTCTTTATTCAGCCCAATGTTATTATAGTAATGGCATAATTTATTTTGATCAAAGCAATTACAATATGGCTTTATTTTATTATACAAAAGCTTCAAATATATATGAAAAAGAATTAGTGAGGGATAATCAAAAAACAATTAATGTTCGTTATAATATAGGTTTAACCTATCATAAATTGGGGGACGATATTAAGGCGAAAGAGTATGGTTATATTGTAGGGCTAAAAAATAAGTAAAGATTTTACCCGTAGGCACTATAGGAGGCAGTAAAACCCCGTAGGCGACGAAGATGTTCATTAGTGGCAGTAGGAGCTAAGCTGACGGGTTGCAAGTGTGTAAGGGCTTAGGTTCAATGTTGTTTGTAAGCTGTGCTTACTACATAATATTTGTTAGGATTAAAAGAGTGAGAGATTAATAGTTCATTGATATATTAAAATAAGCAGGAGCTTATAGGTAAATAAAGTCACTAATCTCAAGCCCACAAAAGCCAAAGCTTCAGCTTAGCGCCTACGGGGGGTAGGTTTTTTCTGATTTAAT
The DNA here is from genome assembly GCA_947447995.1 of Bacteroidota bacterium. GTDB lineage: Bacteria > Bacteroidota > Bacteroidia > 2-12-FULL-35-15 > 2-12-FULL-35-15 > 2-12-FULL-35-15. The sequence goes on along the minus strand of CANFLQ010000074.1, from coordinate 12,815 downwards.
TTAGGAAACAAAAACCCACTAACTGTTTAAATTCGATAGCTTTAGAACGTGTATTAAAAAAATACAGGACGCTCCTACGGAGCTAATTTTTTGTATGCTATTTATTACTACAAACAGATTGCTCCTCTGGAGCATTTTAAAGTCCCGTAGGGACGTACTGTTTGTAGAAATTAGATAATCAATAGTTTATATAAGCTCCAGAGGAGCGACCTGTTAAAAGCATTTCTTTTCAGCAATTCCAATAAGTATATATCGTTTGTTTTTAGGGATTATTTTTTCAACGAGTGTATCTATTTTTCCTAAAATGTTTCTTTGTTTTTCCGTTCTTCCAAAGGCTCCTAAAAATCCTACACTAGTATATTTTACCGTTTTAAATGACGAAAAAATAGTTTTGATTTCGTCCCCGTAGGCACTATAGGTGGCAGTAAATCGTAGGAGCTAAGCTGACGGGAGGGTAAAAGTGTGTAAGGGCTTAGGTTCTGTGTGGTTTGTAAGCTGTGCTTACCACAAAATTTATTAGAAAAACAATTTAACACTAGCTATAAAGGTTGGTGTCTTTTTATTAATGAGCATTATTGTAATTTATTACATTTGTTTTTATGTCAGAAAAATATAAAACACATAGTGATGGCTTATACTTTGTAAGTTTTAGCGTTGTAGGTTGGATAGATGTATTTACGAGAAGAGAGTATCAGGAAATACTAATCGAAAGCATAAAGTATTGTCAAAAAAATAAGAATCTGAAAATATATTGTTATTGTATCATGCCAAGTCATGTACATTTTATAACCTATTCTGAAAACGGTGAGTTGTCAAATATATTGAGGGATATAAAATCATTTACTGCCAAACAATTAATAAAAGCTATTGAAGAAAATCCACAAGAAAGTAGAAAAGAATGGATGCTTCATCAGTTTGAATATCATGGAAAAGTAAGTTCTCAAAAACAACAGATGCAATTTTGGAAACATGATAATCATCCATTTTTTTTGTACAGTAATAAATTAATACAACAGAAAGTAGATTATATACATTTTAATCCTGTTGAAGCGGGTTTTGTAAATCAACCACAGGAATGGAGGATGAGTAGTGCCAATGAAAATGGTGTGATAAAATTGGATGAAAGATTATAATTATGTTATATAAGCGCAGCTTATTGGCAATAAAAATCACGAAGCCCTGCCGCACAAAATTTCAACGCTTCAGCTTCGCGCTTACGGAGCAAGTTAAAAGAAATACCCCAGCTTGCCGTAGGCTGTCAATAAACAAAGTTACGGAGCAATAATTGTTCGGCGTAGCGTCCCGCTACGTCGCTTTTAACAAGGCGTCCCGCCTGACCATTATACCGTAAGCTTTCGGTATAACTGCACCACAAAAAGTATAGAAGATAGGATGTATTTGAATAACGGATTTTGACTAACACGCACCACCCCTTGAAGTGATTTTTTTGATTAAAAAACGTTCTCTAAAAGTAACCAAATTGGTAACTTTTTCGTATTTTTGCAGTAGAAACTTTAAAAGTATAGAATGAACATACATAATAAAGGGAGTTTAATTGCTTATTTTACTAAGCATCCTGATTGTAAGAGTACATTAGAAAAATGGTATCATGATGTTTCAAAAAAAAATTGGAAGAAACCAAACGATGTGATTAAAGATTTTAACAAAGCTAGAACCATAAAAAATGATAGGGCTATTTTTGAAATTAATGGGAGTGATTATAGATTGATAGCCGAATTGAATTATCAAAAAGGGTGGGTCTTTATAAAATTTATTGGTACTCATGCCGAATATGACAAAGTTGATTCGGAAACAATAGATTTGTATAAAAAATAAAAATTGCAAATAAAAATTGAAAAATGGAACTTAAAATCATTAAAACTAAAAAAGACTACCATACATCTTTAGAAAGATTTGAAGAAATATTTTTAGCAAAAGGTGGAACAAAAGAAAGCGATGAAGCGGATGTTTTGGCTTTATTAATTCAAGATTATGAAAATAAGCATTTTGTAATCGAAACTCCCAATCCATTAGATGCTATCAAATACCGAATGGAGCAACAGGGATTATCTAACCAAGATTTAGCAATAATATTGGGGTATAAAAGTAGAGTAAGCGACATTTTTCATAACACACGAAAATTAAATCTTAAAATGATTCGTAAACTCTATGAACAATTACATATTCCTTTAGAAACTTTGGTTAAGGAATATTAATTATAATATATTAGCAATATAATGTTTGGTTAAGTCTTGCCCAGCTTGCCATATTGTGCCAATAAATAAATTTACGAAGCAGTTGAGCGGTCAATTGCATTGCCGCTCGGAACACAGCAGAATTTGTAATTCTGCATAATCTACAAAACAATAATATCTGATTTGTTAAAAAGTTTAAGGTCGCAATTTGCTACCTTAAACTTTTTATAGTTGTGCCAACATAAAATAAAAAAATTGATATTTTAATATCGCAAAATGCGACATTAAGTTGAGGCGGCATACAAAATGCCATTTGCATTTACAGAACATATAGGTTATTATGCTGGGAAAGAAAATATTTTAGAAATTATCCAACTATCCAAGCGGCAATATAATTGACTACTGTTGCTCCTAAATTTTATTTACAGTTTAATGACGCTCATTGCGCCAAGTTTGCGCTTTAGGATTAGGGGGTATGGAGGTTGCCCGAAGAGGATTAAAATGAATAACCAATAAAAATGATATTTTATTAATTATTAAGTAATATATTTGTAAACGTGAAATCGCTTTTACTTATACTCATTCTTTTAGGTTTTTGTGCAAACCAACTGCACATAGTTAAACCTGTTACCAATTTTATTAAACAATTATCCAAATCTAACGTTGATATGGATGACGAAACTACCGATGAAGAAGACACATCTGAAAAGGAAGAATCTGAAAAAGAAATTGAATATTATATTACCAATAATTATTCCTACCACATTACCAATCTTATTTTAACACAAGAAAAATGTAATACTCAATTTTTACATTTACTGTACTCAAATCCTTTTTCTCAAAAGGATATTAAACCACCCCGTTGCGCCTAATCCATTTGTAAGTATTTACAAATTTAATGGTGGTATAAATAATACACTATTCCGTTATGTCAAATCTATTTGTAAGCATTTACAAATAGGTCTGAACGCATCTTAAATCTATCTTTTTTTTATTGGTTTTCAATAGCGTTCACTTCAAAACATGTTTTGAAATGAACGCTATTGGAACAATATCACTTTTCAAAAAAATATATTATGACAACACTATTTTCAAAATTAAAAAATGATTTGCCTGCAAGTCTTGTCGTTTTTTTAGTAGCACTCCCATTATGTTTAGGAGTAGCATTAGCAAGTGGGGCACCATTAATATCAGGCATTATAGCTGGCATAGTAGGAGGTGTAGTAGTTGGGGCAATTAGTGGTTCGCATTCAAGCGTAAGCGGTCCCGCAGCAGGATTAACTGCTGTGGTATTAAGTTCAATAATTCAGTTGGGAAGTTTTGAACTTTTTTTAATGGCATTGGTAATTGCTGGTGCTATTCAAATAATTGGAGGGATTGCAAAAGCTGGTATTATAGCAAACTACATACCTTCAAATATTATTAAAGGCCTTTTGGCGGCCATTGGAATTATCCTTATTTTAAAACAAATACCCCATGCAGTTGGACTAGACATAGATCAAGAAGGCGATTTTAGTTTTTTTCAAAAAGACGGAGAAAATACATTTAGTGAGCTGATTAAAATTTTTTCATTTTTTACTTGGGGGGCATTTTTAATTTGCATCATTTCAATGTTTATTTTAATATATTGGGATAAAACGCCACTAAAAAAAAATAAGTTTTTTCCTGCATCTTTATTTGTAGTAATAACAGGAGTTATACTAAATGGGCTGTTCAAAAGCTTTATTCCACAATTAATAATTGAACCATCGCATTTAGTAAATATTCCTGAATTTACAGGGTTTGCTTCATTAATAACACAACCTTCATTCACAAATATTTTAAACTACAATGTTTGGATAGTGGCTTTAACATTGGCTATTGTGGCTTCACTCGAAACCTTATTGAATTTAGAAGCTGTTGATAATATAGATCCACACAAAAGAAAATCGCCTCCCAACCGAGAATTAATTGCTCAAGGTATAGGCAATGTTGTTGCTGGCTTAATTGGAGGGATACCAATTACATCCGTTATTGTAAGAAGTTCGGTAAATATAAATTCAGGTTCAAGTAGTAAATTATCAACCATTTTGCATGGCTTTTTTTTACTTATAAGCATATTGGCATTAGCTCCCATTTTAAACCTGATACCACTTTCAACGCTTGCTTCTATATTAATTTTTACTGGTTATAAACTGGCTAAAGTAAGCTTTTTTAAAGAGATGTATAAAAAAGGATGGAACCAATTTATCCCATTTATAACCACAATTATTGCCATTGTATTTACAGATTTATTAATTGGAATTATTATAGGATCCGCAGTTGGCATCCTGTTTATTTTAAAAAGCAATTACAGTAACCCTTTTACAATTAAAACGGAGCAACAACATTCGGGCGAAACATTATTGATTGATTTGCCCAATCAAGTTTCATTTTTAAATAAATCAAGGATAAAAGAAACGCTTTGGAATTTGCCCAACAACTCCAAACTAATAATTGATGCTTCGCATAGTAATTTTATAGATGATGATATTTTAGAAGTAATCAAAGATTTTAAAACTATAGTTTCTAAAGAAAAAAAAATACTATTGAATTTAATTGGGTTTAAAAAACATTATGATCTAGACGATTACATTCAATTTATAAATATTGTTACTAAAGAGGAGCAAGAAAAATTAAAACCAAAACAAGTATTGGAATTATTAAAATATGGTAATGAACGATTTGTACATGGAACACCACTAAAAAAAAATCTGATACAACAAGTAAATGCAACCTTTAATGAACAACATCCAATAGCAGTTGTATTAAGCTGTATTGATTCGCGCACTTCAGCCGAATTAATTTTTGATTTAAGTATTGGAGATGTATTTAGTATACGAATAGCAGGAAACATTATTAACGAGGATATACTAGGCAGTATGGAATTTGGATGTAAAGTAGCTGGGGCTAAATTAATAGTTGTACTGGGACATACCAATTGCGGAGCTATAAAAGGTGCTTGTGATCAAGTTGAATTGGGGCATTTAAGCGGTTTACTGAACAAAATAAAACCAGCAGTATTAAACGAAAAATCAATTGCTTATAATAGAAATTCACACAACAAGGAGTTTGTAGATAAAGTAGCGAATATTCATGTTAAAGAAACTGTAAACAGTATAATGCAACAAAGTGAAATTTTAAATGAGATGATAAAAAAAGGAGAAATTGGAATTGTTGGTGGTATGCATGATTTAACCACTGGTCAAACAACTTTTTTTAAAGACACGATGATTCTGGAATGAAAGGTTATTTATAATCCTTAATCTCCAATAATTAATTTAATCTCCATTAATTCTTATTTAAAATTATAACTATGAATATCTATAATAAAATAAAAAGAAGAATTTCTTCTAACTTAATAAAGAAGACAACTCAATTAAATTTACTAAAACCTACCATATCTTTTACATTTGACGATGCTCCAAACTCTGCGTTTATTAATGGATCTGCAATACTTAAAAAGTACGGATATTGTGGCACCTATTATGTTTCATTGGGATTAAAAGAATTGCCCAATTCAGATAAAAATTATTTTGACTACACACATTTAATCAAAGCAATAGAAGATGGACATGAGCTGGGATGCCACACGTATAGCCATATTTCATTATACAAATCAAAAAAAGAGGATGTAATTAAAGACTTGAGTAAAAATCAAGAAAAAATAAATGAACTAATCCCTAATTATAAATTCAAAAGCTTTGCATATCCTTATGGAGAATATACATACAATTCCCTTAAAGTAATTAACGATACCTTTGTTAGCGCCAGAACTACAAGAGGTGGCATTAATTATAACAAGGTTAACTTACTTAATTTAAGAGCCTTTGAATTAAGTAACCAATCGGATATTAATATGCTTTATGCTATGATTGACAAAACAATACAATCAAACGGGTGGTTAATTTTAAACACGCACGATGTTGAGGAAAACCCTTCACAATGGGGCTGCACACCGGCGTATTTTGAGTCGATTGTAAAATATTGTTACGAAAAAAAAATTGCAGTAAAAAAAATTGCAGAGGTAACAGAAATTATTAAATAATATAAATAAAAAAGCGGCAATTATAATTTTACAATTGCCGCTTTTTTATAAGCTTTATTCATTAAATAACTTTGTTTTATTTGGATAATTCTTTAGCTCTATCTCTTGCACATTCCAAGCCTTTTTGGATATTATCACCCACATGGGTTTCGCCAAATGATGTAAGTGCAGCTTCGGTAGTTCCACCTTTAGAGGAAACAGCTTTTATCAATTCGTCCAAAGATTTATCGGTTGAATTCATCAAATGAAAAGAGCCCAGCATGGTTTGTTTTACAAGGATGGCTGATGTTGCTTCATCTAAACCTAACTTAACTCCTGCATCTATCATATTTTTAACAATGTAAAAAAAGTAAGCAGGTCCGCTTCCGCTAATAGCTGTGCAGGAATCAATCAAATCCTCCTCTTCAAAAAAAACAGTGCGACCAGTTGTTGCTAATAAATTTTCAGCTTTATGAACTTGCTCTACCGATAATGCTTTGCTCGCTGTAAAGCCGGTCATGCCCATACCTAATTCAGCCGGAGAATTAGGCATTGCACGCACAATGTTGGGGTTACCTAACAAACTCTCGATACGATTAATTTTAACGCCTGCCATGATAGAAATAATACATTTCGCAGTTTGCAAAACGCCTTTTATTTCGGCTGCTACTTTTTCAAAATCCTGAGGCTTAACAGCAATAATAAAAATATCGCTATTCGCAATTTTCGCATCACTTGTTGTAGCAACATTTCCAATGTTCAACTTCATCAAATCCTGCTGACGTTGTTCATTTTTTTCAACCAGAAATAAATTGTCTTTTGAAACAATGTTATACTTCAAAAGCGCATGAGCAAATATTAAACCCATGTTACCACAACCTACAATTGTTATTTTCATTTTTTTATTAGTTAATAGCAAATAGTTAATAGCGAATAGCGAATAGTCAGTAGATAACGAAGTGGTTCTCGATCCTAACTTCTACTAACTATTCGCTATTAACTATTAACTACTTACCCATTCATTATTTCTGTTTGTTTTCTGATAGAATCCTCGTGTATCAATATGTACAATTGTTTTACAAAATCAGGGTCTAATCCCATTGCTTTTGCCTGAGTAATCTTATCGTTCAATAATTCTTCCCAACGTGAGGTTTGTAAAATGGTAACATTATTATCTTTTTTGTATTTACCAATGTTTGCAACAACTGCCATACGGTTCATGAATACGCTCAACAATTGATCATCAATTTTATTGATGGATTCTCTTAACTCATCCAATTTATTTTTGAATTCAGCACTTGTTGATTCTGCTTTTCTAACAACTAATTTATTTAAAATCACTTTCAACTCAGCCGGAGTAACTTGTTGTTTTGCATCGCTCAAAGCGATAGAAGGTTTGAAATGAGATTCGATCATCAAACCTTGCATATCCAAATCCAACGCTTTTTGCGAGATGTACGGAATAAATTCTGTATTACCACAAATATGACTAGGATCACAAATAAATGGAAGATCAGGAATCATTGTTTTTAATTCAATTGCCATTTCCCATCTTGGAACATTTCTGAATGGTGTTGACTCATGCGTACTGAAACCTCTGTGAATAGCACCAAGCTTAGTAATTCCAGCTTGGTTAATTCTTTCTAAGGCTCCTAACCACAATTGCAAATCGGGATTAATAGGGTTTTTTACCAGCACTTTTGAATCTGTTCCTTTTAACACATCCGCTATTTCCTGCACTGAGAAAGGGTTTACAGTAGTACGTGCACCAATCCATAAAATATCGATACCCGCTTTCAAAGCTTCCTCAGCATGACTGGCATTTGCAATTTCAGTAGCTGTTCGCATACCTGTTTCTTGCTTCACCATGTTCAACCATTTTAAACCAATAGTACCAATGCCTTCAAAAGCATTCGGGCGGGTTCTTGGTTTCCAGATACCTGCTCTAAAAATTATATTTTTATTGATAGCTGCAATTGCTTTACCAGTTGTCATCATTTGCTCTTCGGTCTCGGCACTGCATGGTCCACTAATAATTACGGGCTCATCACCAGTTTTTAACCACTCATTTACGGGGGTTAGGTTTAATAATTTTTTCATGATTTTTATTATTTGTATAAATTATTTTTTTTCTAAAATTTTTCTTATTTCGTTTGCTTTTAATATATAATTATGAAGTTCATCGTATTTTTTTTCTTCCATCAATCGTTTAAATTCTTGCAACTTATCAATGTATGCACTCACTGCTGTTATTACGTTATCGGAGTTTTGTTCAAAAATAGGCACCCACATTTCGGGAGCACTTTTTGCCAAACGGGCGGTGGAAGCAAAACCACTACCTGCTAACTCTAAAATTTTTGACCTATCCTTTTCAATTTCCAAAACGGTTGCACTCAAAGCATAACTGATAACATGGGAAAGGTGTGATACATAAGCCAAATGAAGGTCGTGATCGGCAGGCGTCATTTCAATAACTTCCATTTTCAAACAGGCAAATAAGGCTTTTGCTTTTTGCAACGCTTCTGCAGAGCTTAATTCTGTTTCACAAAAAATGCACATTTTATTGTCGAACAAATTATTTATAGCCGATGCTGCACCTTTATTTTCGGTACCAGCTATTGGATGAATTGCAATAAATTGTTTACGGTTTTTATGATTATGAACTACTTTACACAACTCTGCTTTTGTACTACCTACATCAATTACAACTGCATTACTTGGAATTTTATCCAAGATGGTTGGTAATAATTTTGCCACAGTACTAACAGGTGTTGCTAATATGATAATATCGGAATTGGCTATAGCCACATCCATATTTACCGCCTCATCAATTATCCCTAATGAGATACCTTGATCTAAATTTTTCTGATCTCGACCTACGCCGTATACAAATTTGGTAAATCCTCTTGCTCTTAAATCTTTTGCAATAGAACCTCCAATTAAACCTAATCCAATTATTCCTATTTTCATACCTCACCCCCAATCCCTCTCCTTTAGGAGAGGGGAGTTATTAACTTAATTAATAAATTTATATTCTTCAATCTTATTTCTGTTGCGCCTCACCCACTTCCCCTCTCCAAATGGAGAGGGGGGTTCGCTAGGACGGGGTGAGGCCTAAAAAAAAGCGAGTCCTGATTTTCATCGGGACTCGCTTTTTGATTTTTTATAGTATGCTTTACATATTAAATAATCTATTTGCGGTGTCCCATCACTGAACCCGGATAAAAATAGAAAAAATAATATGTATTGTTAGTTGTCATCTTTAAAATTATTGACTGCAAATATAAAATAGTTTTTCTATTTAATCCAAAATTTTTATGGAATTTATTCAGAAATATCTAAAAACCGATTAAAACCGATTAAAACCGATTATGTTATTTTTAAAATACAGGTTGCTCCTTCGGAGCTCAATTACTGTTTTCTCAAACAGAGTGCTCTTCTGGAGATTACTTTTTTTTATTTGTACCCGATTTCAATTTCTCCTATTGTCAAAACTAATTGAATTAATTGCATCTTTGCTATTAAAATTTGATAATTGGAAATTGTGGAAGCTAAAACACCCATAAAATATATACAAGGAGCCTTGCTTGTTTTTGCAGGCGCTGTTTTATTTGCAGGCAAAGCGGTATTGGTTAAATACAATTATATCCATTACCATGTGGATACAGTGCCTTTATTGGCGCTTAGAATGGGTTTTGCATTACCATTTTATATTATCATTCTTCTAATCGAAAAAAACAAAATACCTATTAATGAAAGTGTAAAAACCAAACATTGGCTATGGATGCTTGTTATGGGCATTGTTGGTTATTACCTTGCATCACTATTCGATTTCTGGGGATTGAATTACGTAACAGCAGGTACAGAAAGGCTTATTTTATTTTTATATCCTTCCTTGGTTTTAATTATTTCTGCTTTATTTTTAAAGAAAAAAATTCTGAAGATACAATACATTGCTTTATTGATAACCTATTTAGGAATTGTTTGCACCTTTATTCCTAATCTTAAAATGGGCTTAGGAAGCAATTTATTATTTGGTAGTTTTCTGATATTTTTAAGTGCATTAACCTACGCAATTTATCTGATTGGTAGTGGAGAATTAATTCCAAAGTTCGGAACCATCCGATTTACCTGTTATGCCATGATTACCTCAACAATAGTTGTGCTAATTCATCACGTTGCCGCTGGAAACCAAAGTTTATTCAATTACCCGAAGGAAGTTTATTATTTATCTATCACCATGGCTGTAATGTGTACCGTGATTCCATCTTTTTTAATTTCTGGAGGCATTAAAAAAGTAGGGTCGGGAAACGCTTCTATTATTGGCAGCGTTGGACCTATAGCCACCATTATTATGGCAAATGTTTTTTTGGGTGAAATATTAAATCGTTGGCAAATTGCAGGTACTCTTATCGTTTTAGGCGGTGTATTTATGATCTCTTGGAAAGGGAAATCATAAATCAAAAATACATTATTATATTCAAAATCCAAAACAACAATAACAGTCAACTGATGGTGTAATTGTTGTTTTGGGTAACTAATTATTTAATGGAAAATTACCCCTTTTGTTTTTGAAGCATCAACCATTGGCAATGAGGATCCATATTTTTCATTAATTGCAGCAATACAAGAGTTGGCTTGTGCAACTTGTCCTAAAGCACTTATGTTTAGTCCATCTAATGAAAACTGGTTCCCATTAACAAATTCGGAAGTTAATTTAACACCTTGAAATTGCGTCCCTTTCACAACATCTTCCATAGCTTTAAAATTGTCGGTATAAGCAAAGTTGTATACTTCTGCAGCTGTTTTGAGCAAGGTATTGTATTGATCAACTGTAGTTTTTATAATGTTAAGTTCCGATGCGTCTAGCACCCATCTTCCTCGTATAGGTAATTTGCTGCCTAAGTTATAACATCTTAAAGAGTCCTGAGGTATTTCAATTAAAATATGCTCATTGGCTTTAATTTGTCTTTTTCCGTTTGTTGCCGAAGCATCATAAATAATATAAGGATTTCTTCCTTCATGAAAAGCAAATTGATTTTTATGGAATGCCGTTAGTGTTGTAGCTTCCGATGCACTTAATATTAAACCATCATATTTTATGTAGGTTATATACGGGAATGATTCAACTCCAATAATGTTATTTATAACACCTTTTACACGATTTTTTGCATGGGCTGTTAATGTATTCATAATAGCGTAAAGGCTATCGTGAAATTGGGCAATAGGTGTAATAAAATCATCAGTTCCATTGTCTTGATTTCCACCTGATTTAGCGTATCTATAAATATCTACAGTACCAATATTTAGAGAAACAAAAGTTGGTTTTTGTGCAATAGCATCGCTAAGCATTGTGGCTGCACCTGCACCTGTTGCTACGCCTGTTGAACTTATTTTTTTCCAATAAGTATCGCTGGATCCGTTCCATGTTGGTTTTTTATTTACATAAATTATTTTTGTTCCTTGTGCTGCCAAATTATTGTAATACGGAGGAGGAGTAGTTGGTGTAGGAACTGGGCTTACTTTAAAATTGAAAATATCAATAGGGGTAATTTTATATAATTGTTGAGGGTACAATTCTGTTTTACCATCACAAAATTTAACATAATGCAAATCATATTTTGTAAAAGGTTGGTTATTTTCGTAGCCATAACTTTTACCTATATCAACCAATGGTTGAATAAATTCACCACCACCAACTAGTTTAAATTGTTGGGCAAGTAAATTTGGGAAAGCAGCTAATTGGGCATCTCTGTTAAGTGATGCGTCAGCATATCCTCCAGCAGTACCATCTCCAATAGAAATAAATTTTGAAAAATCGGCATTCCCTGGTATTACAACTTGTGAATCTAATGTAGGTTTACAAGCAATAATTGCGCTGCTGCAAAGTGCAAAAAGTAAGGATTTATGTATGAAATTTTTCATGTGATTATTTTTTTAAATGTTGCATTTAATTGCCGGATTTTTTATTGTTTTATTTAAAGAAAAGGCTACTAAATGAATTGTTTATTTTAGAATTTATATGCTACAGATAATCCTGCAATAGATGCGTATGTTTTGTATGTTCCAATGAGGTTGTAAAATTTATCGTTTCCATTTCGTAACATACTTTCAAATGAATAAGATGCATCCAATGTAAAGTGTGTACCAATGTTATAACCAAGTCCACCGCACAGCACAAGGTGATCTGCATCGCCACCTTCGGGAGTATTATGTCCGTAAGGTATTGGCGAAACCACATAACGCATTCCTAATCGAACGGCTAGTTTTTCTGTAGCCATGTATTGTCCACCCAAGTGAAAGGAATAGGTGTTTTTAAATTTACGAGGATCAGCAATATCAGGCAAACCGCTTGTGTTTTTCTTGAAATCTACACGTAAGGTATCGTACACTTTAAAGCCAATATAATTGATATCAAAAGCCATTGAAAATTTATCGGTAAGCTTATAACCCAATCCTAATGAAATTACAGTTGGTAAAGGAAAATCCATTTTAGCATCTCCATTTGGAACACTGTCTTTTAAATTGGATGGTACTTTAAAATCAGCAGTTCCGCCTGATGATTTCATTTTTAC
>CANFLQ010000073.1 GCA_947447995.1 Bacteroidota bacterium | reverse complement strand
TGTTTTTTGTTTACAATGCCGTTTTTCTTAACGATTGTTGAATTGCAAAAAATGCAGTTTTTTTATTCATAGCCTTTGATTTGCTTCAAAGCTAATAATATTAGGGAGTTCAAAGCTTTTTAGCCTACTTTTTGTCTATTACCCCATTTTTATACACTAACTAAACGACATTGTACGCTCTAACTGACAAGCCATAAAAAAAGCGCCCAACTTTCGAAGGGCGCTCTCTAAAAACCATGGCGTGATTTTTAGATTTTGTGCCGCATTAACGGAACAAAATAAGATTGGAATTATTCAGATTTTTTTTCTGTTGCTTCCATGTTTGCTTTTAGATTGGATAAAACATCCATATCTCCAAGCGTTGTTTTTTCGATACTGCTAGAAACTTTTTTAGCAGCTTTCTTCGCTTCTTCACCTGCAGTTTTCTTTTCAGTTGCAACTACTTCTTTTTCAGAATTGGTAACATCTTCATTTATTTTACTGTGAGAAACAATGATTTTTTTACCTTCTTTATTGAACTCTAAAACTTTAAACTCTAATACTTCTTCTGTTTTAGCGCTAGTGCCATCAGGTTTTATCAAGTGACGTGTTGGAGCGAATGCTTCAACACCATAAGGCATAGAAACTATAGCACCTTTTTCCATTACATTTATGATAGTACCTTGGTGGATAGAATCAACTGTAAACACGGTTTCAAAAACATCCCAAGGGTTCTCTTCTAATTGTTTGTGTCCTAAACTTAATCTGCGATTCTCTCCATCTATATCTAACACAACAACATCAATTTTATCACCTAATTTGGTGAATTCTGAGGGGTGTTTTATTTTTTTAGACCAAGAAAGATCGGAAATGTGAATTAAACCATCAACTCCTTCTTCTAACTCCACAAATATTCCGAAGTTAGTAAAGTTTCTAACAGTTGCTGTGTGTTTAGTGCCTTTAGCATATTTATCCAATACCATTGACCAAGGATCAGGCATCAATTGTTTAATACCTAATGACATTTTACGATCTTCACGATCAAGTGTTAAAACTTGAGCTTCAATTTCGTTACCTACTTTTAAGAAATCATGAGCGGTACGTAAATGTTGACTCCAACTCATTTCAGATACGTGAATCAAACCTTCAACACCTGGAGCAATTTCAACGAATGCACCGTAATCAGCAATAACAACTACTTTACCTTTTACTTTATCACCAACAGCTAAGTCAGCTTTTAAAGAATCCCAAGGGTGCGGAGAAAGTTGTTTTAAGCCCAAAGCAATACGTTTTTTCTCGTTATCGAAATCAAGAATAACAACATTAATTTTTTGATCCAATTTAACGATTTCTTCAGGGTGATTAATACGCCCCCAAGAAATATCAGTAATATGGATAAGTCCATCAACACCACCCAAATCGATAAATACACCGTACGAAGTAATGTTTTTAACAGTACCTTCCAAAACCTGACCTTTTTCAAGCTTAGAAATGATTTCTTTTTTCTGAAGCTCTAATTCTGCTTCAATAAGTGCTTTGTGAGAAACTACAACGTTTTTGAAATCATTGTTAATTTTAACAACTTTGAATTCCATAGTCTTACCAACATAAACATCATAATCACGGATTGGTTTAACATCAATTTGAGAACCAGGTAAAAAGGCTTCAATCCCAAATACATCGGCAATTAAACCTCCTTTTGTACGGCATTTTACATATCCTTTAATAACTTCATTATTCTCCAATGCTTGATTTACTCTCTCCCACGATTTCATGGAACGAGCTGTTTTATGGGAAAGAATTAATTGACCGTTTTTGTCTTCTTGGCTTTCTACATATACTTCAACAGTATCACCAACTTTTAAATCTGGATTGTAACGGAATTCAGTAAGTTGAACTACTCCATCAGATTTGTAACCAATGTTTACTACAACTTCTTTGTTGTTTTTAGATACAACTATTCCGTCGATAATTTCATTTGCAGCAACTAATTTTAATGTTTTTTCATACATTGAGTCCAGCTTATCACGTTCTGCTTGTGAATAACTGTCTTGTTTTTTGCCTACCGCATTCCAATCGAATGCCTCTAAACTTGCAGGGGCTACTTGTGTTTCTGTCATTTACTTTTCCGATAAAATTCGGAGATTTGATTTGTATTCAATTAAATTATTGAAAATTTAATTGAAGAGGTTAGTACACTAAATTTGTTAAAATATTCGAACACAAATGTAATAAATTTTAATGAAATGCAAAAGTCTATGAGAATTAAAAATAATTTAATTTAATATTATTAATACTTTAATTGATAATTATAATTAATTGTTAATCAAATAGTTAATATATTTAAAATTTTAAAGTGTGATAATAAGTTTTGAACTCCTATTGATAGTAATATATAAAATTGGCAAAACAATGAAAATAATGTGATAAGAGTATATTTCACTAATCTATTCGACATAATTTCCTTACTTTTGCGCACTTAATATTAAAAGTATATGATTCAAGAGTTTGTAGTTAAAAAATCGCAAATACCAGGAGCTGGAAAAGGATTATTTGCAAAACGAGATTTTAAAAAAGGAGAGCGTATACTTGAATACCTTGGCGAAATTATTACTGATGCAGAGTGCGACCGTCGTGCAGAGGAACATGACCAATACGGTTATATTTTTTATATCAATAAAAAAAAATGTGTAGATGCCTACCATACACCTGAGCATTTGGCAAGATATGCAAACGATGCCAAAGGTTTGACAAAAATAAAAGGATTGAATAATAATTGTTGTTATTCTATATATAAACAAAGCGGTTGGATTAAAGCGGAAAAAAATATAAAAGTGGGTGAAGAAATATTTGTAAGCTATGGTGCCGAATATTGGAGAGATATTCGTTATAATATTAAGCTGGATGCGGAAAAAGCAAAAGATACTAAAGAAAATAAAATAAAAAAAGGAGCAACTAAAAAACTAAAAAAAACGAAAAGATAAATCTATAAGGATAGTTAGAGGGTAAATGCTGATTCTCTTTGAAAAGAAAAAGAATAAGATTACAAAGAATCTATCTGAGAAAACAAAAAACGCCTATTTTGCAAAAGCAAAATAGGCGTTTTTCGTTAAAATGAGTTATTAGTATTTCACCCCGTCAACAATAATTTTAGAAAGTATTTCTTTCATAATTTCTGAAGTTCCACCATAAATAGGATTTACGCGTTGATCGCGGTATACACGAGCTATTGGGAATTCTTCCATAAAACCATATCCACCAAAAAATTGCAAACATTCATTAGATGCGCGGTTTAATAATTCAGCTGTTTTGTATTTTAACATAGTAGCCTCTTTAACCGTGTTTTCACCATTAGCAAAGCGTTGTGTTGTTAAATACATAAAGGCTCTGGTTGTTTCAATTTCTGTTTCTAAATCAACAATTTTATGACGTATTGTTTGTAATTTAGAAATTGGTTTACCAAAAGCTTCGCGCTCATTGATGTATTTTAAGGTTACATCCATAACACCTAAACAACCACCTAAACAAGCCCAAGCAATTGAAAAACGCTCAATTTCCAAACTTTTCATCATGTATAAAAATCCTTTACCTTCTTCACCAATTAAATTGGCAACAGGAACTTTCACATTTAACATTGCTATTTCGGCTGTGTCTGACGAGCGTACGCCTAATTTATCTAGCTTAGAAGCAGTATATCCTTCAGATTTGGTATCTATAACCAATAAACTAATACCACCTCTAGCATTGTTAGGATCTGTTTTTACGGCAGTAACCATATAATCGGCATATACTCCATTGGTAATAAATGTTTTTGAACCATTAACAATGTAGTGATCCCCCTCTCTGATTGCTGTTGTGCGCAATGCTGCTAAGTCAGAACCAGCAAAAGGTTCCGTCATACCCAAACAGCCTATGATTTTACCATCAACACTAGGTACAAGGTATTTTTGTTTAATTTCTTCCGAAGCAAATTTGTGTAAATATTGCATTGGTAAATAAGAGTGAGTACACAAAGATAACATTGCACCTGCAATGTTATGTCTTCCTCCTTGTTCTAACCATACCATAGAAAACATGTCGTTTAAACCCATTCCGCCATATTCAGGAGCAATATTTATACCTAGTAAGCCTAATTCAGCCGCCTTTATATAAAGGTCTTTGTTTACTCTTCCATCTTTTTCCCACTGGTTAAAATAAGGTAAAATGTTCGCTTTCACGAAATCATCAACACTTGTACGGAACATATCAAGTTCCTCTGTCATAAAATAAGATACACTGCTCATAGTATTTGATTTATTTATTAATTAATAATTTTAAAAATAAAGCATTAAAAAAAATATAGAACACAAATATATTAATCTTTTTGTAAAAAAGGATATCTATAATCGGTTGCAGGTAAAAAAGTTTCTTTAATGGTACGAGGGGATACCCAACGTAATAGGTTTATCATAGAGCCCGCCTTGTCGTTTGTGCCAGATCCTCTGGCACCACCAAAAGGCTGTTGTCCCACCACAGCTCCAGTTGGTTTATCATTTATATAAAAGTTTCCTGCCGAATTACGTAATTTTTCTATAGCAAGTTCAATAGCATATCGATCCTGAGCAATAATAGATCCCGTTAAAGCGTAAATAGAAGTACTATCCACAATTTTTAATATATTTTCAAATTGGTCGGAGTCATATACATAAATTGTAAGCACAGGACCAAATAACTCTTCACTCATGGTAACATAATTAGGGTCTTTTGTAACAATAACAGTAGGTTCTATAAAATAACCTTTTGATTTATCGTAATTACCACCTGCAATTATTTCTACATTCGTATCTTTTTTAGCCGCATCTATATATTTTGTCAGTTTGTCAAACGATTTTTCGTCAATTACCGCATTTATAAAATTTGTAAAATCTTCGGTTGGTCCGATTTTAAAGGATTTAATATCGGCAATTAGCAATTCTTTTACTTCTTCCCAAATATTGTTTGGGATATACGCTCTTGAAGCTGCCGAACATTTTTGTCCTTGGTATTCAAAAGCTCCCCGACTTAATGCTGTTGCCAGTACTTTTACATCCGCTGATGCATGTGCTACAACAAAATCTTTTCCGCCTGTTTCGCCAACAATGCGTGGATAGGTTTTGTATTTGTGAATGTTGTTACCAATGGTATTCCAGATACTTCGGAACACTTCTGTGGATCCTGTAAAGTGAATGCCTGCAAAGTCGGGATGAGAAAAAATAACCTCAGCAGCATCAGGTCCGGAAGGATAAATTAAATTGATAACGCCTGCAGGTATTCCTGCTTGGATGAATATTTCCATTAATACATTAGCAGCGTATACTTGGGTATTTGCGGGTTTCCAAACTACGACATTGCCCATCATTGCGCATGATGTTGGTAAATTTCCGGCTATTGCTGTAAAATTAAAAGGTGTTAAAGCATAAATAAATCCTTCTAAAGGGCGTTGTTCCACACGGTTCCAAACACCAAATCCGGTTCCTGCAACGGGAGGTTGTTGTTTGTATATTTCCGTCATGTACATTACATTGAATCTTAAAAAATCAATAATCTCGCATGCCGAATCTATTTCTGCCTGATAGGCATTTTTTGATTGCCCCAGCATGGTTGCTGCATTTAGTTTAGCGCGATAAGGACCGGCGATAAGATCGGCAGCTTTTAAAAAGATGCTGGCACGTTGTTCCCAAGGTAATTGTTCCCATTTTATTTTAGCTGCCAATGCAGCGTCAATAGCTTGTTTTACATGATTTTTATCGCTTTTGTGGAAATAGCCTAAGGTATGTTTATGATTGTGCGGTGGAGCAAGGCGTACTTTATCATTGCTTCGTATCTCTTTTCCTCCAATATACATTGGAATATCAATTTCTTGGGATCGTAGTTCTGTAAGCATTGTTTTTATTGTAATTCGTTCGGGGCTTCCCGGAGCATAACTTTTTACAGGTTCGTTAACAGGTACAGGAACAGTATAAAATCCTTTTGACATAGCGCTATGAATTACGATTTACGAAAGTTGATTTACGAATTATGATAATCAAAGATAAAAAAAATATGCTCCAAAGGTGTAGGCTTTTTTATTGAAAGATTATAAAATTATAGATTGAAAAATTGTTGTGCATTTTTTTATAAATAGCCTATGAGTTAGATATTGGTCTAATCTTTTAATTTTCCAATTTGTAATCTTTAAATCATTTTAACCTATCCTTTTTTGTATAACATTTTCCACCTTTTCAAACAATATTTGAGGCGAAGCTGTGCGCCAGGCAATATCGTTGAGCGTACCGCCCGAAACAATATAGTAGTCGATATTGGCACGCTGAAACTCATCCAATACATGTTCCCTGAAATTTAAAAAAGTGATCCAGCCATCTTCAACTTCCTCAAACCATTCTTGATAATAACAATCGTCGGAAGCGTGGAAGTTTAATATGTTTTCACCGATTAAAATAAATTTATTGATACCTTGAGCCATTAGGAGTTCAATGATGTCACGCTTCAGCAACATAATATCATTGTTAATAGCATCGTTCCATTCTCCAATTAATTCAATAATACAGTAACCAAGGTCGTAATCAACCATTAGTATTTTTATGTAAAGGGTAGGGGAGTCAATATCATCCCATTGTGGGTGAATAAGGTAATTGTAAATGGCGTTGGTGTATTCAAATTCACTGTATTCGCGTTCATAGAAAGGCGATTTTTCATCTTCAGATGCGATGTAATGATGTCGCCAATTATAATATGGTTCTATGTCTTGCATAATTTAGTTCAAAGTTGGAAAGTTTAAAGTTTGGGCATTAAAAAAGTGAAGGTAAATTTATTTATACGCGCCTCCTACTTTATCTTGTGAATAGGTATAAAATAATTCGTTTAAATGAAAATACCAACTTTGAACTTTATAACTTTAAACTTTATAACTTTTTATAGCTTTTCTTACACTGCCGTATTTCAATAAAAGTTCATTCGCTTTTTTGTAAGGGATTTTTAATTCGGCAACAACCATATTAGTGCCACGGTCAACTAATTTGTTATTGCTTAGCTTCATGTCTACCATTTTATTTCCTTTTACTTTTCCAAGTCGAATCATAACAGAAGTGGAGATCATATTCAATGTTAATTTTTGTGCTGTGCCTGATTTCATACGGGTGCTACCAGTAACAAATTCAGCTCCTACCACCACTTCAATTTTATACTGGGCTACTTTTGCAACATTACTGCCTTTATTACAAACAATGCAAGCAGTTGTTATTCCATTTTTATTGCAAGCATCTAAAGCTCCAATCACATAAGGTGTAGAGCCTGATGCTGCAATGCCTATCACTACATCTTTATTGGTGATTTTATGTTTTAATAAGTCTTTCCATCCTTGTTGTGTATCGTCTTCTGCAAACTCCACAGCTTTGCGTATGGCTTTATCTCCTCCGGCAATTAATCCTATTACCAAACCTTGCGGCACACCATAAGTAGGCGGACATTCAGATGCATCCACAATTCCTAAGCGACCGCTTGTACCCGCTCCCATGTAAAATAATCTCCCACCCATTTGCATTTGCTTAACAATTACATTTACCAATTTTTCAATTTTAGGGATTTCTTTCTCTATTGAAAGTGGAACGGTTATATCTTCTTTATTAATATTGGTAAGCAGTTCGCGCACACTCATTTTTTCGAGTGCATTGTATTTAGAGTCGGATTCGGTAGTTTTTTTCATAATAAAAAAGAAAAGGAACGTAGATAACGCGGTTTGTTTATGATAAAAAGGATAAATAGGTTTAACTATTTTTACAAAGAAGTAAATACAGAAAAAATGATAACGGATTATAAGAAAACCGCGTCATCTACGTCCTGTAAATTCTAAAAAAGTTCTTTGTTCAGTATGGTAGCCTCGCCAATTAAACAAGGTTTTCCTGTAGATTTTTCAAGAATATCGGTGGTTAATGTTGCAATGTGCTTTTCTGCATTTATTTCTTTTACAGTAACCACAGCTTCATAAGTATTATCAACATACATTGGGCGACGGAAACTTAAATTCTGACTCATATAAATAGAACCAACCATTTTAGTGCCAATGATACTAGAAATAGCTCCGGCACCAATCATTCCATGCATAATAGGTTTTTTGAATATGGTAGTAGCAGCATAAATAGGATCTAAGTGAATAGGGTTGTTATCGCCCGAAATACGGGCAAAATCATTTACCATTTCCTGATTGTAGTTGAATTCTTTTTTGAATTCCGCTCCAATCTCTATTTTTTTTACCGATGTGCTGGTTTCACTTGTTTCCATTTTGTCTGATTTTTGAAATAACAATCTAACATTTTTTAACTTCTATCTTCTGCCTTCCTTTTTAATTTAATAAATCTTAGGGAATTTAGTAGGATTAGCATCATTCATTAATTCATAAACGGCATCAAACATGTCGTCCACACTAGGTTTAGAAGTGTAATCGCCATCACTGGTATAAGCAGGACGGTGAGCTTTTGCTGACAATGTTTTCGGTTCGGAGTCTAAATATTGATAAGCATCTTGTTCAACCAAAATTTTCTGTAAAATATAAGCACTTCCACCTCCCGGAACATCTTCGTCTACTACTAGTAATCGATTTGTCTTCTTTATAGATTCTATAATTTGTTTATTGATGTCAAAAGGCAATAAAGTTTGCACATCAATTACTTCCAGAGAAATACCAAAATCAGCCAATTGTTTTGCAGCATCTAGTGCCATTCTGCAACAACTTCCATAAGTTACCAATGTTACATCATTTCCTTCGTTGATTGTTTCTACAATACCTAAAGGAACTTTAAAGTCGCCAATGTTGGAAGGTAGAGCTTCTTTTAATCTATATCCGTTCAACGATTCCACTACTAAAGCAGGTTCGTCCGAAGCTAACAAGGTATTATATATTCCGGCAGCTTGAGTCATGTTACGAGGTACACAAACATAAATTCCCCTAATGGCATTTATAATCATACCCATAGGAGATCCGCTATGGAAAATACCTTCCAAACGGTGACCGCGTGTACGGATGATTACAGGGGCTTTTTGTCCGCCCTTGGTACGATATTGCAATGTAGCCAAGTCATCACTCATAATTTGTATGGCATACAATAAATAATCCAAATATTGAATTTCAGCAATAGGGCGGAAACCTCTCAACGAAAGACCTATTGCTTGTCCAATAATAGTTGTTTCACGTATACCTGTATCAAATACACGTACTTCACCATATTTAGCTTGCAAGTCTTCCAAACCTTGATTTACGCCACCAATTTTTCCTGAGTCCTCCCCAAATATAACTACTTCAGGGTATTTTGTAAGAATAGCATCAAAATTTTCGCGTAATAAAACGCGGGCATCAACAATTTTTGGATCGGCTTCGTATTCTGCTTTTACAGGTTCTACTTTTAAAGCATTCATTTCGGATTCGCTGTGCAAGTGTGAACCGTAACGATCGTAATTTGCTGTTTTTGCTTCTTCGAGCCAATTTATCAATGCTTGTTTTGAAGCAATATTTTCGGTACGAATAATTCGTAAAATACGTTTAATAGTAGTATAAATATCTTTACGTATAGGCTCCTTAATTTTATTTAATTCGTTCTTGATTTGATTGATTTCATTAACATTTAATGATTCTAAACAAATGCTGTCAATAATGTCACTTACCTCTTTCCGTTCTTTTAAAATAGGAGTTATGTAAGCTATCCATGCTAAATTTTTTGCGTCGTTAACGGTATTTTTTGCATTAACTTCTATTACTTTTATTTGCTCAGGAGTAGCTATTTCATTTTCTAAAATCCACTCCCGCATTTTTTTTATGGGGTCAAAATCAATCTCCCATTGAAGTCGTTCTTTTGATTTATAACGTTCATGAGAACCTGAAGTACTATGACCTTGTGGTTGATTTACCTCTTCAACGTGAATCAATACTGGTACATGTTCCTCCCTGCAAATTTTCACAGCTTTTTCATAAGTTGCACATAAATGCGGATAATCCCAGCCTTTTGTTTTTAATATTTCATAACCTTTTTGTTTTTCATTTCGCTGAAAACCACTTAGGATTTCGGATATACTTTCTTTAGTTGTTTGATATTTTTTAGGTACTGAAATTCCATGATCATCATCCCATACGGAAATCAACATGGGTACCTGCATTACACCGGCTGCATTGATAGTTTCAAAAAAAACACCCTCAGAAGTACTTGCATCACCAATGGTACCAAAGGCAATTTCAGTTCCTTTGTTTGAAAATTTATGAAAGGGTTCGGTTTGTAAAGCTGTATTTTCTTTGTAATATTTGGATGCCATTGCTAACCCTAAAAGTCTAGGCATTTGAGCACCTGTACAAGAAATGTCGGCAGAAGAATTTTTTATTTTTGTAAGGTCTTTCCATGTTCCATCCATATTTAAACTGCGTGTACCAAAGTGTCCGCCCATTTGTCGGCCGGCAGTCATTGGTTCAGCATCTAAATCGGTATGACCGTACAAGCCTGCAAACCATTGTTGAAGGGTTAAGTTGCCGGTAGCAAACATAAAGGTTTGATCGCGGTAATAACCAGCTCTAAAATCACCTTCTTTAAAATATTTAGCCATTGCCATTTGAGCAACTTCTTTACCATCGCCAAAAATTCCAAATTTGGCTTTACCGGAAAGTACTTCTCGTCTGCCCAAAAAACTGGCTTCTCGGCTTTCGCTTGCAACGCGAAAATCATTCAATACAATTTTTATAAACTCTTCTTTTGAAAAATTTTGTTTTTCTTCCATTAAAATTTCTCCCTCAGGTTATGATATACTAAATCTATTCACACAAATATAAGTAAATGTATTCTGAGATTTTTATCATATTTATCTAAAAATATATTTTTATGATGAATATAAATATTTCGCTTATGTAGAGAAAAATCTATGTATTTTCGCAAAAAAAAATATTCATGGATTTAGCCCAAAATTTTAACGACCTTTTTTCTGTCGCTTCTTTAATAAGTATATTAACTCTTTCGGTTCTTGAAATAGTTTTAGGTATTGATAATATTATTTTTATTTCAATTATAGCTAACAAATTACCAAGAGCAAAGCAAGGAAAAGCCCGTTCATTGGGTTTAGTTTTCGCCTTAGTAATGCGTATTATTTTATTATTTAGTATTTCTTGGATAGTAGGTTTAAAAGATGCTTTGTTTTTAATTGGTGATTTTGGAGTTACCGGACGAGATTTGATTTTATTTTCTGGTGGTGTTTTTTTATTGTATAAAACTACAATAGAATTGCATAACAAAATACAAGGCTACGAAGAGGAGGAAATAAAAATAAAAAAAGAGAGTTTTAATGCTATTGTGTTGCAGATAGTTTTGATAGACATTGTATTTTCCTTCGATTCTATTTTAACTGCTGTAGGTTTGGTAACTAATCCTTTGATAATGGTGATGGGGGTTATTATTGCAATGATAATTATGATACGGTTTTCTGAAAAGGTAAGCGACTTTATTAACTTGAATCCAACAATTAAAGTATTGGCGCTAACATTTTTGTTGATGATAGGCACTGTATTGATATTGGAATCTCTTCATCAACATGTGGATAAAACAGTAATTTATATATCCATTGCTTTTTCTTTATTTGTTGAAATGTTAAATATCCGAATGAGAAAAAAATCGGAGAAAAAACCTAGAGATACAAATGATGATTTACGTGATGTAATCTGATACCTATTGTAACAAATCTACTAAACGTTTGCTGTGTTTCTTTTTAGCACTTTGTATACTTGCATTCAAATCAAAACCCAATAATAATATCAAGGCATTGATGTAAATCCAAAGCATAATAACTATTAAGGTTCCAATGGAACCATATAACTTGTTATAATTTGCAAAATTATTAACATAATAAGCAAATAATAAGGAGGTAAGAATAGCTAAAACTGTTGCTAGTATTGATCCTGGGGATAAAAATTTGAATCCTTTTTTGCTTTTTGGTCCAAAATAATAATTGAAGGAAATAAAACATAAGCAAAGTGCAAGTAAAATTATCCACTTGCCAAACAACACTAAATAAAAAGTAACAGAGCTGGCTTCAATAACATATTGCAATACTATTTCAGATGCAATAATTAATGAGATAGCCACAGAAATCAATAGTGTTGAAAGAATAACCAATAATAAAGAAACCAATCGCTGGGTAAAAGCTGATCTGGTTTCAAATTCATGATAAGTTTCGTTAAAGGCTTCTATCATGGCATTAAAGCCATTGGTAGAAAAATACAATGCGGATATAAAACCGAAGGATAGCAAACCTCCATTTTGATTTTTAATAATGTCGATAATGGTTTCTTCCATTGCTATAAAAGCAGATTTGGGCAAAACACTTTGCATCAAATTAAATAATGATTCCTGAAAATTATCTATTGGAATATAGGGTATGAGCGTAAATAAAAAAATGATAGAAGGGAATAGGGCTAAAAAAAAACTAAAGGCAAGTGATGAAGCCCTCATATTTAAAGAGCCATTGCGTATGCCTTGAAAAAAAAATTTGGTAACAATATACAATGATAACCCCTCAAAACCAGGTACAATAATTTTTTTGCTTGCCTTTTGAAGTTTAAAAACAGGCTTTAATTGTATTAATTTCCTGACATATTTAATTTTCATACATTTTAATTAAATAGCTTTTAAGCTTAAATCAAGGCTTTTGATACTATGTGTAAGGGCTCCAACAGAAATAAAATCAACACCACAAAGAGCGTAACTGCGTATTGATTTTTCAGTAATACCTCCCGAGGCTTCAGTTTCAAATTCACCATTAATTAGTTTTAAGGCTTTTTTTATATCGCTGAGGCTGAAGTTGTCCAACATAATTCGGTTTACCTTTCCAATAGCTAATATTTGTTTTACCTCATCCAAATTACGCGCCTCAATTTCTATTTTTAATTTTTTCTTATTTGCTGTTAGGTAGTTATTGGCTGCATATATGGCTTGAGGAATACCGCCGGCATAATCAATATGATTGTCTTTGATTAATATCATGTCGTACAACCCAATACGATGATTGGCGCCACCACCAAGCAATACAGCCCATTTTTCAAGTCCTCTTATATTGGGAGTTGTTTTTCGGGTGTCAATTACTTTTGTATTTGTGCCTTTGCAAAGTTGCACCAATTGGTTGGTGTGTGTTGCTATGCCACTCATGCGTTGCATACAGTTTAATAAAAGGCGCTCAGCTAATAGTATTGATTGAGCTTTTCCCTCTACAGTTAAAACAATGTCGCCTACTTTTATAGTTTTTCCATCGGTAATAAATACTTTTACCTTTAATGATTTATCAACCTGTTCAATAATTTTAACTGCCAGTTCAACTCCGGCAAGTACACCATTCTCTTTTACTAGCAAATGGGCTTTTCCCTTTGCAGTTGAAGGGATACAAGCAAGGGAAGTATGGTCGCCATCGCCCATATCTTCAGCTAAAGCTTGCTTAATAAATTGTTGAATGTTAAAATTGTAGAGGCGTTCTGGTAGTGTTTTTTTACTCATTTTCAGTTTCAATTCTAAATTGCTGAATGAGCGTTTCTGCGCCCGTAGTTTTAATTAAAAAATAGGTTCTAAATTTTCCATTGCTTGTTTCCAAAGTGCCTATAATATATTGAGATCCGCCCTTTGGGGTGCTTTTATGCGCAATGGTAAATGATTTTACAGGATGTTTGTAAAAAAAATCCTTCAAAATCATTTCAGCTTGTTGCTTGCTGTAAACATCTTCGCGTTCAATTACTTTTAAATCGATATTCTCAATAAAGTATTTGGAGATGTTTTTGGGATTGCCTGAACGGATGCCTGTTGATATATCATCAATCACATCTAAGGTAAATGCAAATGAAGTGACAGAGGTTATTAGTAACAGTATAAGGTATTTGTTTTTCATCTTAATTTATTTCAAAAATAGATTACAATAATTGAGCCATGCTAAAAAATTAGTATTAGATACTTCAATACCGATTTAAACTTTACGTTTTAATTTTGTAATTATTATGACTGAATGTGACAAAAATATAGTTTTTTTGCATTGCTATTGAAAGCAAATCTAAAATAGCAAGTATTTTTTATTAAAATCGACATGAAAATTACGCTTATTTTAAATGGTAAAACAGATGATGATTATATTGTAAAGGGGTGTTCAGTATATGAAAGCCGTTTAAAACATTATATTCCGTTTGAAACCATTATCATACCTGCTTTAAAAAACACCAAGGCTTTGAGTATTGATCAACAAAAACAAAAAGAGGGTGAGTTGCTATTAAAATGTATTCAACCTTCAGATAAATTGATTTTATTGGATGAGAACGGTAAGGAATATCATTCGGTTGGCTTTTCAGAATTTATACAACAACAAATGAATTCAGGAATTAAAAATCTTGTATTTGTAGTTGGTGGGCCGTACGGTTTTTCGGAGGAAATTTATAAACGTGCCAATGGTAAAATATCGCTTTCAAAAATGACTTTCTCTCACCAAATGGTTCGTTTGTTTTTTGCTGAACA
>CANFLQ010000072.1 GCA_947447995.1 Bacteroidota bacterium | reverse complement strand
TCCACACCTGTTAATTCATCGGCAACTATTATGTTGCTTACCGGCGATGTACAAGTGGTTGGTATTGACGAAGCGCAGTTTTTTGATTTAGGTTTGGCCGCAGTTTGTAATCAGCTTGCCGATAACGGCGTTAGGGTTATTGTTGCCGGATTGGACATGGATTATTTGGGTAACCCTTTCGGTCCCATTCCCGAACTATTAGCCATTGCCGAACACGTAACCAAAGTACATGCAATATGTATGCGTTGCGGAAATATTGCTAACCATTCGCACCGCATTACCGAAGAAGAATCATTAGTATTGCTGGGCGAAAGCTCCAATTACGAACCACTTTGCAGAGATTGTTTCAGGGAACAAAAAATCAAATAATGAACTATTCCGTATCCGCCATATCTAATACGCTTAACGCAGATTTTTTAATAACTGCCGAAAAATCACATACAATAATTTATGGCAATGGCAGTACAGATACTATTATTAAGGATCTGCTGATTGATAGCCGAAAAATGAATAACCCCTTAACATCTTTGTTTTTTGCTATCAAAGGCGACAGGCATGATGGGCACGCATACATTCATGATGTGTATGAAAAAGGAGTGCGAAATTTTGTTGTGTCGGAATTGCCTGCAAACATTGAACAATTCGACAATGCCAATTTTATTTTAGTAAAAGATACACTGGCAGCATTACAATTTTTATGCGCCAAACATCGTAGTAAATTTACAATCCCAATCATTGGAATAACCGGCAGCAATGGCAAAACCATTGTAAAAGAATGGTTGAATCAATTGATGCGGGAGGATAAAAATTGTGTACGCAGTCCCAAGAGTTTTAACTCACAAGTAGGCGTTCCTTTATCCGTTTGGCAAATAAACGAAGAACATGATTTTGGAATTTTTGAAGCAGGTATTTCTAAACCTAACGAAATGAAATTGTTGGAGCCGATTATTCAACCAACAATAGGGGTAATTACCAATATAGGGAAGGCACACGACGAAAATTTTGAAAATCAAAAACAAAAAGTAGATGAAAAATTAAAACTTTTTATCCATTCCGAAGTAATTATTTATTGCAAGGATTATTTACTTGTTCACGAAGAAATTACTACCAATAGAACGCTGAAGGAAACTAAAATATTTACGTGGTCCAAAAAATTACGTGCCGATTTGTTAATTGGTCGTATCACCAAAAGTACTGCTGATACTGAGATTCAAGGAATTTTTAAAAATAATTTTATTAGCATCAGCATTCCGTTCATTGATGAGGCAAGCATTGAAAATGCTATTCACTGTTGGGCTACAGTACTTTATCTGGGTTACGATAATGTTGTAATTGCTAAGCGTATGCACTTTTTAAGTCCGGTTGCTATGCGTCTGGAACTGAAAGAAGGAATTAACAATTGTTCCATTATCAACGACAGTTATAATTCTGATTTGAGTTCATTAGCAATTGCGCTTGATTTTTTAAATCAACAAAAGCAACATCCAAAAAAAACACTAGTACTTTCGGATATTTTGCAAAGCGGACAAAACAACGAAGCTTTATACAAAGAAGTAGCAGAGCTGATACATAAAAAAGGTGTATCGCGCTTAATAGGCATTGGTGAGGGTATTTCCAGTCAGCAACATCTATTCAATATCGAAAAACAGTTTTACAAATCTACAGCTGATTTTTTACAACAATTTAATAATTCATTTTTTAGTGATGAAACAGTTTTGTTGAAAGGCGCAAGAGCATTTAGTTTTGAAGCCATCAGTAACATCATTCAACAAAAAGCACATGAAACAGTCTTAGAAATAAACCTAAATGCCATCATTCATAATCTGAATTATTTTCGTTCCAAATTAAAACCGGATACCAAAATTATGGCAATGGTAAAAGCATTTTCGTACGGTAGCGGAAGCTTTGAAATAGCCAATGTATTGCAGTTTCACCGTATCGATTATTTAGCTGTTGCTTACGCCGATGAAGGTGTTGAATTGCGCAGGTCGGGCATTACATTGCCCATTATGGTAATGAACCCCGAAGAACAAAGTTATGATGCCATGATACAATACCAGTTGGAACCCGAAATTTATAGTTTCAGAGTACTAGGATTATTTGAAGAAACATTGAAGCGAAGCGATAGAAAAAATGAAACACCTATGCCCATACACATTAAGCTGGATACAGGAATGCACCGTTTGGGCTTTGATGAAAATGAAGTAAATGAATTAATTGTGCGTGTAAAAAATAACAAACTACTTACCATCAAATCCATATTTTCTCACCTTGCCGGAACGGATGAACCGGAGCACGATGATTTTACCTGGCATCAGATAAAACTATTTAAAGAGATGAGTGAAAAAATAAGAGCGCATTTTTCTTATCCCATCATTCATCACATTCTTAATTCGGCGGGTATTTCCCGTTTTCCGGATGCGCAATTTGATATGGTGCGTTTGGGTATTGGTTTGTATGGCATTGGTGCTAACCAAACCGAGCAAATACAATTGCAAAATGTAAGTACATTAAAAACCAGCATTTCACAAATCAAAAATATTCCTGTCAACCAAACCATTGGTTACAGCAGAAAAGGTGTTGCCAATCGTGATATACGCATAGCAACAGTACCAATAGGTTATGCCGATGGATTGAGCCGTAAACTCAGCAATGGTAAAGGCAAAATGATTATCAACGGCAAACCTGCGCCCATCATAGGCAACGTATGTATGGATATGTGTATGATAGATATAACGGACATTAATGCCAATGAGCAAGACGAGGTAATTGTATTTGGTGATGCCTATCCTATCAAACAAATTGCGGATGATGTAGGTACTATTCCGTATGAGATACTCACCAATATTTCGAGAAGAGTGAAGAGGGTTTATTATCAAGAGTAAAAATTTATTAAAATACTTTTATAAACAGACTATAAATTAGTAAATACAGTATTTAAAAAAAATCTCTCCATTATTTTTATACTTGCAACTGCATTTCAAGGATATGCAGTAAATTATTATGTTAGTATGGTAGGTAACAATAATAACAATGAAATTTGTAATACGCCTACAAATTCTCAATTTTCATATCCTTTACATTCAACTGTAATGATACTTTACCATTGTATTCATTTTCTTCAACAGCATAACAGGCATTAAATTTTTTTTTACGAAGTACGTCATCAAAATGATTTGCCTGAGCAAATGCAATAGCAGAAAAATTTTGTTTAGGAGTTTTTGCAGATTGTATATCCATTTTTAAATGATTTTTGCCAACAATGCGTACAAAACCTTTATCTACTAATCCTTCACTTAAAAATATGGGTGACATATTACCAGGTCCAAAGGGTTCAAATTGCTTTAAAATCCGATAAAACTTAGGCGTAATTTCATTTACATCCAATTCAGCATCAATAGCAATTTCAGGCACTAGCATGTGGTCTTCAATAGTAGATGATACCACCTCTTCAAATCGTTGCTTAAAAGCTTCTAAATTTTCTAATTTTAATGTTAAACCTGCAGCATATTTATGTCCGCCAAACTGTTCCAACAAATCGGAACAAGCTTCAATAGCATTGTACACATCAAAATCTTTTACCGAACGTGCCGACCCTGTTGCTTTTCCGTTGGATTGGGTAAGTACAATAGTGGGGCGATAATACTTTTCAATTAAACGGGAAGCAACAATGCCTACCACACCTTTATGCCACTCTGCATGAAAAAGTACAGTTGATTTACGTTTAAACATTTCTACGTTGTTATCAATCATGGATAACGCATGTAACGTTATACTTGAATCCAGTACTCTGCGCTCGGTATTAGTTGCATTGATACTTATTCCAGAGCTTTTTGCATGATCGTGATTATCGGAAACAAGCAATGCTACGGCATCTCGTCCACTTTCAATACGGCCAGCGGCATTGATGCGAGGGCCAACTGTAAATACCAATTCATTGATGGTAATTTCTTTTTTGATATTTGCTAAATCCAAAATAGATTTTATTCCTCTGCGTGGAGCTTTATTAATTTGCTCCAACCCGAAAAAACACAAAGTCCTGTTTTCTCCCGTAATGGGAACTAAATCCGATGCGATGGAAATAGCAGTTAAATCAAGGTATTGCATCAATTCATTAAACTCAATATTGTTTTTTTGTGCATAGCCCTGCACCAATTTAAAGCCTACACCACAACCGCACAATTCATCAAACGGATACGTACAATCCGTTCTTTTAGGGTCTAACACGGCTATTGCATTGGGGAGTTTATCACCTGGACGATGGTGATCACAAATGATAAAATCGATATTACGTTCGTTTGCATAATCTACTTTATCATTGGCTTTAATACCGCAATCAAGTGCAATTATCAAGGTAAAATTATTTTCTTTTGCAAAATCAATGCCTTGAAAGGAAATGCCGTAACCTTCGGTATAACGGTCAGGAATATAATAATCAACTACACCCTCAATATTTACACCTGTAAGTACAGGTAAATTTTTCAAAAACGAATACATCAATGCAACAGCAGTTGTTCCATCCACATCATAATCGCCATATACTAATATTTTTTCGTTGTTGTTAATGGCTTGTTCCAAGCGATAAACGGCTTTATCCATGTCCTTCATCAAAAAAGGATCGTGTAAATTGCTTAATGAAGGTCTGAAAAAATTTTTAGCTTCTTCAAAATTAGTTATATCGCGCTGGGCCAGCATGTTTGCCAAAACGCTATCAATACCCAATTCCAACGATAATTGATTCACAATTTTTTCATCAGCTTTTGGTTTTATGCTCCAACGTTTTTCCATAATTTTTTTATATACAAAATCCTATTTTGCAAGTTCTCGGTTTTTATAAATCAATGCAGTTGTAAATTTATTACGTGTTACAACCATTTTTTTTTTTTGAAATACATCATTAGCGAAAACATGATGGTTAGCATTGCCAACCATGTGAGTGGGTAGCCCCAACGCGAATGTAACTCAGGCATAAATTCAAAATTCATACCGTATACACCAGCAATAAATGTTACGGGAACAAAAATGGTAGTAATAATGGTAAGTACTTTCATTACCTCATTCATTTTGTTACTAACACTGGAAAGGTAAATATCCATCATGCCCGAAAGCAAGTCTCTGTAGGTTTCAACAGTATCAATAACTCTCACAACGTGATCGTGAACATCGCGCAAATAAATATCGGTGCTTGTCTGAATAAGTGTTGTTTCGCAGCGATCCATGTTGTTTACTAATTCGCGCATTGGCCAAATAGCTTTACGAACAAATATCATTTCACGTTTCATAAAATGCAATTTCTGCATGGTTTCTTTCGAAGGTTCTGCAATTAATTCTTCTTCCAGCAACTCAATTTTATCACCTATTTTTTCAAGGATATTAAAATAACAATCCACCACGGCATCTATCAAAGCGTACGCTAAATAATCGGCTTTCATTTTACGGATGCGCCCTTTACCTTGGCGGATACGAGTTCTAATCAAATCAAAAGCATCGCCACCGTGTACTTCCTGAAAAGAAATAACCATTCCTTCCATCAACACTACACTTAATTGTTCGGCATGTAATTCAGTATCATAATAAAGCATTTTCATGATAGCCACTACGTAGTTTTCATAATCTTCAAATTTAGGGCGTTGATTTGTATTTACAACATCTTCCAGCGTAAGCGGATGTATATTAAATTTTTTTCCGATGGCTTCAATTAACTCTTCTCTGTGAATTCCATCTACGTTCATCCACATTACCATGGCTGGATTTACATAGTTCAAGCATTCGGATAAATCATAAAAATCTTTTTCAATAAATTCGGTTTCATTGTATTCGATAAGTGTGATTCTAACCTTTTCGGTTCGTTCTTCACCTTGATATACAACGGTTCCAGGAGGAGCGCCTATTGTTTTTTTATGCTGTACCATTTTTAATTAATCCTCCGTTTCATCATCTTCAATTGGTTCAATTTTTTTATTTTTATTGCAACCTTCAACAACAA
Organism: Bacteroidota bacterium; assembly: GCA_947447995.1. Lineage (GTDB taxonomy): Bacteria > Bacteroidota > Bacteroidia > 2-12-FULL-35-15 > 2-12-FULL-35-15 > 2-12-FULL-35-15. Next base: position 8,770 of record CANFLQ010000072.1, on the reverse strand, counting down.
TAACAATTTCACCTTTTACTGTTTTAGATTTAAAATAATCTGCTAATTCTTTTAAGGTACCGCGTTTATTTTCTTCAAACATTTTTGATAATTCCCGCGAAACAGAAGCTTTTCTATCTGCACCAAAAAAATCAATAAATTGCTCTAAAGCCTTTACCAACCTGTGAGGTGATTCATAAAAAATAATGGTTCGAGGTTCGTTTATTAAGGATTTAATTTTTGTTTGGCGTCCTTTTTTCTGAGGCAAAAAACCTTCAAAACAAAAGGTATCGCTTGGTAAACCAGAGTTTACCAAGGCAGGAACAAAAGCCGTAGCACCTGGTAAACATTCTACATCAATGCCTTTTGCAATGCATTCACGTATCAATAAAAATCCTGGATCAGAAATACCTGGTGTGCCAGCATCGGTTATCAATGCTATTTTTTCGCCATTGGCAATGCGTTCGGCGAGCATAGTTACTGTTTTATGTTCGTTGTGCATGTGATGCGCAAACATTTTAGTTTCTATATTCAAATGTTTTAATAGTATGCCCGATTTACGTGTATCTTCTGCCAAAATCAAATCCACTTCTTTTAAAATACGTATCGCCCTAAGGGTTATGTCCTCAAGGTTACCAATGGGTGTGGGAACGATAAAAAGTTTCATTTTTTATTTTCTTAAAACTAAAACCTGTTTAAATTTATAACATAAGTGGCTCCTATGGAGCTTAAGCACATTTCAAAACTACGCAATTCGCTACAAAAATTCAGGCTCTAAATTTTTACTTATCGACATTGTGTTATTTAAAACATGGAGCTAAATGCTTATTAACAAAAAAGCTGTTCCTTAATAGAACAGCTTTTTTAAAAAGGGTAAAGTATTTACTAATTATGTTGATCTAACTTCGCTTCAATAGCTAATGTTGCATGAGGTACGCTTTTTAAGCGTTCTTTAGAAATCAATTTACCTGTAACGCGACAAATGCCATACGTTTTGTTTTCGATGCGGATAAGCGCATTTTGCAAGTTTTGAATAAATTTTTCCTGACGACCAGCTAAATGAGCTGTTTCTTCTTTCGATAAAACATCTGAACCGTCTTCCAACAATTTAAAGGTTGGAGAAGTGTCATCAGTTCCATGATCGTCTTTATGAGAAAGGGTGCTTTTCAATAATTCAAAATCTTTTTGTGCTTCAGCAAGTTTTTTCAAAATTAATTCCTTGAACTCTTTTAATTCAATATCAGAATAACGTGTTCTTATATCTGTATTAATATGTGGTTTTGGTGTTGGTCCCATAGGTTTATGAATTGACGGCATTTTGTATTCTACTACCATTGGCGGCTCATCTCTGCTATTATCAGTATCGGCATCAAAATCGTATTTTTTCTTTGGTAACGCGGCATTTTTTTTGGCAATTGGAGCATCCAGTTTAGCTACAGCTACAGGTTTCTTTACAATAACTTTTCGTGCTTCAGCTTTAACTACAGGTTTTAATTTTTGAATTGGCGCAACAACAGTTTTTTTAGCAACAGGTTTAACTGTAACTTTAGCAACGGGTTTTTTAGCAACTACTTTTTTCACTGGTTTAGCAATTTTTTTAGCAACTACTTTCTTCTCTATTTTTTTCACCACTTTTTTAGCAATTACTTTTTTAGGTGCGGGCTTTTTAGCAATTACTTTTTTAGCAATTACTTTTTTCGCAGGTTTAACAATTTTTTTAGGTGCCAGTTTTTTAGCAGCAGCTTTTTTAACAGGTTTTACTACCTTTTTAGCTATCACTTTTTTAACTGGTTTAGCAACCTTTTTAGCTACCACCTTTTTTGCAGGTTTAACTACTTTTTTTACAGGTTTCCCTTTTTGGGCTTTTTTAGCCATTGTGTTTGGGTATTAGTTAAATTTTGTAATGGCAATTAACGTCGTAATCCCCTCTTCTAACTCAATCTCCGATTCATTTATAGTCCCCACATTATCAACAAGTTCTATCGACGATGCCAAAATTTCTGTGCAAATATAATCCAAATTATTATTTATTGCTGAATTGATTGCCGAATTTCTCTTAATTTTTACACTAATTTTATCGGTTACCTCTAAATTGCTGTCTTTTCGGATGTTTTGAATACGATTTACAAGTTCCCTTGCTAAGCCTTCTTCTCTTAATTCCGGACTAATGGTAACATCTAGCGCTACAGTTAATTGACCTGAATTTGCTACTTTCCAGCCAGGAATATCTACCGGAATGATTTCTACATCTTCGTTATCTAAAACTACCGTCATTGCGAGTTCGCCATTTTGGGCGAACGAAGCAATCTCTCCATTTGGTAAAGATTGCTTCGTTTCACTCGCAGTGACGTGCGATGGAATCTCAAATTTTCCAGTTTTTTCGATTCCGGAAATAATTGCTTGTGCATTTTCATTGGCAAAAGTCTGAACGGCTTTCATGTTCTTGCCACATTTTTTACCAAGTGTTTTAAAGTTCAGTTTCAGATTTTTGGTAATTGTTGAATTTGACTCATCGATAAACTCAATGTTTTTCACATTTACTTCCGATAAGATTAAATCCTTAACCGCTTCAATTTTTGATTTATAACTGTCATCCAAAATTGGAATTTGAATTCTTTTCAATGGCTGACGAACACGGATATTTTCTTTTTTACGAATGGATAAAATCATGGAAGAAATTTTTTGAGCAAGCTCCATTCTCTCTTCTAAATTTTTATCAATCAATTTTGCATCAACAACAGGGAAATTGCTTAAATGTATTGATTCTGCTTTATCGCGACCTGTTATAGCATTAAGATCTGTAAACAATCTATCCATAAAAAATGGTGCAATAGGCGCCGAAAGTTGCGCTACCACTTCCATACAACGATAAAGGGTTTGGTAGGCTGCTATTTTATCCTGAGAATAATCGCCTTTCCAGAAACGACGGCGGCATAAACGCACATACCAGTTGCTCAAATGCTCATCTACAAAGGTTTCTACCAATCGTCCTGCACGATGTGGTTCATAATCGGCATACGCTTCGTCCACTTTTTTAATGAGAGTATTTAGTTCTGATAATATCCAACGGTCAATTTCTGCACGGTCTCTCATCGGCACATCTGCCTCAGAATAACTGAATCCATCTACGTTTGCGTAAAGCGAAAAGAATGAATAGGTGTTGTGTAGTGTTCCGAAAAATTTACGTTGCACTTCACCAATACCTTCAATGTCAAATTTCAAATTATCCCAAGGCGCTGCATTGGTAATCATATACCAGCGTGTAGCATCGGGACCATATTTTTCAATTGTTTGAAATGGATCAACAGCATTGCCCAGACGTTTACTCATTTTTTGTCCGTTCTTATCCAATACCAAACCGTTACTCACCACATTTTTAAAAGTAACAGAATCAAAACACATCGTACCTATCGCGTGAAGCGTGAAAAACCAACCACGCGTTTGGTCAACACCTTCGGCAATAAAATCGGCAGGGAAATATTTTTTCTCGTCAATCAATTCTTTATTCTCAAACGGGTAATGCAGCTGTGCATAAGGCATTGCGCCACTGTCAAACCAAACATCAATTAAGTCGGGTTCGCGGAAAAGCTTTTTACCATTGCGTTCTAAGTAAATAGAATCTGCATACGGTTTATGAAGATCGAATGTGTTATAGTTCTCAGTACTGTTATCGCCCGGTTTAAAGGCTGCCAATGGATTTTTATCCATTATGCCTTTAGCAATAGCATTTTCAATTTCTAATTTTAATTGTTCGGCAGAAGCAATGCAAATTTGTTCTGTTCTGTCTTCGCTTGTCCATATAGGAATTGGGATACCCCAAAAACGTGAACGTGATAAATTCCAATCGTTCAGATTTTCTAACCAATTACCGAAACGACCTGTTCCGGTAGATTCCGGCTTCCAGTTGATAGTATTGTTCAATTCTATCATACGCTCTTTGTAAGCAGTAGTTTTGATAAACCAGCTATCCAAAGGATAATACAAAACAGGTTTATCGGTTCTCCAGCAATGCGGATAACTATGCTCGTAAGTCTCTTTTTTAAAGAGTTTGCCTTCTTCCTGTAGTTTTAAAACGATGCGTTCGTCAACACTTAAATACGCTTTTAACTCTTTTATTTTACCGGCAGCTTCCAACACTTTTTTCTGATGTTGAAATTCTGCCTCCTTTTCTGTATCGGTTAAATACGCTTCTTTCACATATTCTTCGCCGTATAAAAATACACCGTCTTTTATTTCGGGTAAAAACTTACCACGCTTGTCAACCAATGTTAATGAGCCAATGCCGTTTTGTTTGGCCACTCTAAAATCGTCCGCACCAAAACTGGGCGCAATGTGAACAATTCCTGTACCGTCGGAAGTAGTAACAAAATCACCTGTTATAACACGGAAAGCATCACCATCTGTTGGTTGTGCGAAGGGTAGGAGTTGTTCGTAGCGGATGCCATTTAATTGTTCTCCGGTATATTCAGTAATTTGTCTAAATGGAATATTTTTATCTCCAGGTTTATAGGTGTCTAAACCAATTTCTCCATTTTTAATTGGAAAATATTTTTCCATTAAATCTTTTGCAAGAATCACACAAGCCCTTAAATGTGTGAATGGATTGAATGTTTCTATTTGAACATATGAAATGTTTTTTCCTACAGCTAATGCAGTGTTCGAAGGCAATGTCCAAGGTGTTGTGGTCCATGCTAAAAAATAAATATCTCCATGGCTTTTGTTGATAATACCTTCCGATTTTTCATCGAGTATCATTTTAAATTGAGCGACCGCCGTCCTGTCCTTTACATCCTTATAACATCCAGGCTGATTCAACTCATGTGTGGAAAGCCCTGTCCCTGCTGCAGGAGAATAAGGTTGAATGGTAAAACCTTTATAGATAGAACCCTTCGCATATAAGTTATTTAACAACCACCAAACCGATTCAATGTAACGGTTATCATACGTAATATAAGGGTCTTTCATATCCACCCAATAACCCATTTTACGGGTTACATCTTCCCATACATCGGTATATTTCATTACATCTTTGCGGCATTCAAGGTTGTATTGTTCTACCGTAATTTTTTTACCGATATCTTCTTTGGTGATGCCCAATGTTTTCTCAACGCCTAATTCTATTGGCAATCCGTGTGTATCCCAGCCTGCTTTACGTTTTACCTGAAATCCTTTTTGTGTTTTGTATCTGCAAAAAATATCTTTGATGGAACGTGCCATCACGTGGTGTATACCCGGTAATCCGTTGGCGCTTGGCGGTCCTTCATAAAATACAAAAGGCGTTTTACCTTCACGTGTGGTGATGGACTTTTCAAATGTTTTATTTTCGTCCCAAACCTTCTGAACATCTTTTGCTGTTTGAGAAAGGTCGAGGCCGGTATATGTTTTATAATTTTTCATTTCAAGGATTCAATAAATTCGATAACGGATTTTTAATAAAGGGTGCAAATATAGTGGTATAAGGGGAGAAAAGCAACCTGAAAATACGAACGTAAAGTATAGTAATACTTCCAATTATCAATTGGAGAAACTGATAAAAAAACGTATTTTCGTTTTAAATACTCGCACTATGCACCAATTACTTGTAAATATTAAAGATGATAGCAAAATGGATATTTTGCTTAATTTCTTAAAAAGTCTTAATTACATTAGCGTTGAAGAGATTGATTCAAAAAATATTTCATTAACTGATGAACAAAAAAACATTTTAGATGAACGCAGAGCAACAGCAAAATCAGAAGATTTTACGCCTTGGAATAAAGCTAAAAAGCAATTGAAATTTAAAAGTAAATAAGCATGCGCTTTGCTGTTGTAATTGAAAAAAGGGCTTTAGAGGATATTCAAAAAGCAATTGATTATTATGATGATCAAAAGATGGGTTTAGGCGAAAAGTTTGCGTTGGTTCTTGATAAACATATCGTTTCGATTGCCAAGAATCCTTTTTACAAATTGCGTTATAAAGATTACAGAGTCCTACCGATTAAAAAATTTACTTTTTAAATTTTATTTTACATTAACGAAGATGCCAATACGATTTATATTGTTGCTGTTTTTCATACAAAACAGAACACTTCCAAATTGCCCGTTTAGTTCTTAATTATTCTGCTCGTCTCTAAAAAAATCTTTTTCTGAGAACATGGATCCTAAAATATCTTTGAACTGGGTGCCGCGTTCCAGACTGTTTTTACCAATAAGTGAATGTTCAGCCATACCGAACAATATAAATTCCATTGCTACCAATGTGTCGGTTTTGCTAAGTTTAGGTATGTATAGTTTTACCAGGTCCTCTAATCCGGGAATGCTTTCCAAACCTTTTTTATATTCTTTATCGGTTTCAAGCAGCATCAGGTCTACTACATTGCCTTCGCCAAACCAGTTTACAATCGATTGGTAGGGGCTCGGTTCTTTTTTCTTTTTCAGTTTTGATGGGTCCGGAAAATGTTGAATAAATTCGTTGCGGATGGCTTTTCCTAAAAGGTTTTGCGCTACAATGCCCGCACCTTCTTGTTCTCCTTCATATACCAATTCTATTTTTCCGTTTACAGCAGGAATCACTCCCATCAGGTCATTGATACGAACGATTGTTTTTTCTTCTCCATTCAACAGCATTCTGCGCTCAGCAGTGCTTATCAAATTCTCATACGCCGAAATAGTTAAACGTGCGGAAACACCACTTTTAGAATCTACAAATTCGCTTTCGCGCGCTTCAAAAGCAATTCGCTCAATGATGGTAGCAACAAGGTTTCCCGCTTCAATATTTTGTTTTTGATTGAGACTTATTTTTGCTTCCTGAGCTGTTATTTGTTTGGAAAGCTCAATGCTTTTTGGGTAATGCGTAAGTATCTGACTACCGATTCTGTCTTTTAACGGAGTAACAATGCTGCCCCTGTTGGTATAATCTTCAGGGTTAGCCGTGAATATAAATTGTATATCCAGTGATAAACGCAACTTAAATCCGCGTATTTGAATATCGCCTTCCTGCAAAATATTAAACAAAGCTACTTGAATGCGTGCTTGCAAATCGGGCAACTCATTAATCACAAAAATACAACGGTTGCTGCGTGGAATAATTCCATAATGAATAACGCGCTCATCGGCATAACTCAAACGCAAATTGGCAGCTTTGATAGGATCAACATCACCAATCAAATCAGCAATAGAAACATCCGGCGTTGCTAATTTTTCAATGTATCGTTCCGAACGGTGCAACCATAAAATTGGAGTTTTATCACCTTTTTCAGCAATCATTTGTTTTGCATAATTGGAAATCGGATTTAATGGATCGTCGTTTAATTCGCTGCCTTCAATTATGGGAGTGTATTCATCTAAAAGCTCAGTCATTTGGCGGGCAATACGTGTTTTTGCTTGTCCGCGCAAACCCAATAAATTCATATTGTGGCGCGAAAGAATGGCGCGTTCTATTTCAGGAATCACGGTGTCCTCATAACCAACAATGCCTTTGAAAACATTTTCTTTTTTCTTGATCTTTGCGATTAGATTATCACGTAATTCATCTTTAATGGATTTGCTGATGTATCCTGATTTTTTTAATTCGCCAAGTGTTTTTATTTTTTGCATTGCTGTATTTTATTTAAAAGTTCTTTTTTTATTGCGTTCAAAATCTTCAAAAATGTATTCACCCAAACCTTGTAAAGATGTGTAAAAAGCCTTGCCGTTATTGGCTTCGGTAAAGTCGTGAACAAACTCCTGCAAATAAGGATCGGAAGCAACCATAAATGTGGTAATCGGAATTTTTAATCGCCTGCAACTTTGTGCAAGTGTCAAACATTTATTCAGTATTTTTTTATCAAGCCCATAGCTGTTTTTATAATATTGCCCGTTTTCTTTAAGGCAAGTAGGCTTGCCATCAGTAATCATAAAAATTTGTTTGTTCGCATTTTTTCTTCTTCGGAGCAAATCCATTGCCAGCTCCAAACCTGCAACAGTATTGGTATGGAAAGGACCAACCTGTAAATACGGAAGGTCTTTTATTTTTATTTGCCAAGCATCGTTTCCAAAAACAATGATGTCTAACGTATCTTTCGGGTACTTGCGTTTTATAAGTTCGGCAAGTGCCATTGCCACATTTTTTGCCGGAGTAATCCTGTCTTCACCATACAAAATCATGGAATGAGAAATATCAATCATCAACACCGTTGATGTTTGCGTTTTATGCTCTTTCTCCTGCACTTCCAAATCATTTTCTGTAATTCTGAAATCACCAATACCATTATTTATCTGAGCATTTTTCATGGATTGCAGCATGGAAATTTGTTCCAATGAATCTCCGAATTGGAAGGGCCGTGAATCAATTCCCATCTCTTCGCCGCTGCCAGTATACTTTGTACTGTGGTTTCCCGATTTACCTTTTTTAAGTTTCCCGAAAATTTTATCGAGTGCTTGCTGACGAATCGCTTGTTCTGTTTTTGGAGTAATTACAATATTTCCAGAGCCGGGTTCATCATCGCGGATATAGCCTTTGTCCTTTAATTCCTGAATAAAATCACCTATTCCATAATCGGGTTCGGTAAGTTTATATTCTTTATCAAGTTGTGTAAGCCAACTGATTGCTTCGTTGAAATCACCGCTGGTATGGGTCAACAACTGTTTGAAGATTTCAAAAAGTTTATCGAACGGCGATTGATCGGGTTTATTATAATTGGAAAATCGGAAGCCTATCATGGTATTTTAAAATCATCTAAAATTAATAAATGTTTTGTTAAATTCACTCACATAATACGATATAGATATAAAACCTTAAAATAACAATACACTTTTTCGTTAATTTTTATTC